>NZ_JBWCCL010000003.1:0-453190 GCF_056279465.1 Peribacillus sp. TE19612 | reverse complement strand
AAGGTAAAATTAAAAGACCTGAGTCCGATAGAATACCGAACTCAGGTCTTAGAAGCTGCTTAAATTATATGTCTAACTTTATTGGGTCAGATCAAGTCTGCCTACAGTCTGACTTATCCTAACGGATCGTCTTTTTTGTTCATAAAATCGATGGGCTATCGCCAGCCTCCACTTGCCAAAGCTTTTCAAAAAAAGGCTGCCCCTTCACAAGATTTTCACAAAGTTGAAGGTGCTTCTCTGACCAGCCTTCCTTCATTTCTTCATATAACTCAAGCCAAGCTATCTGAAAATCCATTTCTTGAATGCTTTCATATTTCTCAGGGGCCCATTCTGTGTACCAATAGCGGATTTCAGCAGTGTTTTTCGCCGTGAATAATTGGTCCATGGCCATGAATAGCAATTGCTTAAGCTGTCTTTCTTTTCTTGTCAAACCGTTCATGAATAAGGGAGACGGCGACAAAATATGATATTCTTTCTCAGATGTAGGTTTTTCAGTAAAGGTGTAATCCATCTCATCATGGTTTTCTATCATGTCATAAACAATTTGTTCCTGCCGGGGAATTATTCTGCTTTTCCTAATCGGAATATGATAACCTATCGTATCAACAGCTAAAATTCCATTTCCGTCAGTCACGATAAAACAATAGTCAAGCTGAATTCGCTCATGATTTTTCCTTGCATATGCTTTTTGATAAACATCATTCAGCAATGGCTTAGGTAATTCTGACAAGTCGTTTTCTATGTAGTGGAACAATGTTGATGACACTTTCAACAAAGGAACTTGATCTAGTAGTTCGATCCCGTCATCTTTCCTCCATTCATGAAAATGACAAATATTATAGCCGTTTTCTTCTCCTTCAAACCAGTTAACCCATACATCATGAAGATATAGCATCATTCATCCCTCACTTAAACAAATTTCTGTTTGTCAATCAGTATAGGCAGTAACCATACAATTTATTCCTATTCTAGAAAACAGATTAAGAAAAAAAGAACGTATATATTAGCTCTATTTTGATAAGAATTCTTCAGATTGAATAATGAATGATCTTTTCACGGAGAGTTTTTCAAAATTTTTCACCAGGTAATAGCCACTACAGTATCCAAGCATATATGGATATCCTTTCGACCCAAGCAGAAGTACATCATGAAGAGGATCTGTACGTTTTATCGTGTGCTTTTCCTCTAAATGCTTTCTCCAATATTCTCGTAGTTTATCTTCCTGATATAACTTAGTCCAATTCGCTAAATATTTTGTTCCTAAATATTTTCCCACCGTTCTTTCCGCCAGTCCTTCCATGATCATCGTATCAAGGAGAGTGAATTCTTTTTGGTCCTTTTTCAAATGATGCAGACGGCAAACATGATGGTATTCATGAATCAACAGGGCCTCCATTTCCTTTTCGGCTATCCCCTTTCCGTAAAAAAGGAATAGTTTATCTTTAAAGGCCAACCCTGACTTCGTTTCAACTTTTTTATTCCACATCCCTGTAGACATGAGCGGGAAAATATATATGGGAACATCTGGCCCTCCCCATAGCTTCTTATAAGCTGTAAACAAGCTTTGTGTTTTTTCCCATACATCGTTTTCTTGCAAGTCTTCCCATGTGAGTTTAGTTTTTTGATTCGGAGAATACATGCCATGCTTCAATAAATGATGATAAATCATATCCGCATCAAGGGTATCGTTGAAAGTGCTTTTAAGTCTTTCCATCATCTGGATCGGCCGGTTGAAATCCTTCCTCATCCATTCATTGGTTGAAATGACTCCCATTTCCCCATACACCTCCGCTTCTATTGACTATCGTATGATTTAATGAAGGCGGATGACACAATATATCCCTTTTCCCTTCAACATAAAAAAGAGCAGATCCCAAAAGATCTGCTCTTCCTTCAAAACTTATTGATATTTCTTGAAAAGAATCGTAGCGTTATGTCCACCGAATCCAAGTGAATTGCTGATGGCTGCATTGATTTCGCCCTTCCTTGCTTGATTCGGGACATAGTCCAAATCACACTCAGGGTCTGGTGTTTCAATATTGATGGTTGGAGGCAAAATGCTGTCCCTGATTGCCTGAATCGTGAATATTGCTTCCACACCGCCTGCTGCCCCTAGCATATGGCCCGTCATTGATTTAGTGGAACTTATCGCAAGTTTATTAGCATGGTCGCCAAAGACTTCTTTGACTGCCATCGTTTCGTATTTGTCATTGTATGGCGTGCTCGTTCCGTGGGCATTCACATATTGGATGTCTTCAGGATTCAAACCTGCATCCTCAATTGCAATTTTCATGGCTCTTGCCCCGCCTTCTCCACCTGGTGCCGGAGCGGTAATATGGAAGGCATCTCCAGTTGAGCCATAACCAGCTATTTCAGCATAAATCTTGGCTCCTCTATTCAATGCATGTTCAAGGTCTTCCAGAACGATAATTCCAGCTCCTTCACCTATTACAAAACCATCACGGTTAAGATCGAAAGGACGGCTAGCGGTTTGTGGATCAGGATTTGTCGATAAAGCCGTATTTGCACAGAAGCCTGCAACCGACATTTTTGTGATTGGCGCTTCGGCCCCGCCTGTAATCATGACATCGGCATCGCCCCGTTGAATGGCTTTAAACGCATCACCGATTGAGTTTGTTCCTGTTGCACAGGCTGTTACCGTACATGAATTGATTCCTTTTGCACCCAGTAAGATAGAAACCTGGCCGGCTGCCATGTCCGGTATCATCATTGGAACGAAAAATGGGCTAACCCGTTTATATCCCCTGTTTAAAAAGTTTTCATGCTGTGTTTCAAGTGTCTCCAGCCCGCCGATACCCGAACCGATCCAGACCCCGACACGTGCAGCATTTTCATCGGTTATTTCCAGCTTGCTATCATTATATGCCATAACGGAAGCTGCAATTGCATAATGGGTAAAACGGTCCATTTTGCGTGCTTCTTTACGATTTATATATGTTTCTATATCAAAGTCCTTGATTTCAGCAGCCACTTTAACGGGATATTCTTCAGCATTCAAACGAGTTAAAGGCCCTATTCCCGATTTCCCCTCGATTATATTCTTCCATCCAGTTTCTGCATCATTACCAACTGGAGAGATTGCTCCAATACCTGTTACAACTACACGACGATTAGTCATTGAAAATGGCTCCTTCCTATTTTTAAAGCTCTTACGATTTGTTTCTTCTTTTATTTACCCCACCTAAGAGCGATCGCTCCCCATGTAAGGCCACCGCCAAAACCAACCATGACGATTAAGTCATTGTCCTTGATTCTTCCCGCTTCCATTTCTTCCACAAGGGCCATTGGAATGGACGCTGATGAAGTATTTCCATATTTATGAACCGTTTTTGTCATTTTTTCAAGCGGGAGACCCAGGCGTTCCCTTGAGGCTTCCATTATGCGTATGTTTGCTTGATGCGGAACAAGCAGATCCACATCTTCCTTTGTCAAACCAGCTTTGTCCAATACACCCAGGCTGGATTCCCCCATCTGACGGACAGCAAATTTAAATACTTCACGTCCATTCATATGAATGAAATCTCCTTCCTGTAATAAGTGCTTCCCGCCAGTTCCATCTGCGCCTAATTCAAAGGAAAGGACCCCTTTGCCATCAGATACAGGTCCAAGTACAGCTGCACCCGCTCCGTCACCAAAAAGGACAGCAGTATTACGGTCTTCCCAATTGGTTACTTTCGAAAGTTTTTCAACACCGACAATCAACACATGCTTATATGCACCTGTCTTAATAAACTGCTGTGCCGTGATCATTGCATACATAAATCCGGCACATGCCGCACTTACATCCATTGCAGCTGCCTTCATCGCTCCCAATTTCTCTTGAATCATGCAAGCGACAGAAGGAAACGACTGATCAGGTGTAACGGTAGCCACAAGAATCATATCTATCTCTTCAGCCGAAATTTCCGCATTTTTCAATGCAGCCTTTGCGGCTTCATAAGCCATATCTGAAGTATCAATATCATCATTTGCAATTCTTCTTTCCTCAATACCCGTCCTGGTCCGGATCCACTCGTCAGAAGTGTCCATAATTTTTTCTAAATCCGCATTTGTAACGATTTTGTCGGGTAAGTAGCGGCCAAGCCCTAGTATTCCAGCATTCATCTTGCCATCCCCTTATATTTTAATGAGTTATTATAATCATCTATTATTACCTGGTACTAATTTTATATAAAAAAAGACTTCCTTGCAAGAGTTAACAGTTTTAAAAGCTAAAGAAATCTCTTTCGGAAGCCGGTCAAGCGCCTATGCCAGGGGAAATTCAGGGACATACATTATAAATAAAAGGAGTAAAGGAGGACTCATTATGGATATCTTCAATCGCAACCGCGAAAGAAACCCGGATGATCATTTTTCGAATTTGATGTTTGGCAGGAAACCCGAACCGGAGCAAGAGGAATCGGAGGTTGATTACTTGCAATTGATGGCGAGCGTTGAAACATTGATGGGCTTATACAGTCAATACAAACCGACCATTGATAAAATCAATCTGAACCCATTGATCGCCAAGTTCTTGAAAAAAGAATAAAAAAATCAAGGCTGCCCTTTATCGGGACAGCCTGCCTTTAATTAACGCTGAGCATCTTGTTTGCCAAGCTCATAGGCTTCTTGCATTACGCTTTTAAAGAGCTCCATGAATGGCTCTGCCATCTCCATTGAAAATGGAATCCCGCTTGCCTCAAGCTTCGCTTTAGCCTCTGGGAAGTATTTCATGGCGATTCCCATAAATTCAAGAGTTTTATCTGAACTCATTCGCGTTTCCCCCCTATCTTTTGAATATTCATCAATTGATTTGTGATGCCCAAATAATATCATAATTCCACAGGACCCTTTCGTAAAGGGCGCACATATAAAATCATGGATATCTTTTGATGTTCTTCCTATCCTTGTACATTATAGTACAAGACATATAGATTAGAGGCAAATATACCGTTTTGTTCTTCTCAAATAACGAAATTATTTGTTTAATCACGCTTTCTCCACTTTTTAAGTAAGTTTAATCGTTTATTATGTTTTTTTTGTAATGCAATGCCTTCTTCCGGTTCCATTTTGCATTGCACTTCAAATATTGTTCCTTTATTGATTTTAGTTGTTGATTGTTGGGGAGTGAATGAATCCATGCTTTCACCAAATATTAGCTTGGCACATTCATTCCAATGATCATCAATAGAGCTGCACAATTGGATGTCCCTATCGGAACTTGAGGTTAGCACCACTTCCAAGGCATGAACAAAATCAGTGATATAGAGAGCATCAAAGGTATATTCGGCAGCAATTGCCGCTTTGATATCAGACTGCCCAAGCTGATTGATTCCAGCTTCAAAGCTCATGCCTTCCGATTGCCAAGGTCCATAAATCGTCGGTAAAAATATGATTTTTGCAGAATCGATTTCACGAATCGAGCTTAATATGGAATGAAATATACTGACATCTTTTTCAATGGGCATGAAAAGAACGAAATTGGGCGTTTCATTCTTGCCATTTTTAAATTTCTCAATGAAGGAAACGATTTCGCCTATCAGAAAATCGATTTTGTCCATTTTGCCGCTTTGAATATCGTAACAAGAGATGAACACCGTGTCCTGCTGTGAAATATCCAATAATTTAAGTTTATTTATCGGAAAGTATATATAATTTGAATTCCTTCCTATTTCAAATTCTTTTTCTTCCATAATATATTGATTTGCTTCGGAATCATCCCAATC
This sequence comes from Peribacillus sp. TE19612, assembly GCF_056279465.1. Lineage (NCBI taxonomy): Bacteria > Bacillati > Bacillota > Bacilli > Caryophanales > Bacillaceae > Peribacillus > Peribacillus sp. TE19612. The sequence goes on along the minus strand of NZ_JBWCCL010000003.1, from coordinate 447,464 downwards.
GATTCCGATTACTTCTTTCCCTTGGTTCAAAAAATATTGAGTCACATAGAAGCCCACAAATCGATAAGTGCCTATGACAATGTTTGTTTGCATAAATACAGCCTCCTCGTATGCCATCAAGCCCACTTCACCCGGCACGTCTAGTTTTTTTAGATGCTGTATCGTATGCAAACTATTGTGAAAATATATCTCTTCTCATAAAATCTCTTCATTCTCATTGAAGAACTTTTGTATTTGATAGGGGATTTTATAACGTTTTTCGGGCAATATATACGTCAGCTGCAAGTCTGCTTTTCTGGCCAGCTGTATTTGCCGATAAAGGGAGGCTTGCTCTTTCCGTAAGCTTCCAAAAACCTGAATCACTTTCATGGGGATATTCTCTGCGATAACTGAATCTTCAGTGTCCAGGATATGCTGTTCACATTCTGCCGGATCGAGCTCATATGCAGCAGCAACCTCTGACAGCCATTTTTTATAGAAGAACTTATTTTCCTTTTCTTTTTCCAGTTGTGCTTTCAAGGAAAAAACCGGATCGATCAATACGACAGACCGAATTTTATTTCCAAGTTCATTCATTAGCTTTAGGGCAAGTAGTGCGCCTGTCCCCTCTGCCAATATATGAACCCTTTGATTGACTATTTCTTTTTTCATGAAAAGAATATATAGGTTAAGGGAAAGGTCCAGTGCTTTAGGACTGCCCCAGTTGGCCCCGTGAAAATTGGAAGAAAATAGCGTGTATCCGTATTCCTTTAAATATTCCAATATCTGCAGCCTGCCTGGATGCTGCAGCCAAAAGCTGCTGTCTTTTTCGACAAAATGACTACGGTCTCCAATTACCATTACGGAAAAACCACTGGGCCGCTCTGGATAATAGATGATATTCCATTGGTCATCAATTTGAAAAGTTCGTTGTTCCATCGTTCAAACTCCTTTAAGGAATATTACTACTACTATATTAATTTATGACGAAAAATAGAAAGGGTCAGTGGAAACGCCTAACTTCTTATCTTAAATTAACCAAGCAGGGACGATTTTTGTTTTTATTCCCCCGATGATTTCCCTTTTGAAGTTTTGAACCAGCTTGTCTGCCAAAAAATTTCTCTTATGATTTAATGTATTGAATTATTTAAAGGTTATTATTAAAAACACGTTTTAACTGTATATTAATTATGGTAAGATAAAAATGAATGTAGTGGAATGAGGTGAAATTCGATGCGTTATGCTTGGACAATTTTTTGGACATTCTTATTAGTGCATATGACTGTATATGTTGTTTCTTCCATGATCGGAGTTTCATACGATGCTGCGCAGGGAACTATTCTAGGATTGGCTGCTGCTATCCTGATTTGTATCATCCCAGCTATCATGCCTGCCGGGCCAGCTAAAGACTCCCATCAACATTAAGAAGCAAAAGAGGACATCCTTTTTAGGATGTCCTTTTTGTTATACCGTACTTTGGATACGGATAAACTGCATATTAACGTTTTTATTTAAGGACCAATTCATCATGGTCATAATCAATCGTAATTCCTTCTTTAAGCTTAACAGTCCCAGCTATGATTTTACGAGCGATTTTCGTTTCGAGATGCTTTTGGATGAATCGCTTCAGCGGTCTAGCTCCATATACCGGATCATATCCCTGGTCCGCAATGAATTCCTTAGCCGCTTCTGTGACGTTGAGGACTATATTTTGTTCAGTTAACCTCACTTGTAATTGATGAACCATTTTATCTACGATTTCAACGATTTCATGTTTCGTCAGAGGTTTGAATAAAACAATGTCATCAACTCGATTCAAAAACTCCGGACGGAAATGCCCTCTTAATTCTTTAAAGACCTGATCTTTTATTTCTTCTTCAATGCCACCATCCACCCGGTTGGATTGCAATAAGAAATGGGAACCGATATTGGAAGTCATGATGATGACCGTATTTTTACAGTTGATTGTCCTGCCTTGGGAGTCTGTTATTCTTCCATCATCCAACATTTGCAATAAAATATTGAAGACTTCAGGATGCGCCTTTTCAATTTCGTCCAGTAATATGACTGAGTATGGGTTTCTCCTTACAGCCTCCGTAAGCTGGCCGCCTTCCTCAAATCCAACATAACCGGGAGGTGCACCAACAAGTCGGGACACGGAATGTTTCTCCATATATTCCGACATATCAATTCGAATCATATGTTCCTCACTATCGAATAATGTTTCTGCCAAAGCTTTTACCAATTCGGTTTTACCGACACCAGTCGGCCCAAGAAAAATGAATGAACCGATTGGTCTGTTTGGATCTTTTATTCCAGCCCTTGCTCTTAAAACAGCATCGGATACGAGTTCCACCGCTTCTCCTTGACCGATTACGCGTTCATGCAGGATATCTGATAGGCGAAGCAGCTTCTCCCTTTCACTTTCCACCAGCTTGCTTACCGGAATCCCTGTCCACCTTGCCACAATCGAGGCAATTTCCTCCTCCGTCACTTCCTGGCGAAGCAATCGTGATTCCTGTTTTTCCTTTTCCAATTCGTCTTCCATTGCTTCCAATTCTTTTTGAAGCTGCGGAATCCTTCCATGCCGAAGTTCAGCTGCCCGGTTAAGGTCATAGTCATTCTCTGCCTGTTCCAGTTCATGACGCAGTTTCTCAAGCTCTTCACGTTTGTCCTGCACCTTTTGAAGCGCTGATTTCTCCATTTGCCACTTGGATTTCATGCTATTCGCTTGATCCTGAAGTTCTGATAGTTCTTTTTGAAGCACTTCCAGCCTTGCTTTGCTTTGAGGGTCGTCTTCATTTTTCAGGGCCGCTTCTTCAATTTCTAGTTGCATGACTTTTCTCGTGATTTCATCCAACTCGGATGGCATGGAGTCGATTTCCATGCGGATCATCGCACATGCTTCATCCACAAGATCAATCGCTTTATCCGGTAAAAACCGCTCCGTTATATATCGGTTCGAAAGGACAGAGGCTGCAACGATCGCCCGATCATGTATCCTGACGCCATGATGAATTTCAAACCGTTCCTTTAATCCCCGCAAAATTGAAATCGTATCTTCAACATCCGGTTCAGGAACCAGAACCTGTTGGAAACGGCGTTCCAAAGCCGGATCCTTTTCAATATATTGCCGATATTCATCAAGGGTCGTTGCACCGATACAATGCAGCTCACCGCGCGCAAGCATCGGCTTTAACATATTTCCGGCATCAAGGGCGCCATCCGTTCTTCCTGCACCGACAATTGTATGCAATTCATCAATGAATAAGAGAATTTTCCCATCACTCTTCTTGATCTCATTCAACACCGCTTTTAGGCGTTCCTCAAATTCACCTCGGAATTTGGCCCCTGCGACAAGTGCACTCATATCGAGTGAAAAAACGGTCTTATCCTTTAAACCTTCCGGCACATCCTTCCTGACGATCCTTTGAGCCAACCCCTCGACAATCGCTGTTTTACCTACTCCAGGTTCTCCTATTAATACAGGATTATTTTTCGTTTTCCGTGAAAGGATCCGGATGACGTTACGGATTTCCGTATCTCGACCGATTACTGGATCGACCTTACCCGATTTAACCTCAGCAACGAGATCTCTGCCGTATTTTTTCAGTACTTCATAAGTGCTTTCAGGATTTTGACTAGTCACTCGCTGATTCCCCCTTATATCGCTTATAACCCGTTTTGCTTTATCATAATCAATTCCATATGATGAAAATAGCCTGTTTACATTCGTTCTATTGACTTGCAAAGACGCAAGCAGTATATGCTCGACAGATAAGTATTCATCCTCCCACATCTGCATTTCCTTTTCGGCAGCCGTCAGAACTTGCTGTAGGGAGGATGACATGTAAACCTGGGAAACACCCCCGCTCACTTCCGGTAATCCATCCAATTCCTTATTCAGCTCTATATCAAATAGATTCACCGATTTACCAGATTCCGATAAAATCCTGATTAATAAACTTTCATCCTGTTCCATTAAGGCCTTTAATAAATGAAGCTCCGTCAGCTCGGGATTCCCTCTTTCATTGGCTAGTTCCTGACCGCCAGTGAATGCCTGTTGGGTTCTCTCCGTCATTTTATTAATATCCATCTTGAAACCTCCCATTCATCTATATCATGAACGAATCCCCACTGGGTTTGACCAATTTTGACCTTTATATTTTCATTATACTTCTAATTCTCCCCATGTAAAGGAAAGTTATAAGAAATGCAGTAGTTTGGAAAATAAACGGAAAAAGCCTTTCTTCATATAGAAGAAAGGCAGACCCATTTAACATGGATAAATTCCTTTATGGATGAAAAAAATGGTTTATGCTTTCACGGCCGTTTTATTGTAACCATGAAATTCATCGACGAATTGGAAATCCCTATCCGTCCGACCTGCAAGGATCGTATCTCGGAGCAGAATGCCTGCATCGGTCGTATTGTGAATGATTTCCCCCCACATTCTAGCACTCGTTTGAACATTAGCCGTACGAGGAATGCGTTCCTCCTGATATTCCAAAAATGCCTGTTCAATGTCATTCCCATGCTTATGGAGCATATCAGACAAATAAGCTGCATCTTCTAAAGCCTGGCAAGCGCCTTGTGCCAAGTATTGAAGCATCGGATGTGCCGCATCGCCCATAAGCGTAATTCTTCCTTTTGTCCAATTATCAATTGGTAAACGGTCATACATCGGCCAGCGGCGTTGTCTTTGAATGAATGAAATCGCATTCTGAACAAGCTCACAAGTCCCGGCAAATACACGGTCCATTTCTTCCGGTGTTCCCCATTGATCTGTTTTTTCGTTTTCTTCCGTATATTGAGAACTTTTGAAAACCACTACTTGGTTATAAAGTTCTCCCCTTCTAACCGGATATTGAACAAGATGAAGGTCTGGCCCAATCCACATGTATACATCATCTAAATCCCCATGGCTCGTAACCTCCTCCATCGGGATCGCTCCCCTGTATGCAACATATTGAGAGCAGACCGGCTGATCTTCCACAAAAAGTTTCCGTGCCTTGGACCATAATCCATCGGCTCCAATGACAGCAGTTCCTGAATGTTGGGACCCGTTGGCAGAAGTAACCGTCACTTCACCTTCATACTCTACTGTCTCAATAATGGTTTGATTCGTGACCAGTTCGATATACGGGTTCTTTTCACAGGCTTCAGCCAATACTTTATGCAAATCGGAACGATGCAAAACAACATACGGAGCTCCATATCTTTCTTTATAAACATCACCTAAATCCAAAGCGGAAAGCTCTTTTCCGGAAAAGGCGTCCATCAGCACCAATCTTTTTGGAAATACTGCAATATCATTGATTTTATCCATGACACCCAAACGCTGCAATACGTTGGTGGCATTTGCTGCAAGCTGAATCCCTGCACCTATTTCCCCAAATTCGGGAGCTTGTTCTAGGACTTTTACATACTGTTTTGTTTCTGCGATTCCTAAAGCAGTTGCCAATCCGCCAATTCCCCCACCAATAACGATGAATGGTTTTTTTTCTGTGTTCATCATCAATTCCCCCTATATTAGTTGCTTCTAGCCAAAGTTGCGGACCACTACCACAGTAAGCGTTTTCATTCGAATGGCATTCATCTATTCACTAGTATCTTAGCTGAAGATTCCAAACCGATTATTTTCAAACCAAAACAGGATTGAATTCACTTTCAACCTTTTGGTACCCATTGTTTGTGTCTAATTCTTGTTGCTGTTCCAAATCGAATCTTTCCATTATTGGTAGGTCGTTTACCGAGAATAAGTAAGAATCCGCTTCTGCAACGTGCTCATGCCATGCCCAATTCGGAACGACGAAATAATCTCCCTTGGACCAGTCAAAACGCACGCCATTAATGACCGTATAGCCTGATCCTTGGTGCACTTGATAAATCGTGGAATGGGTATGGCGATGGGCTTTCGTATGGAAACCTTTAGGAAGTTTCTGCATCCATGCCCCCATCGTCGGATTGGCCGTTTGGCCATTTGATGGATTGATATATTCCACGGCAAAACCTTCATATGGATCCGGTTCGAAGTTCATCAATCCTTCTATCGCTGCTTTGGTGCCCTTCCACTTGTAGTTGGCAAGCGGTGCCACTTGTGAATAACGGTCGGATACTGGACGAACCATTCCGCCTTGATAACGGAGCTCTGAAAAATTATCTGGCCGCTTAGGCGTTTCAATCCGATCTGGATATGGTTCAAAGAAAGTGCCGCCTATGGAATAGATGGTTGGGATATCAAGGGCATCCATCCAAATCATTGGTTTTTCCCCAACATGTCCATGACCATGCCATAAGTTTTTGGGCGTGATCAAAAAATCGCCTTCTTCCATGAAGATCCTTTCTCCCTGCACGATGGAGTAGGCACCTTCACCATTCGTAATGAAACGAAGTGCACTTTGGGAATGACGGTGGGAAGGGGCCACTTCACCTGGCAACAATAGCTGGACCGCTGCATAAAGCGTTTGTGTTGTCGAAGCCCATCCCCAAGGCTGGCGATAAGTAAGGCCAGGGTTTTGAAAATAAATCGCCCTGCGCTCCCCGCCTCGGTCAGGTGTGAAGATTTCAGCCGCTTCCATCAATTTTTTTGTCAAAAGCTCTTCTTTCCATAAATAAGCATGCGCATGGGGTTTAGGTTCATGGTCCATCAGAGCGGGAATGGCTTCCCACAGCGGCCCAAGGTTATACTGCTGAATATCCTTTGTAAAATCTTTTACGATTGTACTATTCATGTATTCCGATTTTTCAGCCATATTAATCCCTACTTTCTTTTTTATCTTGCCTCACTGGATTTTAGAAAGATTTCGCTTAATTTGATCATAATGTCCTGAAACATGCTCATCGATGAAGTGATCGACTATATAAGAAACTGGTTTGTTTCCGAATTTAGCGAAATTCCGGTGTGGCGATTCTTTGGATAGTGTTTCTTCATCTAAATTCCCGAGACCGCTCTCCACTTTATATTTAAGCTCCTCCACTTGCTTCATGACATCATCCACAGCAAGTTTGTCAGTATCGGTAACCGCCGCCAATCGGGCTGGATCTTGCAATCCACGCCCCCAATCGGCTCCAGGCATCGCTAGTACAGTTTCCACTTCACCTAACCAATAAGGAATGGCTTCAGCTAAATGGGAAAGTATCTGCATGATTGACCATTCATCCTCAGCTGGTTTAAATCGGATCGTTTCTTCCGGTAGGTTTGCCGTTGTCTCAAGAATATGGTCGATGGATTGTTGCACTGATTGGATTGATGTCCCGATTTCCTGATAAGCCATTTTATTTTCCCTCCTCGACACGTCTCACACGGTTTTCAAGATAACCTATTTTGTCGATTTCGATTTTGACAACGTCACCATCTTTTAAGAACACTTGTGGATCACGGGCTACTCCTACCCCACCCGGTGTTCCTGTTAGTACGATGTCACCTGGTTCAAGAGTCATTAAGTTCGATAAGAATTCAACTAGATACTTCACATCGAATACGAAGTTGGATGTATTCGTTTTTTGGCGTTCTTCACCATTTACCGTTAATCGGACATTCAAGCCCGATGGATCGGACAGTTCATCGGAAGTGACTAACCAAGGCCCCATCGGAGCACTTCCTTCAACCGTTTTCCCTTGTAGCCACTCAAGTGTACGCCGTTGGATATCACGGTAAGTGACATCATTCGCAATTGTATAACCAGCTACATAATCAAGAGCATCTTCTTTTGAAACATTACGTGCCCTTTGTCCGACAACAAAAGCGAATTCGGCTTCATAATCCAGTTGTTCCGAGATTGGGAAAAACGGTATATCATCCTGGGGACCGATAACTGTATTGGCGAACTTTGCGAATACTACAGGGAATGGCGGCAGTTCACGGCCCATTTCAGCAATGTGTTCACGGTAATTATGGCCGACACAAATAATTTTGCTTGGCTTTTGGACAGGGGCCTCAAGCTTTATATTTTCAATTTCATGTACCAATTGATGTCTGAAGGAATCACGATTGTTAATAACGTAGTCCGCAGCCTTTTGCGCGATGGAAAGGCTTTCATTCCCTCCCTGTAAAAACTCCTCCATTGTCGCAGGGACATAAGCGTCGGCAATTTGTTCACTGCGAAGTTTCCCTTCGCTTTCAAGTAGCGCTTGATAGGCATAGTTCAAGTCAACTACTACATTTTCCGGGTAAATTGCACCGATGCGTTTAAATCCTTGACTGCTGAACGTTACTAATTTCATATTCATTCTCCTTTATTAATCTGGATTTTTTTAAAACCTCTTTTTGATGCCAACATCCTAATTCTGCTGGATTCGCTTCGCAAACCAGAATTTGAATGACTGTACACCTTATCTATTTCACTTATAGATAACATTGTTCACTATTTATATAAATGATAACTCAATTTTCGGAATATTGTCAAGAAAGTATTGCAAATTTTTGTGCAAATGTTATCATCTACACCATTATCAGTACTGCGGAATCAAAAAGTTCGTTATTCATTTAATAGGAACGTATATTGATAGCTTCAAGCATCCGGCGGTTTTTTCTGCTGAATTTCATGTTTATTTTACATATTCTGATATACTAGACCTAAATTAAAACAGATTAGGGAGATTGATTTATGGAAATCGTAAAATCCGGTTCGACGATTCAATCATTACAAATAGGGATGAGCATCATAGATTTACTTGCTTCCCAAAGAACTCCTTTAAGATTCTCTGATATTCAGGAATTAACGGAGATAACGAAAAGTAACCTCTATAAGTATTTGAATACTTTGACTCAACTGGAGTTACTATATCGCGATAAGACAACCGGTATGTATCACCTTGGGAGCAAATTGATTCAATACGGAATGGCAGCGATAGGAAATGAGGATGTAACGAGCAGAATAACTCCTTATTTACAGGAAATCAGTCACCATACTTCCTGCACGGTCCTTTTTTCCGTTTGGACATATGATGGACCAATCACTGCAAAAATATGGAATTCCAATCAAAACTTAAACATAGGGGCACAGTTAGGTACGCGACTTCCGCCATCATCCTCTTCCGGAAAGGTATTCACTGTATTTCAGGATCCTTCCTTGACGGCGGAATGGATTGAAAAAGATCGTAATGTTACGGGCTCGTTCCTTAAAGAAACAAATGAATATGATGAAATTCGGAAATACAAAATAGCTTTTGCCAAAGAGCCTCTTGTACCTTCCGTTTCCTCCATGTCCATTCCGGTTTTTAATTATAATTCTGAATTGTTGGGAGCAATCACTGCCGTTGGGTTCACCGAAAACATTCCTGATCATTATGAAGATCCTTTAAGCGTCTATTTAAGGAACAGCTGTTTGGAAATCTCGAATATATTCGGTTATTCCGCTGAATAGAAAAAAGCAGGAAGAAGGATGGCGACCATTCCTTTTTCCTGCTTTTAGATGTTTCATGGCTTCCGCTTATAGGTCCATATCCGATTATGATTGGATGTTTCAGGAAAAGAATCCCCTGCATCAAGCTTTACCATTTTCGGATTCACAACCGTGCTGCCCGTTTCACCGATTTCTACGTAGGTCCCATTATTCGGTGCCTTCTGTCCTGGCTTAAATTGACGATTTTGCCCCATAGATCTCACCCCTTTACATGCTTTCCCTGTTATTATTACCAGGTTCCTACCTTTCATGTCAGAAAAATTAGGTACATACAGGAAATTCGGCTGAATTAAAAAGCGTCTGTTCTCTGAGCAGACGTCTTTTTAGGTTTTTAAAAATTGACCGTCGATTGGAACGTAGGACACTCGCTTTCCTCCCTCGGCGCCATTGCGCCTGCGGGGTCTCCCTTGGACGCGCTTTTCCCGCAGGAATCTCGAACACCCACTCCAATCAACTTTGTTTTAACTTAAGGATAGATCCTTTTACCTGCAGTCCTTTTTGTTTTAAAAAATGGATTAAAACTTGAGGTGATAGGGATGCTTTTCTATACATGGTTATATTCTGCGAGATCAATTTGAAATGATTTACTTTAAATCAACTGGTACCATCGAACCTTTTGGTTCGTAAAATGAAGGCAACAATTGGTGTCTTTTTTCATTTAAACTTGATGGAAGATATGTTTTAGAGGTAGGACGCCCAAGTATTGATCCAGTTATTATTCTCTAACTGCTACAAATAAAATCAAAAAGGTTTCGGAATGAGACCATTCCGAAACCTTTTTTTCTACAAACTGAGTGACTGATCTCTGAGGTAAGCTTTTTTGGTTAAGACATTAAGTCCACTAGGACCGCCTTTTGGGCATGAAGGCGATTTCCGGCTTGGTGGAAAACGACGGAATTAGGACCATCGATGACTTCAGCCGTAACCTCTTCCTCCCGATGTGCAGGCAGGCAATGCATGAATAAATAATCTTCTTTAGCAAGTTTTACTAGCTCACCATTGATTTGATAATCTTTAAAAGCTTCTAAGCGGATACCATTCTCGATTTCCTGCCCCATGGAAGTCCAAACATCCGAATAGACGATATCCGCATCTTTTATGGCTTCCGAAGCTGAGGTTGTCACCAAAATTTCACTGCCAGTCTCTTCAGCCACTTTTTTAGCATAGGCGACGACCTTTTCATCAGGTTTGTAGGCGTCAGGACACCCAATGGAAAAATCCATTCCCATTTTTGCACAGCCTACCATCAATGAATTCGCAACATTATTACCATCACCGATATAACTCATCTTCAAGCCTTTTAACTGCCCTTTTATCTCGATGATCGTCAAGAAGTCTGCAAGTACCTGACAAGGATGTGCAAGATCCGTTAACCCATTGATGACTGGGATAGAAGCATTTTCTGACAATTCCAGGATTTTTTCATGCTCGAAGGTACGAATCATGATGCCATCAATGTATTCAGAAAGGACTTTTGCAGTATCGGAAATAGTTTCACCACGTCCAATTTGCAAGTCATTGCCACTTAGGAACAAAGCGTGCCCGCCAAGCTGCATCATGCCCACTTCAAAAGAGACACGGGTACGGGTAGACGATTTTTCAAAGATCATCCCCAGTGTTTTCCCTTTTAAAGGCGTATATTCTTCACCTGCTTGCAATTTGCCTTTAATGGTCTGCGCTAGCTTTAACAAATCTGCAATTGCCGTTGGTGTGGACTCTTTCATGGTCAAAAAATCTTTTCCATTTAAAATCTTCGCTTGTGTCGGTGCCGTCATTGAACTCATACGTGTGACACTCCTTTCGTATATGGTACAAGCCATTCCTGAAGCGAGGTAACCCCTGGATCAGCATTATCCACCGATTGTAGATAGGCCTTGAACGTCTCTTCTTCCGTAAAAGCAAGCAGTCGGTATTTCGCTGCAAGTAACCTTAGCTGCTTATCTTCCTCCGTTGTTCCATATGCCAAAACGACCGCAGCATTTCCTTCATTTAACCATTTATCAAAATCTGAATTCCCCAATGTCAAACCTGCTTCTTTGATTTGCACTAACAGGTCTTCACTTAATTGAACTGATTCTGATTGGTAAACGCCTGTGGTATGATTAGCTTTTTGAGCATGGAACACTTTTGTCAACGCTTCATTTACCGTTTCCCCGATGGCGATTCCTTCACCTGTTGATTTCATTTCCGGACCTACCTTCGAATCAAGTCCGCTTAGTGCAAAAGTAGAGAATACGGGATATTTGACAACTGCATATGGAATTTCATCCATTAAGCCCGTTTTTTCGAACGCATTCGACAATGAATATTTCCCAAGCAATATTTTTGTCGCTATTTGCACCAAAGCTACATCTGTCACTTTACTGATGATTGGAATTGTTCGACTTGCACGAGGATTCACTTCCAATACGTATACACTATTTCCCTCGATCACGAATTGGATGTTCATAAGACCTTTATAACCAAGTTCACTAACTAGTTTTTTAGCATAATGGGTCATTTTATCTTTAATATCATCCGTTAAGGAATGAGCTGGCAATAAGGCCATGCTATCTCCTGAATGGACGCCTGCTTTTTCTATATGTTCGGCAATGATGGGAATATAAACATCATTTCCATCAGCAATCAAATCGATTTCGGCTTCCTTCCCTGGAATATAGGAATCGATCAACACGGGATAGACTAGTGCCGTTCCATTAGCCATTCTATTCAACAAGCTTTCTTTGGAGCCGATGATTTCCATTCCCTGGCCGCCAATTACATAGGATGGGCGTAAGAGTACCGGAAAGCCGATGGCCTCTGCCCGGGAAATTAATTGTTCTTCTCCATTAGCCATTGAACCTGGTACATGGGGGATATCCAGTTTTTGAAGAAGCTGATAAAAACGATCACGATCTTCTAATTGATCAAGTGTATCGAAGGATGTCCCCAACAAATTGACACCGTATTCTTCCAGGCCTTTAGCAAGGTTTATTGCAGTCTGCCCGCCAAACTGGACGATTACATCTTTTATGTCTTCCGCTTCTATCACATTAAGAACATATTCAAGGGTCAACGGTTCGAAATAAAGGCGATCTGCTGTCGCAAAATCCGTGCTTACCGTTTCCGGATTATTATTGATCATGATCGTTTCAACATTTTCATCCTGGAGTGCATAAACACCGTGAACTGAACAATAATCAAATTCTATTCCCTGTCCGATGCGGATCGGGCCGCTGCCAATCATCAAGACTTTCTTTTTATCCGTTTTTTGCTGTTCGTTCTCACCAAAATATGTTGAATAGTGATAGTTTGTATGTGATTCGAACTCGGCTGCACATGTATCAACCGTTTTGTAAACCGCCGTAACACCCAGTGATTTCCTGTGTGCTCTCACTTCCATCTCATTTACTTTCCATACGGAAGCAAGATAGCGGTCTGAAAAGCCCCTTTCCTTGTATAACTGAAGTTCTTCCCTTGTTACCTGATCGATTGCCTTAGCTTCAATCTCCATTTCGCTTTGGATCAATGAAGCAAAGGATTTAAGGAAGAAATAATCTATGGCTGTCGCTTCATGGATTTCTTCAATCGTCACGCTTTTTCTAAGCATTTCAAAAATGACAAAGATTCGTTCATCTGATTTTTCGGCAAGCTTTCCCCAAAGTTCAGGAATGGTTTTATTTTTCAGTGATGATAGCTGCAGCCCAATCGTTTTCAATTCCAAAGAATCGACGGCCTTTTGGATTCCACCCTCAAAGCTGCGGTGTAAAGCCATGACTTCACCAGTTGCCTTCATCTGTGTTCCCAATTTGCGGTCGGCGGTCGTGAATTTATCGAATGGCCACCTCGGGAACTTCACCGCTACATAGTCAAGCGCAGGTTCGAAACTTGAATATGTGCTTTTCGTTACAGGATTGATGAGCTCCGATAAATCGTAGCCGACAGCGAGCTTTGCCGCTATGCGGGCAATGGGATAACCTGTTGCTTTTGAAGCTAATGCCGATGAACGACTGACGCGCGGGTTCACTTCTATTAAATAATATTGCTTGCTATTCGGATCAAGTGCAAATTGAATGTTACAGCCGCCTATAATCCCTAAAGCAGAGATGATTTTAATGGATGCGGCACGCAGCATCTGAAACTCATCGTCCGATAAAGTCTGTGATGGTGCCACGACGATTGAATCACCTGTATGGATCCCTACCGGATCGATATTTTCCATATTACAGATAGTGATGCACGTATTGTTGCCATCTCGCATAACCTCATATTCGACTTCCTTAAAACCAGCTATGCTTCTTTCAATCAAGCATTGTGTAATTGGGCTTTCTTGCAGTCCGCCCCGTACAAGTTCCTTAAAGGTCTCCAGTGAATCGGCAATACCACCGCCAGTTCCGCCGAGTGTATATGCGGGACGAACGATGATGGGGAAACCGATTTTGTCGGCAAAAGCCAGCGCTTCTTCAAGAGTATGGACAATCGTACTGTCGGGAACGGGTTCACCTATTTCAAACATCAACTCACGGAACAGCTCACGATCCTCCCCTTTTTTGATAGAATCGATCGGAGTTCCCAATAATTTGACCTTATATTTTTCAAGTATTCCAGCATCATCCAACTGATAAGCTAGGTTCAATCCTGTTTGACCGCCTAATGTAGCAAGCAGGCCATCCGGCTTTTCTTTGGAAATGATCTTTTCCAGTACATCAACCGTTAATGGTTCGAAATAAACAGCATCCGCATTCATATCATCAGTCATGATTGTTGCCGGATTGTTATTGACCAGTATGACTTTATATCCTTCTTCCTTTAAAGCGAGGCAGGCCTGTGTACCTGCATAATCGAATTCGGCGGCCTGCCCGATGACAATCGGCCCCGAACCAATCACTAAAATGGTCTGTATCGTGTCGTCCTTAGGCATAAGCTTTTTCTCTCCCGCTATAATCATTTATCATTTGTAAAAAGTCTTTGAATAGTAATGAACTCTCGATAGGTCCTGGATTTGCCTCTGGGTGGTACTGGGTAGTGAAGATTGGCAAGTCTTCATGCATGAGTCCCTCAACCGTGTTATCATTCACGTTTCTGAATCTCACTTGAAGCGATGTTCCTTGCAAGCTTGGTTCATCAACCTCGTAACTATGATTCTGCGAACTCATATACACCTTTTTCGTTTTCAAATCGACCACGGGCTGATTCGCACCGCGATGTCCAAACAGCATTTTTTTTGTATTTCCACCTAAGGCAAGGGCCGTTAATTGATGACCGAGGCAGATGCCCATCGTGGGAAAACTCGTAATGATCTTTTTTATGTTTCCTAAAAGGTATTCAAGCTGTTTTGGATCCCCAGGCCCATTTGAAAGCAAAATACCATCTGGCTTCAAGTCCTTGATTTGCTCGAATTCCGTATCGAATGGTACGACAGAGACTCGGCAGCCTTGAGCGACCAATGAATCCAGGATTGATTTTTTATAGCCGAAATCCATCATCACAACGTGCTTGTCACCTCCACCAAATCTCTCGACGACCTTTGTGGATACCTCAGCTACATGGGCTGATAAACCATTCAGGCTGGGTACGACAGTGTATTTTTCTTCAGCTGTGATGACTGCCTGCATGGAACCTTCCTGTCTTATATTTTTAACGACCGCTCTTGTGTCCACATGGCTTAAAAGAGGAATGTTCCACTTGTCTAAATATTCACCAATTGAATATTTAGCCTGATAATGGGAATGGCTCATATTTCCTTCATATACAATCACACCGGCAACATGCGGCTTTTTACTTTCAAAATCATGTTCATTGATTCCGTAATTTCCGATTAGTGGGTATGTGAAGATGACAATCTGGTCCTTATATGAAGGATCTGTCAACACTTCTTGATATCCGGTCATTCCTGTAAAAAAGACAATCTCTCCAGTGATTGTTTTTTCAGTCGATTTAGTCAGCAGTT
This sequence comes from Peribacillus sp. TE19612, assembly GCF_056279465.1. Taxonomy (NCBI): domain Bacteria; kingdom Bacillati; phylum Bacillota; class Bacilli; order Caryophanales; family Bacillaceae; genus Peribacillus; species Peribacillus sp. TE19612. The sequence continues at coordinate 432,149 of NZ_JBWCCL010000003.1, read as the reverse complement.
CCCCTTCAAAGACGGAACCATTCTCTAAATATAGATAGCTTTTCATGATCTTCACCTCTTTAGATGATGTATATTTATATATACAATAGCATAATTATTCATTTTATTCTATAAAAATTCAATAAATTTAGACAGTTTGTTTTATTGCCAATACTTTTTTAATTTTATTTATTGCCGTATCGATCTCCGATTCGGAAACAGTCAGGGATGGAAGTAAACGAAGTACTTTAGGACCTGCACTCAATACAAGTAAGCCCTCTTCTTGCAATTCCATTAAAAACACCTGAACATCTTGTTTACATTCAATTCCGACCATCATTCCCAGACCGCGAATCTCTTTCACTTCTTCGATGCCATTCAATGCTTTTGCCAATTCGCTCTCAAGGTATTCCGCCTTTTTAACGGTTTCTTTTAAAAACCCTGATTGAAAAATTTCCTTTAATACAGCTTCGGCTGCTGAGACACTAACTGGATTCCCTCCAAAAGTGGATCCATGACTTCCAGGGTCAAAGAATACAGACAACTCTTCCTTCCCAATCATCGCCCCGATTGGCAGGCCATTTCCCAACCCCTTTGCCGAAGTGATGATGTCCGGCAGGATATTGAAATGCTGGAATGCAAATGGCTTTCCTGTACGTCCTATCCCAGTCTGAATTTCATCTATGATAAGGAGAGCTCCGTGTTCTTGGCATTTAGTTTGAATCGCGTCCAGATATGATTGCTGTACAACATGGATGCCGCCTTCACCTTGCACGATTTCAATCATTACAGCTGCCGTATTTTCATCGATGGCTGCTTTCATGGCATCATGATCATTAAATGGAACATATTCGAATGAAGCTAGCATCGGTCCGAAACCAGTCTTGATTTTTTCCTGTCCCGTTGCCGCCATCGTTGCAAAAGTACGGCCGTGGAAAGACTGCTGACAAGTGACAATTTTGCTTTTCCCGGTAGCTTTACGTGCTAGTTTGATGGCTGCCTCATTCGCCTCGGCACCGCTGTTGGCAAAGAACACCTGACTTAAACCAGAGGCATCAGCCAGCATTTTTGCTGTCCGTTCCTGTATGGAACTTTGAAACATGTTCGATACATGCCAATATTTATTAAGTTGTTCCGTCACGGCCATTTTTACCTTCTCATGACAATGTCCAAGATTCAAAACTCCGATTCCGGATGTGAAATCCAGATACTCTTTACCTGTTTCACTCGTAATCTTCAATCCTGACGCTTTTCTTGGCTCAATGTCCCACCTAGCGTATGTAGGAAATAAAGAACTCATTGAAATACCCCTTCTTCCTGAAGAAATTTTGTACCGATGAATTGTCCGCCTTGATAAAAATGATCTTTCCCACTAACGATCATCACTTCTTCAATCCCTTTATTCAGCACCGACAAGGCTGTATTGACTTTCGGGATCATTCCGCCATGTATAATTCCATCCATGATCAAATTCTTCGTTTCCGTTTCATTCAATTTCTCAATGATCTGCCCATTCTTCAAGACCCCCTGAACATCGGTCACAAATAAACACATATCAGCCGATAGTGCCTTAGCTACAGACCCGGCAGCCATATCGGCATTCACATTTAATTTATTGCCTTCTTCAGTAGATGAAATGGGCGTCAATACCGGACAATAGCCTTTTTCGAATAAAAGCCCGAATAATTCCGTATTGACTTGTTGTATTTCACCAACAGCCCCAAGTTTCTGTTCATCGATATAATCACCTGTGAGAATTCCGCCGTCCGAGCCATTTAAACCGACTGCCTTGATGCCATGGGCTTCCAATTTATGAACGAGGCTGCGGTTCGATTTGCCTGCCAGCATAAGTTCCACAATTTCCAGCACTTCTGTGGTCGTTTTTCTTAACCCATCTTCAAATACTGGTTCAATTTCAAATTTTTCAAGCATTGAATTTATATCAGGGCCGCCCCCATGCACAAAGACAATATGGTATCCGCGGTTTTGTAACTCTTTAATACTATTGAAAAACGACTCCGATAACTCATTAATGATGCTGCCGCCGCACTTTATGACTAATATGTTCATACTTTTCACCTCTTACGAACGATAGCTTCCGTTTATTTTCACATAATCATAGGTTAAATCGCAGCCCCATGCCGTGCCTGATTCATTACCATCTTTCAAATAAACATGAATGATGATACTTTCATTTTCCAAGTATGCTTTTGCTTCTTCCTCAGAAAACATAATCGGCTCACCGTCTTTAAGTACGACGATATCACCAAAAACGATCGTTGTTTGATCCGGATTGAATCCCACTCCGCTTCTTCCCATTGCAGCTATGATTCGTCCCCAGTTTGCATCCGCTCCAAAAGCTGCCGTTTTCACAAGATTTGAACCGACGATCGTCTTCGCCATCATCTGTGAATCTTGTTTCGTATGCATGCCATGAACATTCACTTCTATCAGTTTAGTCGCACCTTCTCCATCTTTCGCAATTTGTTTGGCGAGGTTTTCGGAAGTTTGTTTTAATAATTCCAGGAAAATGGACCATTCTGGATGGTCAGGTGTCAAAGGTTCATTGTTCGCTTCTCCATTCGCGAGCACCAACACCATGTCGTTCGTTGAACAGTCGCCATCAACCGTGATTTGATTGAATGTATCATTGGTAATCGAGGATAATGCTTGCTGTAAATCATGCGGTTCAATGGCGGCATCCGTCGTAATGAAACCTAGCATTGTGGCCATGTTTGGATGAATCATTCCCGAACCTTTTGCAGCACCGCCCATTTTCACGGTTTTACCGTCGATGATTGTTTCATAACCACAACTCTTCGTTACAATATCCGTTGTTAAAATGGCGGTACCGAAAGCTTCAGCAGCTTCAGGTGTATTTTCTGGCTGTAATGCCTCTATGCCGTTTCTTACTTTTTCCATTTCCATGAATTCCCCTATGACTCCCGTTGAAGCCACTGCAAATGAATGGTCCTCCAAACCGAACTTTTGAGCCGCAAGCTTCCTCATTTCATTTGCATCTTTTAAACCTTGTTCACCTGTACAAGCATTCGCACAAGCACTATTCACTACTATGCCGTGAAGTTTTCCAGTAACGGCAATACTGTCTTTCGTTACATTGATTGGAGCGGCTTGAACGACATTTTGTGTATAAACGGCCGCGGCTGAGGCTGGGACATCGGTAAAAATAATGCCAACGTCCTTTTTAGAATAGCGTAATCCTGCATGGACACCCGACGCTTTAAACCCTTGGGGCATTAAAATGTTTCCTTCTTGAATTTGTTTGATTTCTTCAACTGACTGTAGTGTATTCATTGGTTCCCTCCATAGTTTAAGGATATAGCGGACTGTTCCATAGTCCAGCCGTTTCTTCTAGTCCCATTAATATATTTGCATTTTGAATGGCCTGCCCTGCGGCACCCTTCACTAAATTATCAATAACCGAAACCACCGTTACCTTACCTGTTCTTTCATCATAATCGACGCCAATGTCGCAAAAGTTCGATCCGTATACCTGTTTCGTGGATGGATAGTGATCAAGGGGCTGTACCCGGACAAATGGGTGGTTCTCGTAAACCGTTTCGTACAAATCCTTTAATTCAACATTTGAGGTTTCCCGATTTACCTTTATATACATCGTTGCCATAATCCCTCTTGTCATTGGAACAAGATGGGTATTGAAGGTAATGGGCTGTAAACCTGATGACCATCGCCCAAGCTGTTGCTCGATTTCCGGTATGTGCTGATGTTGATTCACCTTATATATCTTAAAGTTCTCATTCATTTCACTAAAATGGGTGACTGCAGAAGGAGATTTCCCCGCCCCTGAAACCCCGGATTTTGCATCGATGATCACATCGGCATCCGCTCCGGCCAATCCTTCAGTGAATAAAGGGGCAAGACCTAATAGTGATGCGGTTGGGTAGCACCCAGGATTTGCAATGATCGTCGCTTTTTTTATAGCTTCGGCATTCCATTCAGCCAATCCGTAAACGGCTTCTTCAATAATATGCTGAGGCGCTGCCGGCTTTTTATACCAGTTTTCGTATTCACCAGGAGTTTGAAGTCTAAGGTCTCCTGATAGGTCGATCACTTTAATGTCGAGGTCAGAAAATTCCGAAATCAACTGCGATGAAACACCCGAAGGAGTTGCAAGGAATACAATATCGGATTTTTTTGCAATCGCTTCCGGATCGATTTCTTCTAATGTAGCTTTCATATGCATTAAATGTGCATTTTCTTCATATAAACTTCGACCAAATTGGGATGAAGTATGCAATGATTTTATTTTAAATTTCGGATGATTATTCAAAAACCTTATTAGTTCCACTCCTCCATAACCCGTTGCACCTACTATTGATACGTTCATAAAACCATCTCCTATAATTTCAGGTCCCTGTCAATCTTTGATTCTATTATTATAAGACTGAATAAAAATAAAATCAAATGTATTTTTATAAAATTATAAACATAAATTTTAAATGAAATATTATCCAACAAAATTCCTAGAATTATCCAAAGCTGTTGACTACTAGGGTTTTTTCCGTTTAAATCAAAGGTAGTAATTGAGTAATGACGGTTTCTGAAAGGTGGTCATATGCATGAATGAATTATCGTTATCCAATCGGATGCAAGCAATTTTAGATAATAAACAACAAATTAAACATATGGAAAAAGGGCGCTACCTTTTTCATGAGAGCACCCCAGCAAGTGATTTGTATTACATTATAAATGGGAAAGTAGAAGTGAGTAAGGTTGTTCCCGACGGTCGGGAATTAACTATACGCATTAGTTCGGAGAATGATTTGGTTGGGGAGACAGTCTTATTTTCTCAAAATCCTAAATATATGATGAATGCAAAAATGATGGAAGATGGTACTGTCGCGGTTATTTCCAAAGAAGCATTAGAAGAAAAAATCGCCTCCGATAGCCATCTCGCAGTCGAGATGATGACATGGTTATCCGCTCAAAACCGTAAAAATCAGGCTAAATTCCGCGATATGCTCCTGCACGGTAAGAAAGGTGCATTTTACTCCACCCTCATCCGTTTATCAAATAGCTATGGCACTGAAGCGGAAGACGGCAAAGTTATCAATCTTCCCTTTACAAACCAAGAACTCGCCAATTTTTGCGGCACATCCCGCGAAGTAGTCAATCGAATGCTCGCTCAATTAAGGAAAAACAATGTCATCTCCATTAAAAAGGGCCGCATTACGATTCTTGACTTTGACTATTTGAAACAGGAAATCGACTGTGAAAACTGTCCAATAGAAATCTGTACAATCGATTGAATCCTTTCCCATAAAAAGCAGCAATACATAAAGCCTTAATGATCTTAATAATGAATGGAATTTATTTCAGACTAATCCATCCCTAGGACCATTGAATTATTTTCATTAGCTTGTATCCTAAATAAAAATGCATAAAAAAAGTATAAACATGGATTTCGCCGTTGACCGGCATCATGTCCTGACAACTATACAAAAAAGGGATGGCATAGCTGCCATCCCTTAATTTTTCATTCGGACGGATTATCCGCCAATGAATGACATTTCGATTTTTTCCTGTTTCTTCACCGTTCCCGCTGCCCGCTCATCCGAATAGCGGTCGTCCCTACGGTTCCAAAGTGAAATGATGAACCCTGTCAATTCTTCATCGGTCATGTCGGAACGGAGCAATGACTTCAAGTCATGTCCCTTTCCATTAAACAGGCATGTATATAAACTTCCATTAGCAGAAAGACGTGCACGTGTACAACTTGAACAAAAAGACTCGGAAACCGAGGTAATGAAGCCTACTTCTGCAGTAGTGCCCTTATAGCGGAAGCGTTTTGCGACCTCTCCAAAATAATCTTCTTCAACTGGTTCGAGGTCGAATTCGGTTTGGAGCATTGCAAGCAGTTCTTTTTTCGTAATGACATTCTTTAACTGCCAGCCATTTGTATGTCCGACATCCATGAATTCTATATAGCGTAATTGAAGGCCCTCATCTTTACAAAATCGGGCCATCGGCAGGATTTGAGATTCATTGGTTTCTTTTTTGACTACCATATTCACTTTAACGCCAAGCCCTGCTTCTTTAGCAGCAGCGATGCCTTCAATAACGGGCTTTATGCCGATATCCCTGCCGTTCATCTTCTTGAAAAGATGGTCATCGAGGCTGTCCAAGCTGATATTCACCCTCTGCAAACCAGCTTCCTTCAAATTTACGGCATGTTTTTTCAAGAAGACCCCATTCGTGGTCAGTCCAATATCTTCAATACCTTCAATTTTAACGAGATTTGAAATCAGAGTGGTAAGATCTCTTCGGAGTAATGGTTCCCCGCCAGTCAACCTTAGTTTTTTTACCCCTAAGCCTGCGAAGATTTTAGAAAGCCTTACAATTTCCTCATAAGATAATAGCTCACTTTTAGGCAGGAACTGAAAATTCTCGTGAAAAATTTCAGCAGGCATGCAATACTGGCAGCGAAAGTTACAGCGATCTATGACTGAAATCCTTAAATCCCTTAGTGGCCTGTCCAATGAATCTTTAATTTGACTGTTCAATTAACCACTCCTAGCCGAAAGTATTAGAAAAAAACCAGACCATAAAAAGTGGCTCCTTGAATGGGTTCACTTTTTTTGACTGGCCCTTCATTTCTATTACAGAGTTATTATTTGATACCTAATGCAATTTTAGCATATCTGGACATTTTGTCTTTCGTCCATGGCGGACTCCAGACTATCTTCACGTCCGTTTCCTTGACCTCGGGGATATCTTCCAGAACCAATTTAACTTGATCGACAATCGTCCCAGCCATCGGACAGCCCATTGCTGTCAATGTCATCGTAACGGTGGTCAGACCTTCCTCATCCATATCCACATCATATACCAAGCCTAAATTAACGATATCTATACCAAGCTCAGGGTCAATGACCTGCTCCAAAGCTCCAAGAATAATGTCTTTTGTATCTTGATCCACTTCAATCACTCCTTTTATGGAAAATCTCTAGTTTGTCGCTTTCATCATTATGTCCGTATAAGCATCATAACAGATTTTGAGTGAGTACTTAAGCATTTTGCACAGCAGACAGTAAATGTTTCGCGAACCAGTCCGCTGTCTTAAGCACTCCTTCTCTGCTGACCTTATGCCCAGCCTTAGGGTCAAGGATAAAATCAATTTTTTCATCTGCCTTGTCATACCCTGCTTTGACCCCTTCATAAAAACGGTATGCATGCTGATAAGGTACAACCGAATCTTTGGCACCATGCCAAAAAAGAAGCGGTCGGTCGCAAAGCTTATCCTGATTAAGACTCAAATCAAATGGCTTAAGCTGTTCAATCACCTTCGCAACTTCCTCATCAGTAGCTGGGAAATCAACTTTCCTTTTCTTAATCTCCTCCATTTGGAGCTCTGCATACGCGACATATGATGGGTTCCCCATTAAACTGACTCCGGCGGAAATCCATTCATAAGCAGCAAGGGCCCCATTAGTAACTATTCCCCCCATTGAAGTACCTGCCACGCCAATTCTGTCGGGATCAATCAATTTTCGGGATAATAAATCATCCTTCAGCAAAGATAAATCCTGGATTGTTTGTAAAACCATTTCCCAAAAGCGGGGCATCATTTGAGAATCACTTAAACCGGCTTCCCTTTCCCCATGATGAATCACATCGGGTAGAAGCACACGAAACCCCTTTTCAGCCAATAAATAAGCATAGTGCAGATTATGTTCTTTTGCACTTTGAAAACCATGTATAAAAATAATAAGCGGCAATTCCTGATTGAAAGTGGTTTGTTCCCCTAAGTGCAAGACAGGAATTTGTCCAATTAGTTCTTTTTCAATTATTATCAAGTTAACCCCTCCGAATAATTTGTTCCGGTCTTTTCAATCCATTTTCAAAATGGAATTCATTACCTTCAAATCTGAGCTTCGCTTTAATTATCATAATCCTGGATATAGTAATATCATACAGGAATGCATAAAGAATGAAAAAGATTTACATTTACTTTAAAATAGGCTTAACAATATTTGCATATAATGAAATCAAAAAGAACAGAAGGTGTGTACATGACTGAGAAACATTTAATCGTATTGGATCTTGATGGTACTTTACTTACAGATAACAAAACAATTTCTTCAAGGACTAAAAAAACACTCCTAAAACTTAAAGAAGATGGACACGAGGTTATGATCGCCACCGGGCGCCCCTTTCGCTCAAGTGAACTTTATTACCGGGAACTGGGGCTGACTACACCAATCGTTAATTTCAATGGCGCTTTCGTCCATCACCCATTACATACAAGCTGGGGGGTATACCACTCTCCACTGGATATAAATGTTGCGAAAGAAATTGTCGAAGCGTGTGATCAGTTTACATATCATAACATCATCGCTGAAGTCCGGGATGAAGTTTATGTCCATTATCATGATGAAAAGTTGATGAACATGTTCAATCTAGGAAATCCGATCATGAAGACAGGTGATTTACGCAATTACCTTCAGGATTCCCCTACTTCGATGCTGATTCACACAGATAGTGAATTCGTAGGGCAGATTCGCCAGCATCTATCCGATGTCCATGCAGAATTGGTCGATCACCGCCGCTGGGCAGAGCCTTTTCATATCATCGAAATAATAAAAAGCGGGTTAAGTAAAGCCGTAGGGCTAAAACGCGTATCCAACTATCTGGAAATTCCTCAAAACAGGATAATCGCTTTCGGTGATGAAGATAATGATTTGGAAATGCTCGAATATGCGGGAACCGGGGTGGCCATGGGAAATGCGATCTCACCAGTAAAAACGGTAGCAAATACGACGACATTGACGAATGAAGAAGATGGTATAGCCGTCTTCCTCGAAGAAAAATTCAATATGAAAGCCTAATTCGTCATTTTTTACCTTCATAATATTCAACTTTCAAGCCAAACTAATATGGACAACAGATCTATTCCGTTGTCGACAACGCTCAGAATCGGAGGAGATAAGAATGGGTAAAAGCAGTAAATCTAAACGATTTGTACAGCAGGGCAAAGAAAGTGTTGCCAGGCATGCCGAAAAAATCCCTTATCACACTACGTTTGAAGAGGCAGAAAAAGACAGGTTAAGAATTATGTCTGAACAAAGTTATGGTGGCTTCTAATGGGAAACAAATTATTCCAAAAGGCTAGGGAATTTGTTGAAGAAGCTCTCCACTCTGAGCATGACGGTGACCAGCATAAGACAGAGGAAATCGCTAAAAACGCTCTTTCATCAGCCTTTGCCAATACGAACGAGGCTGAAAAAGAACAATTGCGAGAACTCCAGCAAGAGCTGGAAAATCACTCTAAATAATGTGAAAGCCTCCAGGGATTCCTGGAGGCTTTCGCTTTGTTTTTCATCAATTGTTATTTCGTGCCTTACCGCCTTTTTCACCGATCTCCTTATAAAAATCTTTACCATGGGAATCAGCAGTGGCTTCCCCGCCCTTTTGTCCAATTTCCTGATAGAATTCCTTATCATGATTATCCGAAGTGGCTTCTCCGCCCTTTTGCCCAATTTCCCGGTAAAAATCCTTGTCGTGATTTTTAGAAGTGGCTTCCCCGCCTTTACGGCCTGCTTCCTGCCTGCTCATTTTTTCGTCGTTAGCCATTTTAATCACTCCTTCATAAGATTTTAAATTGGCGCTACAGTATTAGAATTAGCCGTTTTGTACAGGCAATAAACTTAAAACGCCGAAATACCTCCTTTTGTAATAGAAGTGTAATGGCCTTGATTTTTTATTAATATCATTCCCTGCGGAAAGTCCCAACAATTCCTGACGTTTCTATGATGTTTGTGAATGCGTGTGGATCCACTTCCTTGATGATCTTTTCAAGGTCATACAGTTCATACCTTGTAATGACAATCAATAACATTTCCTTAGTTTCGTTAGTGAATGCACCTTTTGCGGGAACCCTTGTAATTCCGCGAACTAATTTAGCATGGATTGCCTGTTTAAGCTCTTCGCTTTTCTTTGTAATGATCATGGCCGTAAGCTTTTCATGACGTGTATGTATCGCGTCCACGACACGGGTCGATGTATAAAGGGTAACAAGTGTATACAAAGCTTTTTCCGGTCCATAAACAGCACCTGCCGTTACAATGATCACGCCATTCAGCAGAAATAAATAAGTCCCTACAGGTTTATCCTTCTTCCGTGAAAGAAGCATGGCGATAATATCCATTCCGCCAGTCGATGCACCGTATTTCAAGGTGATTCCCACACCAACTGCAGCTATGACTCCGCCAAATACCGCATTCAATAATATGTCAGGTGACCAGCGTGTAATCGGGATGATTTCCATAAAAAAGGACATCAAGGCAACGCTGAGGAAACTATAAAAAGTGAAAGACTTTCCTACCTTTCGCCAAGCAATGATCGTTACTGGAATGTTCAATAAAAGCAAGAGAATACCTGTCGATACATTAAAAGGAGCAAAAGATCCAATCATCCTCGATAGAAGCTGGGCCACTCCGGTAAATCCGCTTGCATATACGTTTGCCGGTATTAGAAAAAAGTTCATTGCGATGGCATTAAGCAATGCCCCGACCACAACTATGATAATTTTCTTCATTTCACCACTGTACATCCTAAAAACCTCCATTTCACCCTTATTCTATTATCTTTTTACCCTTAATTATTTATTCTATTTACGTAGAGATTGAATTTTTACCGTTACGTGCTACACTAAAAAGTAGAGTGACCACTCATTTTCTAAAAATTGTAAAAAGAAAGCAGGTGTATTATGGCTATCACAATTCTTGCAGATAGTGCATGTGATTTGCCGTTGTCTTTCTATAAGGAAAACAATGTTTCATTAATCCCTTTACAAGTCCATCTTGACGGGGAAACTTATGAAGATTTACTTACCATTAATTCTCACGAAGTCTATCAGGCGATGCTTGAAGGAAAAGCTCCGAAAACATCGCAAGCTTCTCCAGAATACTTTATAGAACTTTTCACACAGTTTGCCAAGGAGAAAAAACAAGGGATATATATAGCCTTTTCCTCTGAGTTATCAGGAACATATCAAACGGCAGTCATGATTCTTAATCAGGTGAAGGAAGAGTACCCTGACGTTGACATTGATATCGTCAATACAAAATGCGCTTCCATGGGCGTCGGTTTAATTGTAAAGAAAGCAGCCGATCTGGCAGCAAACGGTGCCACTAAAGAAGAAATCCTGGCTGCCATAGAATTCCAAACCCGGCATATGGAGCATCTATTCACTGTAGACAACCTTGAATATCTGGCCCGTGGCGGCCGCATCTCCAAGACATCTGCCCTTGTTGGCGGTTTATTAAACATTAAACCGTTATTGCATGTTGAAGATGGGAAGCTTGTTCCGCTTGAAAAGATACGCGGCAAAAAGAAATTGATCAAACGTGTAATCGAATTAATGCACGAAAGAGGCAAAAACTTAACTACCCAAACGATTGCCATCAGTCATGGGGACGATGAAGCAACGGCCCTGGAATGGAAGGAAGCCATCCAAAATGAATTCGGGACAACCGACTTCATGATCCATACAATTGGCTCCGTCATCGGTGCGCATGCCGGCCCTGGCACAATTGCCCTCTTCTTCTTAAACGATACCCCTGAGAAATCATAAACATACATACTCCCTTCCATAATTGTGAACAATATATATTGATCAGATAATGGAAGGGAGTTTTCACTATGTCCAAAACAACCGATGACAATAAAAGGCCAAAAGATAACCAAGCGAGAAATGCTGAAAAAAATATCGCATATCAGGAAAACCTTGCTGCAGGTAAGCACTCCTATTCGAAGAAAACGGACCATAAATGAAGCGTGGGGCTTGTCCCCCCGCTTTTTTAATATCGTTTATATAGTTGTCTTCCTATCATACTTTCTCTATAATAAAGGAAATAAACCCTGCTGGAGGTAAGTGATGGCAAAGGAAAATTCATTTGATATTGTTTCGAAAGTAGACTTTTCAGAGGTAACGAATGCAGTTACCATGGCTATGAAGGAAATACAGACACGCTATGATTTTAAAGGGAGCATAAGCAGCATCACCATTGATAAAGAAGACTTGGTTTTAGTATCCGACGATGAATATAAGCTCGAACAGCTGAAGGATGTTCTCATCAGTAAACTCATAAAACGTGACGTACCCGTCAAGAACCTGGATTATGGCAAATTGGAAGGAGCTTCTGGCGGGACCGTTCGCCAACGGGCCAAGTTAATTCAAGGCATCGATAAGGAGCAAGCAAAAAAGATCAATACCATCATTAAAAATAGCGGCCTTAAAGTGAAAAGCCAGATCCAGGATGATCAAATCCGGGTTACCGGTAAGAACCGGGATGATTTACAAGGAATCATTTCCGCGATTCGGGGCGCTGATCTATCCATTGATGTACAATTCTTAAATTACCGCTAAGTATGAAGACCTCACCTGCTTTGGGTGGGTCTTTTTTCATTTGTTTCAACTGCCTCCGTCAGCGCTCGTCCACCTCTTTTTCTTATGAATCGCCTTCATGGAACATGGAAAGACTAGTCATGTTCCCTTCAGTTAAAACATAAACCAAAACATTTGTGGGTATTTTTTCCATGTTTTCTTTTTCCTAAAAGAAGGAATAGAAAAAGCGTAGATAATTAAATGGGAGGCGTTTATATCTTGACTACTCAAAACCAAAATCAGAACAAACAAGGATTTCCACCTCAACATCAGCAGCATCAACCTGGATTGGAAACAAAAATGGAACCGAATCCTGATTCAGTTAAAGCTGCCTACAAAGGAAGCGGCAAATTAAAAGGTAAAACGGCAATCATAACGGGAGGAGACAGCGGAATCGGAAAATCAGTTGCCATTTACTACGCTAAAGAAGGAGCGAATGTGACAGTTGCATACCTGGATGAACACGAGGATGCCAAAGCGACAAAAGAATTAATCGAAAAAGAAGGCCAGAAATGTTTACTCATTTCCGGTGATATCGGTGATGAAGCCTTCTGCCAGGAAGTCGTCAAAAAAACGGTTGATGAATTTGGCGGTTTGGACATTCTAGTCAACAACGCCGGAGAACAGCATGTGCAGACAAGTATCCTGGACATTTCAGCTGAACAATTGGAAAAAACGTTCCGCACGAATATTTTCTCGATGTTCCACTTAACTAAAGCTGCATTGAACCACCTTAAAAAAGGAAGCAGCATCATTAATACAACCTCTATCACAGCCTATCAGGGCAACCCAAAACTAATCGATTACTCTTCAACTAAAGGTGCAATACTAGCATTTACAAGAGCCCTGTCGAACTCCATTTCAAAAGATGGCATCCGAGTGAATGGTGTTGCGCCTGGACCGATCTGGACACCGTTGATTCCTGCCTCATTCGGCGAGGAGGATGTTGCCAAATTCGGACAGGATACTCCAATGGGCCGTGCAGGTCAGCCTGAGGAATTGGCACCAGCCTATGTATATTTGGCAAGTGATGATTCATCCTATGTCAGCGGACAAGTCATCCATGTAAACGGCGGGACCGTTGTTAACGGATAAGGCCTCACCCTTTTTCCAAAAGCAGTGGATTTCATAAATTGAAATCCACTGCTTTTACTCTTTCAGGCAGGATATTTCCGGTTAACGCGGAATATATGAGTGGGAAGGAGTGGAGTCATTTTTGAAAAATATTGTAGATCCATGGTTCACCGTTCAGGGATTGGACTCAAAAACGTTTGCAATCAGTGAATATGGTCATTGGGAGAAAGTTCATTCCTTTTTATTACTTGGTGAGACCGGGCTGCGTTAATCGACACAGGATTAGGCATCGATTCAATTAAGCGGATTACAGACCAGCTTACCGATCTTCCGATCATCGTCCTGACCACACACGTTCATGCGGATCATATTGGCGGTCAAGGTGATTATGAAACGATTTATGTTCATGGTGATGATGCCAATTGGCTGATTAACGGCATTGAAGGTTTGCCCTTGGAACAAATAAGAAAGAACATGGCCCGGGATATCACATTACCCATACCCGATTCATTCAACCCTGATACATACAAGCCATACCAGGGGTACCCCGATAGGCTCTTATCGGATGGGGACACGATTGATCTCGGGAACCGAAGTTTAAGCATTTATCATACACCTGGTCATTCGCCTGGCCACATTTCAATTTTGGTTGATGAAACAGGTTATTTATTTACTGGCGACCTGCTTTATTCAGATACTCCCGTTTATGCATTTTATCCCTCGACAAGCCCTGAAGACCTTGTTAATTCGTTAGAAAAAATCGCAAAGATCAAGGCAGTCTCCAAAATCTATGGCGGACACAACCAACTAGGCCTCGAACCAAATATCCTTGAAGAAGTCCTTGCAGCCATTCAATATCTTAAAGAGAATCATTTGGTCAGACACGGAACGGGTGTACATGCATTCAAAAGTTTCAGCGTACATTTCTAGATAAAAAAGGCATTGCTTTTACGCAATGCCCTCTCGTTCAATAAGTCATGGCCATTGCACCTTGCTTGATCGATTTGCAGGAATGCCTTTCCACGAAATGATGTGGAATGATGGTCCCGGCAGGAGCATCTCCAGTCTGCAGCATATGAATGATGCCCTTAGCGGCCTGATATCCCAAATCAAAAATATTAATATCTACGGAGGTCAGGGCTGGTAATGACAGTTCAGAGAAAAGAACGTTATTGAAGCTGACGATTGACATTTCTTCAGGAGTGCGCACGCCCATTTCGCGAAGTGAATGCACGATGCCAAGTGCCATGAGATCATCACTGACCACCAAAGCGGTAGGTGGTTCATCGATGGATAGTAACCTTTTTGCAGCGGCTTGTCCCCCTTCATGCAAAAAATCTTCATGCAGGGTATATTCCATCCTTCGATCGATTCCAGCCCTCTCCAATGCCCGTTCATATCCTGATAAGCGATCAATGGTCATCATAAGGGATTCATCACCTCCGATGAATCCAACCCTTTCATGTCCTAGCTTTATGAGGTAATCCGTTGCCTGTTCGGCAGCCAAGACATTATCGTTATCAACATATGTTATCTCCTCGATGTAATCATAGGGTTTCCCAATGATCACAAATGGAAAATCCCTTTCTCTCAAATAGGTCAGAATGTGATCGTTCATCCTTGAATACATCAGGATTATTCCATCCACCATCCCCCCCTGCACCATATTCACTACTCCTTCGTAGATTTCATCTTCTGTTTTTCCCGTGCTTAACAACAGGGAATAATGGTTTTCCTGAGCTCCCTCACTTAGACCCTGGAGGATCGTAGGAAAAAAGGGATTTTGATAATAGTCATTTGACGAACTTTGCATTACCAAGCCAATGATCCTGGTCGATTGATTGGCAAGACTACGTGCAATGAAGTTTGGATGGTATCCTAATTTAGTCATCGCCTTACGTACCCGTACCTTTGTTTTTTCACTTATCCGAGGATTGTTTGCAATCACTCGAGAAACTGTTGAAGGAGCAACATTCGCTAGCTGTGCCACATCTTTTATTGTGATGGCCATGCATTTCCCCTCTCCTTTCTTAGCCTTTATTGACTTCATTTTAAAAGGTGAATACCAATAAACACTTCTCTAATATTCGTTTTATATTTATACATTTTGTATGTATTCATAATACACTCAGTTCAATAGTTATATCCATACTTTTTTTAATGTTTATTTAATTTTTCAGAAAATACTTACTTTTCCGTTTTTTTCATCTAAGATTAAAATTCAAAAAGAAGCTGATGGATAATCAGCTTCTTGAAAAACGACAGGTCTATTGGAAATTAAGAAGTCAGACGACTAACTACATAGGTTTTAGGCTAATTTCCAATCAAGTCCATAGAATCAATAACGATAAATCCTCGTTTCATATGGACGTAAATCAATAAGGGGCACCTCAGGACAATCCTCATAATTAGCAAGCAAAAGTTCCATTTCCCCCCAATAAGAAAGGTCGATTTGATGGTGATTCATACTAAAGTTACATACTACCATAACTGAATTATCATTCATGTTTCTTGTATAAATATAAAGCTCAGGATGATCTTCCCATAATAACTCATATTCCCCATAAACAAGGACCTGATGTTTTTTTCGAAGTTCAATCATCTTTTTATAAAAATGATAAATGGATGACGGGTCATTTTTCTGCTGTTCTACATTAATGGCGTGATAATTTGGATTAACCCTCATCCAAGGGGTTCCATGAGTGAATCCGCCATTTTCAAGATCATTCCATTGCATCGGTGTTCGTGAATTATCACGGCCGCTATGCCATATAATGTTCATGATCTCATCATGAGGTCGACCTTTCGAGGTCTCTATCCTATAAAAGTTTTTCATTCCGACATCATCATAATCATCAATCGAATCAAATTGGACATTTGTCATGCCAATTTCCTGACCTTGATAAATAAAAGGTGTCCCTTGCATGAAAAAGTAAAGGGCCCCTATCATTTTTGCGCTTTCCAACCAATATTGATGATCATTTCCCCAGGTGGATACACTTCTCGGCTGGTCATGATTTTCAAAAAACAAAGCATTCCATCCTTTGTTTTTCAGCCCCTTTTGCCATTTGGTCATCGTTCGCTTTAACCCTTGAACATCAACAGCGTGATTCTGTCCCCTATTCCAAAGACCAAGATGTTCAAATTGAAAGATCATATTGAACTTCCCATTCGATTCCCCGACCCATTCTTCCGCCTGCTCTATCCTGACGCCATTGGCCTCACCGACCGTCATGATATCATACTTAGAGAAAGTCTCTTCTTTCAACTCCTGAAGGTAATCCAGAATCCCGTCCTGATTGGTATGCATTTCAAACGCAGGTACATACTGATGCCAATAAGGATTGGGCATATCCGGAAGGCCTTCGCGCTTATGAATATGCGTGATCGCATCAATCCGGAAGCCATCGATTCCCTTATCGAGCCACCAATTGACCATTTCATATAATGCCTTTCGCACATCAGTGTTTTTCCAGTTTAAGTCTGGCTGCTTTTCGGCAAATAGATGTAAATAGTATTGATTGGTCCTTTCATCGAATTTCCAGGCACTTCCGGAAAAGATACTTTCCCAATTATTAGGCTCACGGCCGTCCTGCCCATCCCTCCAAATATACCAATCCCGTTTCGGATTATCGCGGGAAGAACGTGACTCGACGAACCAGGGGTGCTCATCACTTGTATGATTCAAAACAAGGTCGAGTATCACCTTCATCCCACGCCCGTGAACATCTTTCAATAACAGATCAATATCTTCGATTGAACCGAATTCATCGGAAACTGCTTGATAATCACTAATATCATAGCCATTATCCGCATTGGGCGATTTATAAAAAGGACAAATCCAAATGACATCTATCCCTAATTCCTGCAGATAGTCGAGCTTTGAAATCAAACCTTTTATGTCTCCGACTCCATCACCATTACTATCCATGAAACTGCGCGGGTAAATTTGATAGCAAACCGCTTCTTTCCACCAGGTCTTATTCATGCTGTAACCTCCCGATCCTGTTTTCCACAAAGCCTTAGGGACAATGTTTGGCGGCTACCGACAATCGAGAGGTATATGATTATTTTGGTTGATTCCGTTTTGAACGTTTAATAACCAAAGCAATGAATATACCAAAAATGAGAAGAACCAATCCTATGACTAACAGGTAAGGAATATTAATAATCGACTTAGGTGACAGCGTATAGATTTCTGTCGTCTCCCTGTCGATTACGATAGAGTAGCTGTTGTCCTTACTGCGGACCAGATCCCCATTCAGCATACCTCTCAACTCTTTATTGCTTTCAAGTTCCTTATCAGTAAGGTTTATCGTTTGAGTTTCAGTCGTATTGTTCATGGCGACGACAATCGTTTCATCACCATACACACGCTTGAATACCGAAGCTCCGCCTTCTTCATATAAAAGCTCCATATCCCCTTTTACCAATGCTGGGTACATGTCTCTGAGATCAGAAAGCTTCGTTATATATTCCACCAATTCCTGTTCTGTCTTAAAATTCATCAACTTATGATTATCCGGGGCAATATCGCCATTTAAGGCAATTTCCGATCCATAAAATACGATAGGCACCCCTGGCATCGTATATAGATACGACAGGGCCATTCTCCATCTGGAACCTGGATTTTCGTTATGGTCGGCTGCATCCTTTGTAAACCGGGGCATTCCCTCTGTATCCATGAACAAAGCCTGATGGGCATTGCCCCCTAATTCATCTTCGCTTTTCGCAAACGCATTAAAAACAGGTTTCAATTCCTTATCGGGCGCAGCAAATGCTTCACGTAGCTCAGCATTCTGCGGATAAGCCATAAAAGCATCGATACCCGTCTCCTTGTAGCTTGAGATCAATTTCGCATCACCTTGAACATCTCCGATTGTATAGAAATTTGATTTTTCAGATTTGACTGCATCCACAAATTCCTTCCAAAAATCTTTTGCTACGTATTGGACTTTATTTATACGGTATCCATCAATATCGGTTTCCGTTATCCACCATTTGGCAGCATCAAGTAAATATTTCCTTGTTTCCTCATTATCTTGATTCAAATCGGGAAGACCATCAACCCACCCTGTTTCCAAATCCGTTTGGCTACCGTCCTTGGAAATCTTTTTTTCTTCATGGAACCATTCTTGTTTTTTTGGATCGTTCAGCCACGCGGAGTCAGGGCCCACATTATTTGCTTGAAAATCAATGATCACCTTCATATCGCGTTTATGTGCCTCATTCACGAGTTTTTTAAACTCTTCCATTGTCCCATAGTGTTTATCCGTTTTATAAAAATCGGCCACCCAATCGCCATGATAGCCATTTGCATCATTAGCGAAAATCGGTGAAAGGATGATAGCGGTATAACCCATATCTTTTAAATAATTCAGTTTCTTCGTGACACCTTCGAAATCCCCACCATTAAACGTGGAAGGGTCATTCACGTTCGCATCTCCATTATTTTGGGTATCCCCATCGAAAAATCTGTCGACCAATAATGAATATACGATTTCATCCTTCCAAGTTCGTTGTTCTTTTTCAGCTGCTCCTACTGGAATGGCGTAAAAAAGAAGCAGCGGAATTAAAGCGAGTGATAACGCTCTTTTTCTCATATCCGTTCTCCTCCTAGCTATCTCTTTACGCCTTTAAGATTAGCCTTTTGACCCCTTAACGTCAAATCCAATTTATAAAAAACTTTACACTTAAGGGACAAACTGGGGATATTGGTTATGGTTACTGAATTGGAAAAGAGCCGAACACGGTTAACGTTCTTTTTTTATCTTCTTGACCGCTTTATCCAAAGCCCTTTTTGGTTTTGCTTTTTGAGTGGTCATTTCATCCATGGCTGAATTCATCGGTCCCCATACTTTATTCATTTCCGGAATATTCGGCACTGGTTCAGCGTATTGTAATTGTATGCTCAAGGCTTGTGCCCTTTCATTTTCTTTGATTGCGGCATTGTGTTTAATTGATTTATTAGGTGGGATTTCCCCTGTTAAATCAAAACGCTTCATTGCATTATCATCATTAGTCAAATATTCAACTAACTTCGTAGACCAATAAGGGTGTTTTGTGAATGCTGTTACATGCCAGCCTTTGATTTCCATGAACGTTTTCATTGGCTGACCATTGGGCAATTCTGGCATGGGGGCAATTCCTGTATCCTTTCGCTCGGTAAATGAGTTCCCGTCACTCATGATAGAAGCCAACTTCCCTTGTAAAAACAACTTCTCCATTCCTGCCTTGCCGCCTTTAGGAATCAAACCCGCCCTATACCATTTTTGGATGTACGCAGCCCCTTTTATGGAACCCCTATTATTCAAACCAATGTCGGAAGGGTCTAACTTTCCATTCTTATCTTTAAATATATAACCTCCCATTCCAGCCATTACTCCATACGAATCATGGAAATCATTCCACTTGGCATAGTAACCATGCACGTTACGCTTTCTTAATTCCTTCGTCATTTTATAAAGGTCATTCATCGTCTCAGGAGCCTTAGCCATCAATTTTTTATTATAAATGAAGACGGAGGTGGTTACGGACTTTGGCAATCCAAAAACCTTATCTTGATACATCTCCCCCCTAATTGAAGGTTCAATGAATGCATTCAATACATCATCTTTCACCTTCACTTCCTGAATTAAGCCTTCCTTCACGATTTGCCCGACTTTCTCATGGGAAAAAGTTACGACATCCGGTGCCTTTCCATTTCCGATTGGCCCATCTCGACGAAGTCGTTCATACATCCCGGTAGCCATTTCAAGCTCTTCATGCTCAACTTTGATTCCATATTCTTTTTCAAAGGCTTCAATCACTGGCTTTAGAGCCTCCGCTTTACCTTCTTCCTCCCAAATGATCAATTTTTCCGGCTTCGCTTCATTGCTGGCTTCGTCTTCTTTTTTCTTATCTTCTTTCACTGCTTTATTTTTATTTTCTAAATCTGAACTGGATCCGCAAGCACTTACACTAACAATCAATAATATGGACATGAACAAATGAAAAATCAGCTTCTTCACTTTCATTCTCCTTTTTGCAATGTTTATTCTATCATGTCCAAAAGCACCAAATAATACTGTTTTTCAGTTCAGTACTTCAAATAAAGCCAATTGATGAAAGCGATACCAAAGCTATTGTTATCATTATATGAACGGCTTTGATTTTTACAACATTTTCCTTGGCGTATTTATTTCCTTGTAGTGATGAACAATTTTTGTTATTTTTTAGTTAATAAGTGCTTCTTTCAATTGAAATTGGGTATATAACCAAAATGAAAAAGCACTTTACCTGGCTTAGTACCGCTTCATAGAGACCCTCCTCGTAACAGCCGGAAGTTTCCTTTTTCACATCCTCAAATACTTATAGAATTGGAGTGATTTTAAATGGAATTTTCATCCATACACCATAGACCTAATGACAATTACGGCTATCCCATCAACACCGAAACCCTACATATCCGCCTACGTACGAAAAAACAAGATATCTCCTCAGTTGGATTGATTTTTGGTGATCCATACATATCAGATAATGGTCAATGGCAGTACGAAGAACTTCCCATGAGTTTGTCAGGCAGCGATACCCGTTATGATTATTGGCATATTTATGTGAAACCTCCTTACCGAAGAATTCGATATGGGTTCAAGGTAACCTCAGAAGAAGAAAGTGCATTTTACACGGAAAAGGGCTTCTTTAAAGAGCCTCCCCGAGATCCCGGATGCTATTTCGCGATTCCCTATCTCCATCAAAATGAAGTTTTCGGGGCACCGGAATGGGTCAAGGATACAATTTGGTACCAAATTTTCCCTGAACGTTTTGCGAACGGAAACCCCGCCAACGACCCCGAAGGTGTGAAACCCTGGGGAAGTGAAGAACCGGCGGTGGATAATTTTTTTGGCGGGGACTTCGAAGGAATCATTGAACATTTGGATTACCTGGAGAATCTCGGCATCAATGGAATTTATTTCACGCCAATCTTCCATGCCTACTCCAATCATAAATACGATACGATTGATTATCGGAGTATCGATCCGCAATTCGGAACGAAGGAAACATTGAAAACATTAATAGCCGAATGCCATAAACGGAATATACGGGTCATGCTGGATGCCGTTTTTAACCATAGCGGCTACTATTTCCCCCCTTTCCAGGATTTACTCGAAAAAGGGGAGAAATCGAAATATAAGGATTGGTTCCACCCACACAGCTTCCCTCTTAAGGGAGGGGAAAGGCCCAATTATGAAACTTTCGGTTTTTTTGAATCGATGCCAAAATTGAATACGGCAAATCCGGAGGTGAAAGAATATTTGCTCGAAGTCTCGGCTTATTGGATCAAGGAGTTCGATATAGACGCCTGGCGGCTCGATGTGGCAAATGAAGTCGATCAGCCATTCTGGCGTGAATTTCGAACAACGGTGAAAAGTATAAAGCCTGACCTTTATATCCTTGGGGAAATTTGGCATGACTCCATGCCATGGCTTCGCGGCGATCAGTTCGATGCCGTCATGAATTACCCTTTCACCAACCAGGTCTTTCGCCTGATCGCCTCACAAACCATCAATGCACGCGAGTTCACTGAAGAAATGACAGCCATCTATCACAGTTATCCAACCAATGTTTTTGACGTGACATTCAACCTTCTTGGAAGCCATGATACACCGCGGATTTTCACGGATTGCGGGGAAGATTTAGCTAGAGCCAAGCTCATTCACGCAATCCTGCTGACATTCAATGGCAGCCCTTGTATTTATTATGGAGATGAAATCGGCTTAACCGGCGACATGGATCCAGGATGCCGAAAATGCATGGTCTGGGAAGAAGAAAAACAAAACACCGAGCTACTCAATGAAATTAAGGCATTGATCCACTTGCGAAAAGAAGAACGGTTACTTGCCAATGACGGGGAGTTCAAATTCCTTGATACAGCTGGAAACGAAAATATCGTGGCCTACCAAAAGTATAATGAAAAACGTTCTGTCGTGATCCTCATCAATCCGACCGATGTCAAACAATCCTTTACCCTTCCTGTTGATTTGAAAGGACGTACACTAACGGATTTAAGAACGAAGGAAACCACACAAGTTGGCAAATTTGAATTGGGTGGTTATCAATATAAAATTCTCGCAATCAATCATTGAGGCAAATGAAAACGGGGCGTTGATAATCATCCGCCCCGTTTTTTTCACTCGATTATTTGGATATCATATTCTTTGAACCATACATGGGTCTGTGCCAAATGCGCGAGCAATTGTGGCCCTGACATCAATTGGCCGAACCATGGCACTTTAAAAGCCGCACCCTTTGAATCTACTATATCGGTTAGCTTCTGTTTATCGAAAAATTCATGCAGGATCGAATTTTTATCCGTCAGTAAGTCTTTCAACCACGCCTGCACACGGTCTGTATATATAGGGTTATGGGTTTTTGGATATGGGCTTTTTTTACGATACAATACTTCATCCGGTAATAGCCCCTCCAAAGCCTTCCTAAGAATACCCTTTTCACGGTTGCCTTCCATTTTCATTTCCCAAGGAATGTTCCATGCATATTCAACAAGGCGATGATCGGCAAATGGCACGCGCACCTCTAGACTTGCCCCCATACTCATCCGGTCCTTCCGGTCGAGAAGCGTCGTCATGAACCATAATAAATTCACATAGAAAAGCTCTCTCCGCTTTGCCGCTATACCGCTTTCCCCTTCCAATTTAGGCGTTTCGGCAAGGGTGGCCAAATAAGCTTCCTGGGCATATTCCTCCAGCTTCAATTTCTCGCGCCATCCCGTTTTCAATAAAGATACCCGCTCATCCGTAGATCTCATCCATGGAAAACCAGCACGATTCAAATCATCCTCACGATGAAACCAAGGATAACCTCCAAAAATTTCATCCGCACATTCGCCGGAGAGGCCTACGACAAAATCCCGCTTGATTTCCTTACAAAACCAAAGTAAAGAAGAATCGACATCCGCCATGCCTGGGAGGTCCCTTACAAGGACAGCTTCCGTTAAATAATTTGTCAACTGCTCTTGAGAGATGACCGATGAATGGTGAACCGTGTTAAAACTATCCGACATCTTTTTAATCCAATACCCATCGGAGTTTGGCTGGAAATCATTTGCCTTGAAATAACGCTCATTATCCTCATAATCAATGGAATACGTATGAAGCTGGCCTTTCCCTTCTTTTTGATAGGCATTTGCAGCAATGGCCGTGATTGCGCTTGAGTCAAGCCCTCCTGATAAGAAGGTACAAAGCGGAACATCGGATACAAGTTGCCGCGTCACTGCATCTTCGACAAGGAAGCGAACCTTCTCGGCCGTCTCATCAAGCGTATCCCGATGTTCTTCGCTTTTCACATTCCAATATCTCCAAATCCGGAGGCCTTTCCTTGATAAAGTAAGCGCATGGGCAGGCCTTAATTCCTGGATATTATGAAATACGCCTGAACCTGGCTTCCGGGATGGACCAACACCAAAAACTTCAGACAACCCTTCGCGGTCAATCTCCGTTTTAACATCCGGATGGGCCAGAATCGCCTTCAGCTCCGATCCGAAAATGAACCCGCCGTCCCTTTCCGCATAAAAGAATGGTTTTACCCCCATGCGATCTCTTCCGACGAATAATTTCTGTTCCTTTTCATCCCAAATCGCAAACGCAAAAATCCCATTGAACAAGTCAATGCATTTTTCTTTCCATTCTATATAAGAAGTTAGCAAAACTTCTGTATCAGAATGACCGTTAAAGGAATATCCTTTTAATAATAGCTGTTTACGAATATCCTCGGTGTTATATAGCTCACCATTATAACAAAGCGTATATCTGCCGTTTTCTTGATTTTTCGTCATCGGCTGTTTTCCGCCTTCCGCATCGACAACCGTTAACCGTTTATGACCAAAGGCAACATGGGCTTCGCTCCAAACATTATCTTCGTCAGGCCCCCGCTTTGCCAACGTTTTTGTCATGTTTTCCAGCGTTTTCGTTTTTGTCCGTAAATCTTTTTGAAAATGCACCCAGCCTGTTATCCCACACATTTTATACTTCATCCTTTCTATCCGGACTATCAAAAATATATTGGCTCCCTGTCTTAAAAAGATTTACAGTCCCTAAGTATCGCTCAGCATCATTCCGTAGGGCCACCTTGCCAACAACGCCCGGCATCGTTAATGAATTGTTGAGCAAAGCATCCCGTGTTAAACATAGCCTATGCAAAGACGGAAAGATGGTTATTTGTCCATAATATTTTAAAATATACAGTTATATTTTCATTGGATTTTGACTAAAAAGTAGGTGAGGATTCCACTATTGGAGGTATATGTATGAGTCAGCAACAACGAACTAAGTTAATGAATAGGCAAACAAGAGCTTTTACCGAAGGAACAGTGGAAAATATCAATCAACAATGGATTTTTTTCGATGATGAAACAGATGAGGCCTGCTCCATTGAAGACCACGTTGACAGCATCATCGAAGTGTACAGGGGTGGGCGCTGGCAGCAAGGAGTAATTGAAGAAGAGGGAAAGATCCTGCTTCATCGGGAAATCACCTTCTTAAGGGAAAATGAGCCCATTCGGATACGCAAAAAACTGCTCTACTCTTTTGAACGTTTATTGGAAGAATTGAACGATGATTCCTTTTTCCAATTTGTAACGACATTGAATTCACTTGATTTTTCTATTTATGATTGTATATATAGCTATAACCAGCTCACTTTTTTAAGGGCCGTCCCAAACCAGTCCGGCGTGAATTTCTTCACCTTTGATAACGAGAGCCAAATTTGTCTCGTTCAGCACCATTTTTCATACGGGAAAAAGGATCATGATCGTTTTGAATTCACCCTGAACACTGGAAAAAGGATCGTCATTGAGAAAGTGAATTCACAATAACAGGTAAAAGAAAACGGGTAAATGAGATTTCCTCATTTACCCGTCTTTAATTCTGTATTAAAAAAAGTCCATTCCTTGTGGCAGTGAAAGTCCTAAATAAAGGACGAATACAAGCGCTACGATGAACAATATCCACATGGCACCTGTGCTTTTTCTTTTTTTCGTACGGACCAGCACCATTTCCATCGCCGCAATCACGATGATACCAACAATCATTTTTACTGCATAGGCACCAAAATCAGTGATCAGCATGCCGCCAGTAAGGAAAATCAATAGATAGAACAACCGTGTTATCATATGTAGCATTTTCGCTTTCGGGTTTGCACCTTTAAGCATCGAATATGTGACAAAGAAAAGAATGATTCCGATAACCCAAGCTGTAATATGCATATGTGTCATTTTTTTGCCCCCTCGTTCAGTTTCCATTTCATCATATCATAGGCTTTTACAAAAAAACAAAACTAAGTATCCACCTGTATGGGTAAAACCAACAATTTAATGAACATCATTTACATTTCTTCTTAACTGGTCCCTACCTGCGCATGACCGGCTTTTTACCATACGTAAAAAAACGCCATATATATTCAACCGGTCCGTATTTATACAGACCCATCCACAATAAGGAAAGCAGGATTTGCAGGCAAAACAGGGCTATTAGAAAAACAAATCCTGTTGTATATGAGACTGATCCATATAAACCAAGGCCATATGAATAAAAAATGCCCGTACATACCATCGATTGGAACAAGTAATTGCTCATCGACATCCTTCCGATATACGAAAGCGGATGTAACAGACGGGAAGCCCCTGCCCGTTCCGCCAAAATCGTGATTGCCGTGATATAAAAAATCGTAAGTAACGGTCCTCCCAAATAATCCTGAACGAATATCGTTCCAAAATGGTATACCGTCACATATGGCAGCATCTTAATTGACATGCCCAATAGCAAGCTTACCATCGATATCGCTTTCAATTGTCGTTTATATTGGGTTGGATTTTGGAGAAAGCCCTGTTTTGCCACGCCTGCTCCCATTAAAAAAAACGGAAAAATCGATAAAAAAAGGATAATGGCATTAAAAGGGTTGTTCACCATATACCAATCCAACGCCCTTTGACTCATCAGTTCCGTAAATGTACCAGATTGATAAACTTCCAAAGACTGTTTCATCATCGCCGAATCAGT
Organism: Peribacillus sp. TE19612; assembly: GCF_056279465.1. Taxonomy (NCBI): domain Bacteria; kingdom Bacillati; phylum Bacillota; class Bacilli; order Caryophanales; family Bacillaceae; genus Peribacillus; species Peribacillus sp. TE19612. Next base: position 405,614 of record NZ_JBWCCL010000003.1, on the reverse strand, counting down.
CGTGATCGCCATCCCTTCACTATCAAAAATGCCCATTATAAGAAATAGAGAACCCAATATCGCAAAAGGCAGGACATAACAAACCGAGCCAAGCAGAATTAAATTCCGGCCCTTCATCTTATAAAAAAACAAAAGTGCAAACCCAAATACAGCATAATTAATGAGGATGTCCCCATGCCAGATGAAGAAAGCATGAATGCAGCCAAGTATCAGCAGGAAACTTAGCCTTTTCATATATAATAACGGAAATGATATACCCTTTTCTTCACTCCTTACTGCCAAAATGATTGCCCCGAAACCGAACAGAAAGGCAAATAACGGATAAAAGCTGGCCTGTGCCACTATATCACTGAATCTATACAAAATCCCATCCCATCCTCCTGCCCACCGCTCGGCACCATCTATGTACAAGAGCGGGGAGTGGAAAGAAGGCATATTCACTAAAAAAATCCCTAAAATGGCTAACCCACGTAAAATATCGATGCTTACGATCCGTTTACTTTCCTGCAATGGTACCATCGCGCCCTTCATAGGTACACCCTCTTTCATTCATACAGATTTAACATCTTTTCTATATCTCCATTGCATCACCTTTAACTTTCGTGACCGCTTTTTGCTTTTTTATCAGTATGACAAACAAGCTGCCCAATAAGCAAAAGATTCCTGCAAGGAAGAATGCCCATGTATAGGAGTTGAATATTTTGAAGATAAGCCCCCCACCGTACGCCGCCACTGCTGCACCCACCTGATGGGCCGCGAATATCCACCCGTATACGATCCCGCTTTTCTCCAAGCCAAATACTTGCCTTGAAATGCTTATGGTCGGAGGAACGGTCGCTATCCAATCCAAGCCATAGAAAACGGAAAAGATAATCAATAGACCGATAGAACCTTCATTTAATGCAAAAGGAAGTAATACGAGGGAAGCCCCCCTTAGAGCGTAATACCAAAACAACAGCCAACGGTTATCAAAACGATCTGATAGCCATCCGGATACAGTCGTACCAATCAAATCAAAGATTCCCATGAAAGATAGCAGTGATGCTGCCGTCACAACCGGTAAACCAAAACTAATGCAGTAAGAAATGAAATGTGTCCCGATCAACCCGCTCGTTGAAAGTCCGCATATAAAAAAGCTACCTGCCAATAACCAGAATTCCTTCACTCTCACTGCTTCAATCAACGACTGAAAAGCCATGGCGATGGGATTCTTATTTTGGACTGTAACAGCCTCCTGCTTTTCCTCTTCCAATCCATATGGAAGAGTGCCGACTTCCTTCGGATTGTTTTTCATGAATAAAAGGATGATTGCCAGCATGATCAAGCTAAGGACCAAAATTAATCCAATCGCCCATCTCCACGAATAACTCTCAATGATGATGGCTAAAACCGGAAGTAAAATGAGCTGGCCCGTGGCAGTACTTGCCGTAAGTATCCCGACCGCCAGCCCCCGCCTCTTCTCGAACCAACGATTTGCCACATATGGGCTCAATACCGTTAAAAACACTCCAGAACCCAATCCAATGATAATTCCCCAAATTAAAATGAGCTGCCACTCATGCTGCATGAAAAAAGTGAGGAGAATCCCTGCCAATAAAGTGGACATGGCCGATACCATCATTTTCTTCAACCCAAGCACTTCAATTAGGGCGGCCATGAATGGACCCGATAATCCATAAAGAAAAAGACTTATGGCAAAGGCTAAAGAAATGACGGACCGGTCCCACCCGAACTCATTTTCAAATGGTACGATGAATACTCCCGATGATGACCTAACGATACCGGCTACAATAATCGAGAAGAATGTTATGATTAAAATAACCCAGCTATAATGAATACGTTTCAATGCTCTCCCCCACAATCCAAAACTGTTAAAATCAACATAATGAAAAAAGAAAAATTATAATAATTTGAAATATTTTATAATAGTAACACTTTATCTTTAAACAGGAAGCTTTTTATCGAAACAAATTCCGATGTTCCTGAATGACCTTCCCTTATCCAACAATGGCATGAGTTACTGCGGCTATTTACGAATGGAAACATATCAGTGTCCACCTCAGGAAACCGTTTTAAACGGCAACAGAAAAAAAACGCTGATCATTTCTGAACAGCGTTAGCGAGCTTCAATTAACGAATCTGCCTGTTTTCCCCTTAGATTCCCAGTAATCATTACGAAGATGGATTTTTTGTATTTTCCCCGATGCCGTTTTTGGAAGCTCATCGACGAACGACACACTGGTAACTGATTTGAAATGAGCTAATTTTTCCCGTGTGAAGGCCTTTATATCATCCTCCGTTAATTCCACGCCCATTTTTGGCACAATGAATGCATGCGGTGTCTCTCCCCACTTTTCATGCGGAACGGCAATGACTGCCGCTTCAAGAATGTCCAGATGTTCGTAGAGTATTCCTTCCACTTCTATGGAAGAGATATTTTCTCCGCCACTAATGATTATATCCTTTTTGCGGTCAACGATATCCACATTCCCGTTTTCATCGATTGTGGCCATATCCCCTGTATGCAGCCATCCATTTATCAGTGTCTGGCTGGTTGCTTCTTCATTTTTCCAATAACCTAACATCACTCCATGGCTGCGGACGATAAGCTCGCCGATATCCACGCCATCTTGGGCAACTTCCTCACCATTGTCATGGATAACCTTTACCTCACTGCCTATGATGGGATATCCGGCTTTCGCCTTCATTCTGTATTTTTCTTTTTCCGGAAGATCATCGAATTCAGAACGAATCAGCGATATCAGACTGACCGGTGTTGATTCAGTCATTCCGTAAATTTGAATGAATTCCCAGCCTAACTCTTTTTCCACCCTTGTAACGAATGCAGGAGGCGGAGCGGAACCCGCAACAACGATTCGGATATCCTGCTCGATTTTCGGAACATTCCGTTCATAATATTGGAACAGTGAATTCAGAACCGTCGGTGCCATATGCATGATGGAAATCTTATGCTTTTGCAGTGCATCAAATATCATTTCTGGGCTGGTTTTCCTCAAACAAACTTGAGTGGCACCATTTGCCGTATAATAAAATGGCGCCCCCCACCCATTCACGTGGAACATCGGCAGTACGTGCAAATATGTATCGCGGTCATTGACCCTGAAATGATGCATCGCACCCAGGGCATGTAAATAGTTGTTGCGGTGAGTCAGCATCACCCCTTTGGGATTTCCTGTGGTCCCGCTAGTATAAAGAAGGCTCGAAACATCATTTTCATCCACTGACTCCCGGTTAAAGCACTCGTTATCATAACGTTCCAGCCAATGGTTGTAATCGGTTTCATTTATCTCTTCATCTTTATAATGAACGATTATGTGCTCCACCGATTCAAGTTCGTCCTTGACAGAGGAAATAAGATGATACAATTCCTGATCTACGAAAAGGACCTTGGACTCGCTATGGTTCAAAATGAAAACATAATCTGCAGGCTTCAAACGGATATTCAAGGGAACGATTACTGCCCCAATTTGAAATACCCCATAAAAGCCTTCAAGCATTTCAATTGAGTTAGGTGCCAAATATGCCACCTTGTCACCCTTTTTGACACCAAGATCCCTTAAACCATTTGAAAGCTGGTTTACACGGCCATTCAGCTCTAAGTATGTTAAAACCTTGTCATCTCCAATGATGGCTTTCTTATCGCCATATAGTAAGGCTGCTCGATCTAAGAAATGCGATAATACTAATGGTACATTCATTTCCTCACCTCTAGTTTTATTTGAAAATTCTGAATTAGCATTATATTACCATATCTGTTTCCAACATTCCAACAATATCAGCCGTTGTTATATAACAATATATTAATAGGCAGATGAATCACATCAATCATGAGTCAACATACAATACATTGAAACTCCCTTCAGTGATAGGCTCATGGCCTGAAATCAAGGGAAAACAGAATAAAAAAAGGGTGATTTTCTTGCCGGCCATCGTAGGAATCGTTCAAGTCATCAACGTCGGTAGCAGTGGAATTGTCCATATTGGTGACGTCTTTAAAATTAGTCCCTATTCCACCTCAAAAACGTTTGCAGGTGCTGGCTCGTTTAATACGGGTGAATCCATATCCCTTTATAATGCCTATAGCACCACGAATACAAATGATACTGATGGTGTTGATCAGCCACTGGTCCTAAATCTCTAATGTTTTAAGAAAGGAGTCAGCATGATCTTCAATATTCACCAGACCATACAAATTAATATGATAAAAATTGAAAGCATCGCCAATTCATCCGTTTTTCAAATAGGTAGTGCAGGGGTGATTAAACCATATTCCACATTGGCCAATACCGGTGGATTCACTGAGCCTGCTCCCGAAATTGAAGCCGATGTAACCCCATTAGCCAGTTTCGTCCCATTTACATCCTCCTAGTTCATAGGCATTCACCTACATCCTACTTTTTCATATACTGTCTTATATGAAATCAACTTATTGTGAAGGTGGGTGTTGAATCGTGAATCAGGATCTCTATTCATATTCCATACAAATGCAGCGTTTTCTTGAAGCCCAGGATAAACGGATCATGAAACTTGAACACGAACTCAAACGCCTGACAGATGAAATTGCCGAGCTGAAAAATAAACCGCCAATCCATGTAGATAAAATTGAATATAAATTCGATCAGTTAAAAGTCGAATCTTTAGATGGAACATTGAATATCGGTTTAAATCCAACTGACCTTAACAACATTGATGAATTTGCCGTCAACAACCAACCCGTTCAACCTGCACCTAACCTATTTCCAGGAAGGGAAATCGTCGTCCAGGAAATTCACAATGATATACTTTCAGACTTGGAAAATATGATTCACGATGCGGAAACCCAGCTGAAAATATCCTTGGAAGCATCTTATCATGACTTCATTAAACAGGACGTCGAACGCCAGCTTCATCAACGCATCAATATGTATTTCGATAATCTTTCTTACGCGGAACGTGCACCGCAGCAACGGGATAATGTCAAGGAAAAGATCAGGGAGAAGGTGAAATCCGATATTCAAACTGCATTATTCCAATTCATTACCCATTCACAAGCCGAGACAGGAGGAAATGCAAATGGAGTTTAATGTAACCAATCACCAGCTTTGTGTAGGAGATATTAAAATTACCGGTGTAGCAAGCTCTGCTTTATTTCTCATAGGGGATGTACAAACGGTCCAACTATCCTCAGCATTCGATACCCCGCCGGAATCCCTTATCATAGGGCCATTCGTGCCGCTTTCTCCAGAAGGATAAAAAATATGTTTTCAAGAATATCAAAAGTAAAATCTATAGTATCAGACACGGTATCGTTCAGCTCCGCCATGCAAATCGGGGATACCTCATATATTGACGGGAATTCCCTGGCTTTAGCCGTTCAAAAGAAAAGTGAAACTTTCCACTCAGTCGATATTCATTTCGCAGACTATGACATTTTTAAGAAACCATTTTATATCCCAAGATTGAATGAACCAGTCATATCAAGTTTTTCAAATCCAAATCCCTTCATACGGGTCGGCAATATCAATATAATCGGGGTATCGGCCTCATCTGTGGTTGGTGTGGGGAACGTAGGCCATGCACGTATGGAATCAAGAGTGAAGCATATTCGGGAAGTGCCTAAAGAAAACGAAGAGACGCCAATCGAGGATTCAACCAACAACACTTAAACTTTTAAAGGAGGGGTTCATATGCCTGCCATTATCGGCCCGGTTCAAGTATTTAATGTCGCGCAAGGAAACCTGTTATTCGGTGATTGCGCCGTCATTTCCCCTAAGTCTTCCTCCAAATCGGTCTTCGGATCCGGCTCAGGGAACACAGCTGCAATCACTTTCACGGCCAATGGCCTGAATGGAAGCAATGTCCTTGATATCAATGGAGTTGACCAGCCCATTACAGGGAATAATTAGTCATAGAAAAAGCCTCCCATTTCCTGGGAGGCTTTTACATTCGGACTATTTTTCTAACATGTTAAATACTTGCTCAACATCTTTGTCTCCCCTGCCTGATAAATTAACGATCAGTATATCTTCCCTTGTTAACTCTTTAGCTAGCTTCATGGCGTGAGCCAGGGCATGTGAGCTTTCGAGAGCTGGAATGATTCCCTCTGTTTTGGATAATACCTGAAAAGCCTCCAGCGCTTCTTCCCCTTTTACCGTGACATACTCCGCTCGTCCGCTATCTTTCAAAAAACTATGCTCGGGTCCCACGCTTGGGTAATCCAAACCGGCGGCTATGGAAAATGTCGGTTTTGGTTCCCCTTGCTCATCCACTAACGTCAAACTTTTGAATCCGTGCAATACTGCCGGGACACCTTGCGAAATACTTGGGGCTTCAATTGGCTCTACACCAATTAAACGGACATTTTCTTCATCGAGATAATGAGCAAAAGCACCGATCGCATTACTTCCCCCTCCTGCACAAGCAATGATGGCAGTTGGCAGTTTCCCTTCCTTTTCAAGGATCTGGCGCTTCGATTCTTCACTTATGATTGATTGGAAATGCTTAACGATCGTTGGATATGGGTGTGGCCCCACTGCTGAACCAAGCAAGTAAAAAGTATTTTCATAGTTTTGCACCAAGTCATTCAATGCCTCATCAACAGCATCCTTCAATCGACCCTGTCCCTTTTCGACCGCTACGACTTTTGCCCCCAGCAATTCCATTCGAAAGACATTCAATGCCTGCCTCTCCGTATCCAGCTTCCCCATATAGATCACACACTCCATGCCAAACATCGCACATGCTGTCGCAGTCGCCACACCATGCTGTCCTGCTCCTGTTTCTGCGATGATGCGTTTAGCACCCCTTCGTTTAGCGAGCAGGATTTGTCCGATCGCATTATTAATTTTATGAGCACCTGTATGATTCAGATCTTCACGCTTCAAGTATATTTTTGCCCCGCCAACCTTTTCCGTTAAATTCTTTGCAAGTGTTAACGGGTTTTCGCGTCCGACATATTCTTTCAGATAATATCGGAACTCCTCAATGAATTCCGGGTCATCCTTATATTTCAGGAATTCCGTTTCTAAAATATCCATAACTTCCTGAAGTTCACCCGGTATAAAGCTTCCACCGAACTCACCAAAGTATCCCTTGCTCTTGATCTCACTCGTCATACTCTTCTCTACTCCTTTAAAAAGGTATTTTTCTCCACTAGTATATAGTAAGCATTTACACTTTTTCAAACTATTCTGTTTATTCAACCAAAAAGAAGCGTCCCACATCAATGGGACACTCCTTCTCTCTTATACTTCCAATAAATGCGAGCCGTCAAAGAAAAACAAGTAACGGCCGGTTACCTTCTTATTCATTATCCCTTCAACAGCCCTCGTATAAAGCTGAAGCTGCATCTGGTATCGATCGGCAAGAATCCCTTTAGCCCCTTCGTACCCGTTTGCAAAACGGCCGGTGATCGTATCCGTTTTATAGTCGAGAAGCACAAGACCTTGTTCATCCTCAAAGATACAATCAATCACACCTTGGATAAGGACTTCTTCATCTCCAGCTGTCCAATCGCTGTAAGCTTCCTTTGCAGGCAGCGACATCGTAAATGGCACTTCACGGCGAATGCTTTTGGCCCTCTGCATTCTTTGCCCGATTTCACTATCGAAGAAATCGACGATCGTCTCCGGATCCACAGCTTCTTTCTGTTCCTCCGTCAACAGCTCACGTTGAATCAGATCAATGATCAGTTGCTGAATCGATTGAATGGTAATCTCTTTAGATAGATCAATATGCTGCATGACTAAATGTGTAATCGTACCCCTTTCGGCAGGAGTCAGTGACTTTTCTTGCATGAAAGTCGGCCGCTTCGTGATAGGCCGCTTAAATCTACGCAACAGCTCTGTGGAGCTTTGTTCGTCCTTGAGTTCATATTGACGTTTTAATTCAGAAACGGATTGCTTGGAACGAAACACCGTCGCCTCATGCTCGGGGTACTCCCATTCCAGCTGTTCCTTGATATCATCATAAAACTCGGAAACGATGCCGACCTTCTCCGATTTCTGGACATGTTCAAGCATTTGCTCTTGAGCCAGTGCCTCTTCCTCATCCAGAACAGCAAGCTCTTCACTCGGAATGACGGAAATGGACCAATTCGATGGATGCGACTCCATTTCCAAGCCAAGACCTGCAGCACCAAGAGAATCCCGATGTCGGACAAGGGATGGACCAATCCAATCAAGATAACTTTTTGCACCTGCCCGTACATAGTCCTTCAATAGCCAATCTCCATGTGCCGCATTACTTTCCCAGTTCTGCTGCGTTTTTTCTGCATCATTGATACTGGCAATCAAATAAAGCTTTTCCTTAGCCCTTGTTAGCGCCACGTAGAGGACACGCATCTCCTCGGCAATTAATTCAAGCTGCTTTTTTTTCTTAAAAGCCAATTGAGGGAGGGATGGATAAGTTATCCGTAATTCGGAATTCACATACTTTGCCGCAAAGCCATAATCTTTATCCAGTAAATAGGACTTTCGTAAATCCATCATATTGAATTGCTTGGAAAGACCGGCAATGAACACGATCGGGAACTCAAGCCCCTTTGACGAGTGAATCGTCATCAGCCGGACTACATCTTCCTGTTCCCCTAAAGCCCGAGCTGCCCCTAAATCATCTCCACGTTCTTGCATCCTTTCTATAAACCGCAAGAAACGGAACAGACCGCGGAAAGAACTTGCTTCATATTGCCTTGCCCTGTCATACAGCGCTCGTAAATTGGCCTGACGCTGTTTCCCACCCGGCATCCCACCTGCAAAATCATAAAACTGCGTTTCGCGGTATAGGAGCCAGATCAGATCTGATAATGCCTCCTGCCTGGCAATCTTCCGCCACTTCACTAGATTTTTATAAAATGCAGAGGCTTTTTCATAAAGCCCCGGATGTTCCTCAGGGTCACTCTTTCTGTAAAAATCAGCTAGTGCTTCGTAATAGCTTCCTGTATGGAATAAACGCACCTTTGACATCTCTTCTTCATCCAACCCGACGATAGGTGAACGGAGAACGGAAGCCAATGGGATATCCTGTTGCGGATTATCAATCACCTTCAATAAGGAAATCATGATGGCCACTTCGGTCGCTTCAAAATACCCTGTGGACAAATTGGCATAGACTGGAATTCCCTGCTTTTTAAATTCCTCCATGATTTGCGGTGCCCATGGCATCGAACGAAGTAGAATGACCATGTCCCGATAAGTGGCAGATCGGTACCTTTTGGTTTTCGTATCATATATCCGATGCTTTTCGCTTATAGCCTTTTTAATGAGCTTGGCCATCTGCCTTGCTTCGAGCTGCGCTTTTTCAAGCTCCTCGGCCTCAAATCCGCCATCATACCCTTCCACTTCCAAATGAGCTTCAGGATCGGCTGCTCCATCAATTAAATGAAGTTCGATCGGGTTTGGATCGTCTTCGGGATATGGGGCACCTTTTTTCAATTGGGCATCTTCATCATAATCAATCTCACCGACTGTAATACCCATCAACTGTTGAAACAAGAAATTGGTCCCATCAAGAACTTCCTTTCGGCTCCGGAAATTGCGGTTTAAATCAATTTTCAGTCCGGAATCAACACCGTCATGGGTAAATCGTGTGTATTTTCCAAGGAAGAGATTCGGTTCTGCAAGCCTGAACCGGTAAATGGACTGCTTGACATCGCCTACCATGAAAAGATTCCCATCATATTCTCCATCAGCCGTCACCAGTTTTAAGATCGATTCCTGAACCAGGTTCGTGTCCTGGTATTCATCCACTAGTACCTCTTTGAACTGGTTCCTGTATTCGATGGCTGCCGCTGAAGGTTTTCGTTCACCATCCACCGTTTCCCCTGTCAAAATTTGAAGACAATAATGTTCCAAATCGGCGAAATCCACCAAGTTCTTTTCTGCTTTTGCAGCAAAGAATCTTTCGTCAAACCGTTTAACAAGCATTACAAGTGTATCGACATAACCCTTAAGCTCCCTTATATCCCGCAGGTAGCTTTCCGGTTTCCGGGAAAATAACTCTTCCTGTAACGATTTGATGATCTTCTTGGCCTTATCCCGGTACTTGGTAGCCTCATCAGCAACTTCCTTGATAAAATCTGCACCGGTAAGGCGTTTTGCCGTCCCGAATTTCACGTTTTGGATTTCCTCATAAAGTGCATTCCAGGATTGGTCCTTCACTTCCGAAAGTTTAACAACCAGTGCAAGATCGGCTATATAGTTCTCAGCCCTTGGAGCCGGCCCCCCAGGGGTTTTTGTCAACGCAAGCGAGCGTTCCAATAAATCCCTGGCCGTTTCCAATTGTAAACCAATATCGAACTTCAATGAATCGATAAACGAAAGATCATCAATCCCATCATCATCTGCCAGCTCATACATGCTGGCGGCACCATCGAGCCATCGGTCCGGGTTTGGATTCGATTGCGAAAAATCATGCAGCGACCGAACGATATTCTGAAGTGCATCATCATTTCGATCGCTTGTGAAAGCATCGACCAAATTAAAGAACTCTTCGTTATCACTTTGGCCATACTGCTCCTCGAAAAGCTCTTCCATCACTTCATCACGGAGCAGCTGAATCTCCGTTGAATCTGCAATCCGGAAGCCAGGGTCGATATCCGTAAGATAATAATACTTCCTGATCACCTCTAGACAAAACGAATGGAGTGTGGAAATCGAAGCACGATTAATCAAGCTCAACTGCTTACGTAAATGCTGTGAATGCGGATTATCATTGATCGCTTTTTCTAATGCCTCACTTACCCGATGGCGCATTTCGGCAGCCGAGGCATTGGTGAATGTAACCACGAGCAGTTCATCAACATCGATTGGATCTTCTTCTGAAATGACTTTTTGAATGATCCGATTGACCAGTACCGCTGTTTTCCCTGAACCCGCAGCGGCCGCAACCAGGATGTCCTGATCTTTAGCCCATATTGCCTTCCATTGATCTTCCGTCCAAGTCACGTCTCCTGGCAGAGCAGGAATTTTCGTTTTACTCATCGCTCTCCCCCTCTCCCCTTAATAGCTCAAGAACGTCATTTTGTTTCTTCTGTGCCAAATTCCTGAATTGGTTCTCCTCCAGTGACTGGTCGAATTGGCATACAGATTTAAAGGAACAGAAGGTACACGGCGTTTTTTCCTTTAATTTGTATGGAGTAATATCCACATCACCATCGACCATTCGATCACCAGCTTCCTGATAAATACGGCGCACATGATGATTCAGAAGCGAAAACTCTTCCCTGCTGGCAACTTTGGAAGCCGCCAGGAGCGATCCGTCCTTTTTAAATCCAGCTGGAATGATATCCGACTTACCCGAATTTTCAATATCAAGCGAGGTATCCATCAACTGAATGACATTTGAATGGTCCAGTACAAGTCCATTCATTTTAAAGCTTTTATAAATTTCTTCTTCAATTTTATCCAAACTGAGCATACCCTTTGATTTGACAACGGGATTATGCACATGAAAATACAAAACTCCGGCTGGAATCGCTTCTTTTCCAATCAGCGACTTGGAATGGGTGACGACGATATCTAGGTATGTCAACATTTGCAGCGCGAGTCCATAATATACTTCACTCATGTTCAGTTCCTTTTCACTCGACTTATAATCGAGCACACGCAAATAGACACCCTCATCTTCTTCCGCTTTATCCACTCGGTCGATCCGCCCGATCAATTCCATCTTCGTACCGTTTTTCAATGTGAAAGAAAGTGGCGGCAGCTCGCCATTTTTTCCGAATCCAAGTTCTAATCCGATCGGAGCAAAACCGCTCGCCTTTGCATGTTCACTTAATACGATCGAGGCACGTCCAATCACGTTTTCGAGTTTCCTGCGTAAATAGTGATGGCGGTTCGTACTTAACAAAATCTGATTTTGGAGTTTAGGAGCAAGTCTCTCCACAGCAATTCTGGCCAGCTCCAAGCATTGTTCCGGGGTCAATGTAGACCAAGGAATATCATGTTCCTTCAAGTAATCGGAAATCATTTTCAACGCTCCATGGAACATCTCGCCTATATCCGGGGCATCCAAACGGAAAATCTGCCTTTCCCTCAATTTCAAGCCATGAGCCGCATAATGGGAAAACGGGCAGCTATTGAACATTTCCATCCTGGATACACTCGTAAGAATGCTCTCACCGTATAATTGCTTACTTGTTTCCTCAGTTAATTTCTTTGTCCTATTTTGATAAAAAAGGCTCGATAAAACCTTAGTTGCTGAAGGACCGGCCATTTCATCATCAATAATGGCATTATATACATCCCACCATAGTGAATGGATTGGATAGTTCCTTTTCTTCAGCTGCAATTGGGCAGCCAGGTACGAAAGGGCCACATCATGATTCGCTGCATATTTCACCTGTTCCTCTGCAGACAGATCGGACGGATCGTTCATATAATACACATCGGAAACGTTAGGCAATACGTCCCTTACCCGTTTCAAATAGGATGAAGGTAAAAGCGCCTTCCCTTCCTCATCGGCAAGCGGATATGATAAATAAAGGGCCTCGGCAGGCGTAGTGAATGCTTTGTACGCTGTGAACTCCTCATCCAGCAGGCGCACTTTCGAACTTGGGGCAACATCAAGTCCACCAGCCAGCAGCACATCACGATCACTATCTGAAAATATCCCGTCAGATACAGCTTTTCCCGGCAGAACCCCTTCGTTCAAACCGATAACAAAAGCTGTCTTCACATCATCCAGGCGGGATAAATCTAGATTAGCGACTAATACTTGGTCAATTGCCGGCGGTACCAAAGAAAATTCAAGAGACTCCAGACCAGCTTCAATGATTACCGCAAACTGTTTCATGGAAAGCTCTTCCCCGCTCAGTAGTTCAACGAATTGGTCCAATAGGTCGACAACCGCATTCCATGTTTGCTCATGCTCTCTTGCCGATACCAAATCACCTGCTTCTTCTGCCTCCAGTTTCAGCTTTTCCAATTTTTCCGGTATATGCAATTCTTCAAGATATAGATAAAGGGCTTCACACAATTCCCTGCCATTAGCAGCCTTTTTAGCCCGTTTTGATAGCTTCAAGATGGGCTCGGTAAATAATTGCTTCATTTCATTCAACTCTTGCTCAAGCATCATTTCCTTATCCGTTTGGTTCCGGTCCTCGAGTTCCAGACCGCGGAATCGCCGGTAGGTCCAACGATCTTTGGACGTCCACCCGCTTCCTTTAATGCCGCGTGCCAGCACATAGTTTTCCAGCTTATCTACCTGTTCACGCATCCGATCGTGGTTTTTTTGCAGCGGAAATAGAAGCTCCGTCTTGATTGCACGAAATACCGGTTCATAACGCCAATAGCCATTGATGATCTCCAAAGTCGAACGAATCAGTTCAATCAGAGGATGATTCAGCATCGTCCGTTTGGAATCGACGAACAAGGGAATTTGATAATCCCGAAAAACGGTTTGTAAAATATCTGCGTATGCTTCCCCGTTACGGACTAAAATCGCAATATCACGGAAACGGTGCTGTTTCTGTCTGACCAGCGACAAGATATCCCGGGCAACTCCTTCAATTTCAGCTCTGCGGTTAACTGCCTGGGCGATCGTTACATCAGGTGACTGCTCAAACGTTCTTGCAGGACGAATGGAAAAATAAGTTTCCAGATGATTCAGCCCCGGACTCTTTCCAAACCTTTTCGATCTTTTTAAGATTCGATCTTCTGAAATCGGTATGCCATTCCTCAATCCAGCCTGATATAGGTGATGATAAAGGTTTCCCGTTTGCCTGAACAATTGCAAATCATCCGGAGCATATTGCCTGTAGGGCTGATCTAACGTCAGCGAGATCGTTACACTCCTGCACAGCTTCATCATTTCTTCAACAATCAATAATTCCTGTGGAGTCAAGCTATAAAAACCATCGATATATATATCCGCATTCCTTATATATGAAGACTCTGACATTTTTTCGATCAGCAAAGTGAAATAATCTTCGGAGTCTAAATATTTATTGACCATTTCATCCTCAAAAGCCTGATAGACCAATTCAAGATCATGCAGTTTATCCTGAATGCCGCTGCCGGCCTGTGAGGTTTCAGCCAAATAGTTTTGAATGTCATCAGGTTGGATGCAATACTGCTTGAACTCAGCCAGCATTAGCTCCATCTGTGCAATGAACCCCTGCTTATCAGCAGATCGACTGAACATCTTTAACTCTTCCTTTTTATCATCCATGATCTTCCGTATCAGCATATTAACGCCAACACTGTCCAGATGCAGCCGGCTCATTCCCCCGGTTTCCTGAAGAACGCGCCAAGCAAGCCTGCTAAAACTGAAAACCTGTGTCCGGATCATTCCGGCAAGGCCTGGTGTTTTAATTAATTTATATTCAGATAGAAACGTCATCTGATCAGGAACGAGGTAGATAATTGGATTTCCTTCGGGATCTTCTGCCAATTTAGAGCGGATTTCGTCCAATATATTCGAAGTTTTCCCTGTACCCGATCTTCCCAGTAAAAAACGGAGTGACATCTCTTTTCCCCCTTACAACATAATATCTAGATCCATCATACCAGAAATACTTTCGTCTTTATGACTAGGTTTCTGTTTCCCATTAGATTTACCTTCTATTATTTTACCGTTTCCCTAAAAAAAACACCAACCGTACGTTCGCGTTTTCCCCAAAAGAAAAAGCCCGCATCATACTCGGGCTTCACAATCACTCACCTGTAAACTTAAAATTGAAATCATTGACCGGCCAATATCGAACATCCACTTTACCGACAACATTTTCTACCGGTATATAACCAAAGTGACGGCTGTCAGCACTTTCAAGACGATTATCGCCCATGACAAAAAGCTTGCCCTCCGGAACTTTGGTCACATCCGTCAATTCTTTTAATGTAAAATCACCTGTAAAATCCTGTCCTGGGAAACCTTCCTTGAATTTCTCAAGATAAGGCTCATCCACTTTCTCACCATTTACGTATAGCCAATCATCTTTATAACGAATACGGTCACCTGCAACCCCTATAACCCGCTTAACATAATCTTCTTGTGAATTCGCATGAAAAACAATAATGTCAAAACGGTTGATATCATGAATCTGGTAATTGATTTTATTCACGACAAGTTTATTTCCATCTTCAAGGGTCGGCTGCATCGACTTTCCTTCAACATCATAGCTTGAAAAGAGAAATGTACGGATTAAGATGTAAATAACAAAAGCTATCATCGCTGGTTTTATCCAATCGGATAAAGAATTCTTGTTTGTTTTTTCCATCTAGTTCAACCCCTACTGCATTTATATATTAATTTATTGCCCTTCTTCTCTCTTCATGCTTTTATTTAACCGGACTTCCAGTCTTTTCCCCACATACCATAGGATAAAGATGACGATTCCGATAATGATCGTTCGCACAGGTTTATGAATCAATGATACTAAATCGTAACCTACGAAACTGATCGTAAAAATCATCACCGCCTTCCCTCCAACTACTGCAAGTCCATATTGCAGGGTACTGACTTTTGATAGCCCTGCCACGATATTAACGATAGCCGAAGGTGTAAAAGGGAAGCAGAGCAATATGAACAAAGGACCGAATCCATGGCTCTCAACCCAAACCATCAACCTCTGCACCTGTTTATGCTTTTGCAAAAATCGGAAAAACCTCATTTGACCATATCTTCTAATAATCCAAAAGATCAAAAAGGACCCCGCCACCGCACCAATCCAAGAAAATAAAAACCCCCACCAGAGACCAAATGCCGTTGCATTGGCAAGCACGAACACCACTAAGGGCAGAAAAGGCAAAAAAGCTTCCAGCATCGGCAGTAAGATCCCGGGAATTGGACCGAATGAGCGATATTGCTGAATAAGTGCCGATATATGATCAAGTGTAAACCACTCACGTATAGTATCCAAATCCATAATTATCTCCCTCGACATGCTGCCATCAAAGCAGCATAAACTTATTAAAAACCGTTTATTTTAGATATATCACTTTCCCCCGAAATTGCAAGAATTATTATCCATATATCTTCATACTTTCCCTATCTCCGGAAAACATAATCTTGTTAACGAATATTTCTAGATTTATCAAAACTGCTTGCATAACCACTGAAAATACATTAGGATAAAAACGGAACAAATGTTCTTATTTTTACGTAAGATACATATTAGTATTAAAAACGCGCTATTTAGAAAGGGGCGGTCATGATGACCCGCATTCCAGAAGGTGACCGAAATATGATTGAAAAAGCCATCTACCTCCCTATGGTTATTACAGTCTTAAACCGGGATCTCAAGGTCATCGAAATTAGTCCGTTTAAATTAAAAAGGCCCTATTCGGAGCTAGTCGAACATATTTTAAAAGTGGTTCAAGACGAGCTTGCCGAGGTACGGCGCTATTTGCGCAAAGAGAATATTAAGGTTAGTGAAATCAAACGCGATGAAACCTTCACGATGTATTGTTTTTTATATAAAGGATACGAGGAACATCATAATTATTTCAATCCCCGCCTTCGCAACAAAACCGAAGACTTGTTATGTTATTACTTTTTCGAAAAAAAAACCTCAAGGGATTAACAGGTTACAAGGGAGCCTTCCGGAAGGATACAAATTCCCTTGGACGTAAAAAGGATGACCATAAAAAAGCACCGCATCTTTCCTGGCATAAAGGTAAGGGAGTCTTTCATGATCAAGATCGATTCCATAACATCTTAATTTAATTGGCTAGTTCAAACCATGGATTCATCTCCGTGAAAGATTACTTTCGATCAAGGCATAACCTATGTAATCAAGTGCATACTGAATATCCTAACAATTTTAGTTTTAAGATTCCTTAAATGAAAGTTAATTACATGCTCCATGACAAAGGTTGGAGTGGCACCCGTTATGATCGACTCATCATATTGAAGAAAAGGATAGGAAAACAGTCAGCTTCGACAAATCGATGTAAAAGTAACCAATATCATGATCCGCCGCAGAATGTAACACGTATCCCATGATTTGCCCTGATCGATTGCCATCAACCAATCCCTGCATCGAATGAATGGAAATTCCTTTAGGACGATGGGACGCTTAAAAAGCCCATGCTATTGGATCAAGCTCTATCATGTCGGATGAAATGTCTGCCATGGATTTCAGATTTCAGATAGATCTTCTTCTGAAAATACCTTTTACATTTAACTGCGTTACTTCAAGTTCCCTAGTTATGGCATCCTTCATTAAAAGTTTGCTGTATGCATAGCATCGCCTTCGTTCTTGATGATTAAACGGCAGAATGTCAAAGCTGCCTGGTATGGGATACTATCCTCTTCCCTATTATAGGAACCGAGGACTGCCATAGCCGCTTCTCCTCTTCTTGTTACACAAGCCGTTTGCACTTACTGCTTACTGAATTAAGGCAACAGTTTCGACGAAAATGTCCTTAACGATTAAAAGGCTGGCCCGTTTGTTCATTATTAAGCGACATTTTAATTTCCATTCATCTATTATAACTATACGTCTAAACTATCATTTTAGTGTCAGTACAACGTTATTGAGAAAGATGTTAATTGCATATCCATACCTAGTATTATCTACTAGTAACAACCTCTTTATATTAAATGTATAAAGCAAAAAGAACTTCCAGAAAAACAAAACCATTTGTGAAATACTGAACAAAAGATACATCATCGGTGTCTATTATATTATGTATTAAGGAGTCAATCATTAAGGAAACTTATACTTATACTCATCCCTAATTTCTTATGATAACCATGCAATATTTTATTTGCATGGTTTAATTTGTAGCCAAAAGGGTTCCTATCTAAATTTTAAAACAAAGTTGGTTGGAACGAAAGGTGCAAACGCGCCGAGGAGGCTCTCGGACCGCCCGCGGAAAGCGAGTGCCTGGGGGGTAATCAACGTTTAAATTGGACAAATCCTAAAAAAACAGTAACAATCTCTTTAACAAAATATTTTGTTGGTAATCCTAACTTTCTACGCAGCCTGCTCCTTTAATATATGCCAACTTCACACTCTTTTCTGAGAGGAATAGATTTTTTAGTGATTGACTCTTTAAAATAATGGTTTTCATTTTAATCCAAGAGATTAATCATAAATACCCAGGATCATTTTCCCTAAACATAAGCCTAGACAATATTTTCCTTTTTTTACCGCAAACAAAAATCGTGTCCATATTCCCATTTTTCCGGTTACACATGGTAAATTATTAACTGGAGGGGAAAAATGAAGAAAATAAATATTCTACTGGTGGCTGTTCTTGTTTTGTCTTTATTCACTGGACTTAAAACAACTGAGGCAGCCTCAAATGTAAAGGTACATTTCATCAACGTTGGACAAGGAGATTCAATCCTGATACAAACCGGTAATGAAAACGTTTTAATCGATGGCGGCGGTAAAGGAAAGGGCGACGAAGTTGTTGCCTACCTAAAAAAACAAAAGGTAAAAACACTTACTGCATTAGTTTCCACTCACCCAGATGCGGATCATGTTGGCGGTCTTGCTCATGTGATTAAATCACTTAATGTAAAATCTGTGTATGCCCCTAAAGTTTCACATACTACCCAGGCATACAAAGACTTTTTAACGGCTGTTAAGAAGAAGAAGCTTACAATAAAAAAAGCGAAGACGGGCGTGGAAATCAACACTAAAGCAAAGGATAATTCCCTTAAATTCATTGCACCTGTTAAGGACTATGCTAAGTCTGACTTAAATAATTGGAGTGCTGTCCTGTTGCTTAAACACGGCAAAAAAACATTCTTGTTTACAGGTGATGCCGAAGAAAAAGCAGAGAAAGATATGCTGGCTAAAAAACTGGTACCAAGTGTGGATGTACTTAAAGTAGGCCATCATGGTGCAAAAACATCGACAAGTTCAGCTTTCATTAACAAAACAAAACCGAAATATGCTGTAATCAGTGTAGGGAAAAATGGCTATGGGCACCCTACTTCCACTGTTATAAAACGGTTGAATTCAGTGAAAGCCAAAACTTATCGCACAGATAAATCAGGTAACATTATTTTTACTTCTACAGGTCAGAAAATTACTGTAAAGACGGTGAAATAATTGGCACAAGGAATTATTGATCGCTTCGAAGGAAAGATCGCTGTCGTTGAAATCGATGGTGGTGACATGAAGGATTTCCCTAAAAGTGCTCTTCCCAAGGGAGCAAAAGTAGGAGATATGCTGATTATCGATGGTGATACCATCACCATTTCCAAAGAAGGAACTGAAAAATTAAGAAAAGAAATTGACGATTTAATGGATGAATTATTCGAAGATTGATTCCAGGGCCCTTCTTTAATAAGAAGGGCTTGCTTTAAATTTGAATATTCCCGTTTGCATTCTTCTCTGATTTTTCCCCTGAACCCCCTCTTATCGTGGTATATACTTTGAGATTACCTCTGAAGCCTTGACTCCATTAGCATCAGTGAACAGATAAAAGGATTTCCTCTTTGTTTCCTCAATCCTCTGGATCAATTTCGTTTTTAAAAAAGAGGTCCGGTGCAGCTGGTTTTCGAAAGAGCTGCATGACACTGCTATATCGATGGTTTGTCTATTCCTGAATGTGATGGTTGTATGTTTGGAATCCAGGCGCTCATAGGATACCACATGCTCATGTGATAACCAGATGCATTGAGGACGTAACGGAGATGTAGTTGGAAAGAAGAATATCGAACTGGTCGGATCAATCGCGATAGGTGCTTTATGTGTGATGTTTATAAGCTGTTTCGTGCCTTGCTTGCGTCCTTCATAACTTGATCCGAAGAACTCGCAGCTTTTCTTTATTATTTCCATTGGTTTAAACGGCGAGATGAACTCGTCCTCCATTTCAACGATACGGGCATATATTTTACTGCCGTAATTAATTGGCGCAACCATTAGTGTATGTGGCGTGATTTCATATTCCTCGATGATTCCCTGATTGTTTTCCTTCATTTTTATTCCACCTCTTCCTCATTGCTAAACATCGCTATCACCTTCCAAAGCTTATATTCTTAATTGCTTGTACCCTTCCATTCCTGTCCAAGAAGAGTGAAGGGGGATAGTAAATGTATGTTAAATTACTCACTATAATAGCATAACCCTTAAACATAAAAAGCAAGTTCACAAAAAATTTAAAATTCTTTTATATTGTGGCTTTTTCGTCATCTAAACGACACATTCTCTATCATAATTTAAATTTTTTAAATTTTCAGTTGATTTTATCCACTCAAATCCATATAATAATAAAAAGGGTCAGGGGTGGTAACTTTGAAAAATGAAAAATCTTATTCAGAGTCAGTGAAGTCCTTATCAATGAGCGAAATGAAAAACGATGCCGTGGTTCAGGAAATGTTAATTGATATGATTATTCAGGAAGCCGTCCTTACTACCAAAAAGAATCTCCTTGCAAAACAGATCGATGATGCCTTGGATATGAAAAACAAACCTTTATTCTTAAAACTAAGTTCTGAAATGAACGTTTTACTAAAACAATTTGGAAATTAACATTCATGATCAAAAAAGCCTCCCATAATGTCGGGAGGCTTTTCTTATTATCATCACTCTTTATGAAACATACCCATGACCTCGGCAGTTTCGGTTATATTAACAAAAGCATTCGGATCCACTTCTTTTATCATCGTTTTTACATCGGTTAACTGATAACGTGTAATGACTGTCATCATTACTTTGCTCTTTTCTCCTGAATATGCACCTTCACCATCCATGACTGTAATTCCACGATATAGGTTGGTCAGAAGCTTCGTTTTCATTTCGTCACTCTTTTTGGTAACGATCATCAATGTTAATTTAATGTGATTGGAATGGATCGTATCGATCACCTTTCCTGCTGCATAAATGGAAATCAGCGTATATAATGCGGCATCCCAACCGAAGATGAAGCCTGAGATTACCACCACAACAGCATTCATCACCGAAAGCAATGTACCAAGCGGAAAGTCGCTCTTCTTAGCCAATAGCATGGCAATGATATCAAAGCCGCCCGAAGACCCCGAAGCGCGAAAGACGATGCCTATACCGATTCCCGATATGATTCCGCCAAATAAAGAAGACAAAATCGGTTCAGTGGAAATACCGTGAACTGGAATGAGGTATAAACTGATGGAAATCACGACAACTGATAATATCGTATAGGTGATAAAGCGTCTCCCTAATTTCAGGTAACCAAGTATCAGCAATGGCAGGTTCATCAGAAAATTCAATATCCCTGTGTTGACTGGGGTGATGATTCCGAACATGATCGCAAGTCCACTAAGTCCGCTGCTTAAAATTAAATGTGGTATCAAAAATAAGTTGTAGGCTACTGCCACAAGCACTGAGCCTACAGTGATGAAAAGTACATTATACATATCCGATCTCCTTAAAACGAACTGGGAATTTAATTTATTATAGTAGAGAACCTAAGATTTTTAAAAATAATAGTTTTTTCTGAAAACGACCACAAACTTCCACTTTCCGAAGAAAAAAAGCCAGCTGGTTTTCAGCTGGCTTTCAATCACCCTTTGTATCTGCATTTTCAACCGTTGAAATCCGTTCGAGCATGGTCGGATGGGAATACCGCAGCCATTTAACCAGGAATGGCGGGTTGACCTGACTCAAACCCGACCTCGTGAGTTCCTGGAAAGTCGTGATTGCTGATTCTTTGTCCCCGGTCATTTCAATGGCATAACGGTCAGCCCTTGTTTCTTGATATCTGGAAACATAATTGGACAGCGGACTCGAAGCAAAGAGCAGCACAGACGTTATCAAGAGAAATAACGGAAGAGATGATATGCTGTCAACCGAAAGGACCTTTAACTGATGGCCCCAGCGACCAATGATAAAATTCATGATTTTCGAAGTCAGCCACAAACCGATTAATGTCAGTCCTAAATAACCTGCAATCCCTATATAAATGTGCTTTTCCACATAATGAGCCATTTCATGTGCCATGATAAAAAGGATTTCATCTTCCTTCAGTTTGTTCAGGGTCGTATCCCAAAGAACTATTCTTGAGTTGGAACCTATGCCGGTCACATATGCATTCAAGGCATTTGTCTTTTCCGCCATATTTACTTCATACACGTGTTCAGCCGGGATCTCAGCCTGTGAGGCTAGTGCCAATATTTCCGTTTCCAGCTCTTTATTTTTGAGAGGATAGAATTCATTGTACAGTGGATCAATCAATACAGGCTGAACGAACATCAGGAACAAGGAAAAAGGAATGGACAACATCCAAGCATAGAGCCACCACTTCTTCACACTTTTCTTCATTAACCAATATAAAACGGAAACGATGATGAACATCATCCCAAAATTCACCCAGAATTCGATGACTCCATCCTTCATCCACGAGGTGAAACTTTGTGTACTTATGTGGTAACTCTTGCTCATCCGATATCCAATGAAACTGATTGGAAATAGAGCCAGGTATGAAATAACGGAAAGCCAGAATAAGTAAATGCCCGTTCTGATCGCTTTCCGTCTCGAGACTGCCATTGACGATTTTTCAAATGCCTTTGAAAAACCGAATAATAATATGAAGAAATACAGAAGCCATTCATATGGCGTCGATACGAAAAAAATAAAATTCCGCAGTCCTGAATACTCTTCACTAAGCTTTAGTTCCCTTGCATTCAGGAATGTTGCAGGATCTGCTGCCGTTCCACGCAAAGCTTCGGGAATGGTCGTATCCGCTCCATAAAAAATATACCAATACATCGCTGCTGCATAAAGGATATATAATATAATCGCTCTTCCAGCCCATTTTCTAACCATGATGCCCCTCCTTAAAACGAATCTCCCTCTTAATAGTTTAATCCAAAATGGACAGGTTAGAACCGCATTTCCCTTCAATATTATTCTTCCTTACAATTCCCATCATTTTGTTGATTTTTCATTGTTCATTATCAACCTTAAGATTTCCCAGAATAATCCATCAGTCAAACATGCACTTCCTGGAAGGGAGGCAGAATGATTCGTATGCAGAGACACTAAAAAAACGGAGGGATGAGAGGTTTAAGGCAACTACGAATTTATTCCTTTGCCTAATTGCTAAGATGAAATCGTTTCATCAAAGGATTTCAAATGTGAATTTGATTTATAATGAATGAGACCGATTAACGGAACGGCAGGCATGATCGGTCATCCCTTCATCCCGCTATTTTGAAAATCATACAAAAGTGCCATAAGCTCCGGTCGATTATTAACATTCAGTTTTCTGTAAATACGGCTTATATAGTTTTTTACCGTGCCGATCGATAGAAAAAGTTTTTTTGAAATTTGCTGATTCGTTTCGCCTTGGGTTAGCAGAATAAGCAGTTCATGCTCGCGTTTAGAAAAAGCCCCCAATTTTTCCATTGCCTTTTCCAAAGTTACTGGTGATCTTTCAATATCCCGCTCCAGCTTTTTCATTAAAATTGATTTGAATGAGGCAGGATAAACGATCTGACCGTTGGCACATTGACGGATTGCCGACATCACTTGTTTCATTCCGCCATCCTGTAACACATAACCTGCTGCACCATGGCCTATTGCTTCGATAAGATAATGATTTTCTGAATAGGCAGTAAAAATGACGAAAGGAGTGGATGGGTGTTTTTCCTTCAGGATTTGCATGACTTCCTGTCCATACTTCCCTGATGAGCGGGCATCAATAAGAATGACATCTGGAATGACTGATGTATAATCAGAATCAAGAAGGTCCATTTCATTTCCAGTCATCCCCATGACCTTAATGTCACCTTCTTGTTCGATGATTCCCTCAATTCCTCCCTGACCACCATATATCACTAGCTTAATCGACTTCATAACCTCACCTGTTACTTTCTTTATTTGTTATTAATCCGATAGTTTTTTATAATTGTTCGCCGTGGAATAGTTCTAATGGTCTATATTTTACATCATTAATTCACCTGTTAACAAATTTAAACTGTAAAAATACTTTTAATAAATGTGTATCTCCTGACAATAAAAAGGCTATCAACCCGTTTGACTTCAGGAAGATAGCCTTTTTCTTTGTTCCTCATCTATGAGCGTATCAAGTTTCATGATGCTTTCCTTTGCCCGGGGAAAATCAATTTTGCGATAATGGTGTTTTCCGCCTTCTTCTTCATCTTTTTCGTCGGCCCATTTGACGACTTGCTGAAGCGGTGTACGAATAATATCATTCGAAGGTAAGAACGAATCGGTATGAAATAAAATGGCGAGGGAAATGGTCTTTGCCTTGATCGGGTTTTCTCCCAAGCGGATTAACAGTTTATGTGCTCGTTCGGCACCTTTGATGGGGTGAATATCATTTTGTTTATAAAGATCATAATCCCATTTACCATTGCGATACCAGGTGAAATGACCCATATCATGCAATAGCCCGGCTTTAGCGGCAATATCAGGGTCGACATTATATTCATTTGCTAAGTGAAACGCATGGTATGCTACCGCAATCGCATGTGCCAGACCTGAACGGTTCAAGTATTTTTGAGCAATGGGATGTGCAAAAATATCCAAAAGCTTTACATCTCTCATCTAACCCCTCCTTACAATTTTGTGGAAATTTTTAATGACAATCATAACTCTTTTCGAAACAAGAATCAAGGTTTTAAGATTCTTCAATATATTTTATGCAGCCTCATACACTTTGGTTGTACAAAAAAAGGACCATTGCCGGTTATAGGCAATGATCTCCTCATGATCAATGTAATTCAATTTTGCAGTACATGATTTTTCAAGGAACGCCGTAAAATTTTACCAGTTGCATTTTTTGGAAGTTCATCCAAAAACTCAATTTTTGCCGGCACCTTATATTTGGCCAAGTGTTCCATGCAATGGGCAAGCAGCTCTTCCTCAGTCAATGCATTGTTTTTCTTTACCACAAAGCATTTAACCACTTCCCCCTGATTGGGATCGGGAACGCCAATGGCTGCTGCCTCAACTACTTCAGGATGGGCATACAAAACCTCCTCCACTTCACGTGGATAGACATTATAGCCACCGACGATGATAAGCTCCTTTTTACGATCTACAATGAAAAAGTAGCCTTCATCATCCATCCTGGCTAAATCGCCTGTATATAACCAGCCATTTTTCAAGACAGCGGCTGATTCTTCAGGCATTTTATAATAACCTTTCATTACATTCGGACCCCTGACAATCAATTCTCCTACACCATTGATCGGCACTTCTTCTCCAAGCTCATTGACCACTTTGTTTTCCACCCTAAGGATGGATGTTCCGATGGAACCCGCCTTCCTTGGACGGTCCAAAGGATTGAAGCAGGTAACAGGGGAAGCTTCGGATAAGCCATATCCTTCTGAAACCCTAACATTAAATTTCCGCTCGAATGATTCAAGCAGAGACACTGGCATGGCTGATCCGCCAGATATGCATATCCGCAAAGACTTCAAAGCATCCTCTTTCGCATCTGGATATTGAAAAAGAAAGTTATACATCGTAGGCACGCCAGCAAAAACGGTTGCATCATATTTTTTGATTTGCCTGAATATTTCCTTTGGACTGAATTGTGGGACAATTAAAAGCGTACCTCCGCTTATCAACGGGGCATTCACAACTACCGTTAAACTGAAAACATGGAACATTGGCAATGTCGTAATGACACGGTCACTTTCCGTGATATTTAAATATTCACCAATATCATGTGCATTGGAGTAGATATTGGTATGTGTGAGCATGGCCCCCTTTGGTTTCCCCGTTGTCCCGGAAGTATAAAGTATGATTGCCGTATCTTCAGGATCCAGTTCAGGACCTTTAAAGCCTTCATCCCCCGATTTGACCATTTTTGTAAACGATTTCATTTTATTGCAGATGTTAAATTCGCTACTATCCCCATTATCCGGCTGCATTTCACAAATTACATATTGTTCTACGCTTGAAAGGATAGGGTTCATTTTCTCCAGTAAGGGTAAAAGCTTATCTAATGCCACAACAACCTTTACATCGCCATTATTCAGGATATAACCAATCTCGTCAGGTGTGTATATTGGATTGACGGGAATTACGGTCGCCCCTGCTCGCATAGCTCCATACAATGAAATGATGAAATGTGGAGAGTTGCCTAATAACAGCGCAATGTTATCACCTTTTGAAACACCAAGCCTATGTAATTCGTCTGCGAACTTCGTAACGGCTTTATCCAATTCCCCATATGAAGTGGATTGATCCAAAAAGTAATATGCTGGCTTATCCGCCTTTTTTAAAGCCATTTGATGAAGCTGTTCAGATAAATTCATCTTTCTCCCTCCCCTGCAAATAGCATGAATGAATGGTCATTCATTTTTATGGTGAAATAAATACATTTTTATTATATTAAAAGAATGCGATCACAGCAACCATTTTATCCATATTCAAGCAATTACTGTCATTATTAGTCACAAAAGCCGTCCTATTAAGTCGGGACGGCTTCCAGGCTTAATATATTAAAGCCAATATTTCTTCTTTTGTTACATTGCCAAAATAATGACGAACATCGATCTCATCCAGTACTCTGCTGATTGCTTCCTTTTCATAGCGTATTCCAGTAAGCTTTCGTTCAATATCCGCAACCTCTCCGACCCCGAAGAAATCACCGTAGATCTTGCAGTTCTCAATGATTCCCCTGTTCACTTCAAGGCGGATATCAACAGATCCCACAGGAAATCTATGTGAGTTTTGCAAGTTAAATTTAGGTGATTTCCCGTAATTCCACTCCCAATTTTGATACCTATCTTCCGAGATTTCGTGAATTTTCTCCCAATCCGTTTCTGTTAAAACATACTCTGTAACCTGTCCGTTATCTTTGAAAATATTTTGCAGAAGGAATGAACGGAATTCTTCAACAGACATCGGTTCTTTTAGGAAATCGGCGATATTACCAACACGGCTTCTTATCGATTTAATCCCTTTGGACTCGATTTTATCTTTTTTCACTTTTAAAGCGGATACAATGTGATCCATTTCTGATTGAAACAGCAATGTCCCATGACTGAACATTCTGCCCTTCGTTGAAAACATCGCGTTTCCCGAAATTTTCTTTCCTTCAGCCAGAATATCGTTACGACCGCTCAATTCAGCATGTATTCCTAGTTTCTCGAGCGTTTCCACGACAGGCTGGGTGAATTTCTTGAAGTTATGGAAACTATCCCCATCATCTTTCGTAATGAAACTGAAATTGAGATTCCCTAGGTCATGATAAACCGCTCCACCCCCGGAAAGGCGGCGAACAACTGTAATGCCCTTTTCATCTACATAATCGGAATTGATTTCTTCAATCGTATTTTGATTTCTGCCTATGATGATTGAAGGTCGATTAATGTAAAATAAAAGATAGGTTTCATCTATGTTTAAATGTTTAAGCGCAAACTCTTCGATGGCCAGGTTAATTCTTGGATCTGTAATTCCCTTATTATCAATAAAAAGCACAGTTGTTCCTCCTTGTAGACTTCATATCACTGATGTTTCATTTATAGTTGGAACTCGAGATTGGTTTTGGCTACAGCTATTTCCCTTTTGAATACCTCGGATGCTTCTTTTTTCAGTTGATCGAGATTCCCATAATGAGGGAGGTGAGTTAACAGCAAAAGCTGGACGTCAGCCTTTTCTGCCAGCAGGCCCGCTTCCCTTGCCGTCATATGCCCCGCCTTTGAACCATCCATATCACTGTAAAAGTTACTTTCACATAATAAAACATTTGCGTCTTTAGCGAAATCTGCAAGCTCATCCATATATGAACTGTCACCTGTGTAAACTATCGAATGATTTTCAGCTTCAATCCTCATTGCAAAACAAGGTACTGGATGTTTTGTTTTCATGAACGTAAATGTACACGGTCCAATGGTTAAAGGCTGATCAGCAGAGATGGCTATCCCCTTTGTCACGTCTTTATAAGTTAACTTACCAAATTCGACTTCGTCCAAATCATGACCATATATAGGAATCGTCCTTTTTTCGCTGCCCAATATCTGCTGTATGAACGCAGCGTGTTGCAGGACACCAATATCCGCTACATGATCAGGATGATAGTGGGATAATACAACTGCACCAAGATCCTCCGGCTTCATATGGTTTTGAAGCTGTGATAGAACACCGCTGCCACAATCAAGCAGAATGCGAAAATCTTCATATTCAAGCAAATAGCCGGAACTTGCCTCATTTTTAGCTGGATAACCGCCCCAGCAGCCAATTACGGTGATTTTCATGCTTAGGCACTCCTTTTTTTCTCTCAATGACTTCCCCATTAATATAAACTATTCTTGCCCTTATTTCACCTTTTTTACTTATGTTATAAAACATTCATTGACATTCTAAATCTGTTATAATACAATAAAACCATAGAAAAGCGAATAATAAAAAATTCAGGAGATGATGTTCATGATTCAAAGTAGCGTTGAGTTCTTTAAAAATCTGCCACCGAAACAATGCACGGAATGCGGAAAAAAAATTGAAGAACAGCACGAATGTTATGGAAACCACTGTGATCATTGCCTTTCTGGAGAGTAGTAGTCTTTGTGTTTCACCATCCTCTTCCCAAATAGCAGGATGAATTCATAGATGTTTCGGTTTCGCAGCTGAAAAAAACCCCAATAAAAGAAGAGAACCGATGATCGGTATCTCTTCTTTTATTGGGGTTCATTGCCTTTCAGCAAAAAAATAGAATGATCACGTAACGGATAATCCTTTGAACAAATATATTTTAAATAGTTCAGCAATTTCCTCTTTCTCTAATGGGGCATGGTTCCTTTCCCAATCAAAGATCAGGGCAAGGTACATTTTTAGCATCAGGAAAGCTGTTATCTCTGGATCGCAAGGTTGTATATAGCCCTTATCAATCGCTATTTTTAGTTTTTCCTTAATGTAGGATACGATGGCTTCTTCCATTTCATTAACCATTTCCTGAACGGCCGGCGTACCAATTTCCCGCTCTTCCTGAAGAAGTTTTAATGATAATTGATGTTCCTGCCTGAACTCCAGAATTCGATAAACGGCCCGATGCAGGTTTTCAAAAAAGGAGAGTTGGTCATCCAAAGATTGTTCCGCCTCATATTTCATTTCCTCTATCATCCGCTGAACGATTTCTTTAAACAGCTCTTCTTTATTTTTATAAAAGGTATAAATGGTCCCTTTTCCCACATTGGCAATTTTAGCGACTTGATCCATCGTCGTTGCCTTATAGCCAAAAAGTGAAAACGACTTGGTCGCAGCTTCCAAAATTAATTTTTTACGATCAACAGACATTTCCCACCCCAATCCTGACCAGACGGACAAAACAGTCATTATGTTCAACGATATCATACCAAAAATTTTCAGTTTTTTCAATTATATTTTCAATTTCCAAGTGAAACAATGGCCATCCTCGTTACTGGACAGCCACTTTTCGAAAATACATATTTATTTAAATCTGCAAGGCCAAAGGTAGCGTCGCTTTTCCAGTGAATAACATAACTAAAATATGCAGAGCACATGGCAAGCATGGTTAAACTAAATTTATCCTATTGACTGATCACTTTTCCTGTAATCTGTTTAAAATGATCGTGGCCAAAGCATCGATGAATTCAGGTTTAACATTGGGCATATCCGGCCTATAGTAGCCTGCGCCAATCTCTTCCGTCACAACCTTACATTCATAATCGTTATCATAAAGGACTTCAAGGTGCTCGGCAACAAAGCCAACAGGAATATAAATGAAAGCTTTATAACCTTTTGCTTGATGAAGATCTCTGGTTAAATCCTGTACATCGGGTCCCAACCATGGTTCAGGAGTTTGTCCAGCGCTTTGCCAGCCTACTGCATAATTGGTAACCCCTGCGCCTTCGGCAATCATGTCTGCCGTTTCTTTCAATTGATTTGGATACGGATCACCCGATTGCAAGATTTTTTCCGGGAGGCTATGTGCCGACACAATCAAAGCGAAATTATCGCGTTCTTCCGAGGTCATTTTCCCGATTACTTCTTTTACTTGGTCTACCCAATATTGGATGAATTTTGGTTCATCATACCAGCTTTCAACGGAAGTGATGGTCAGGTCACCCAATTTAGCGGCTTCATCCTGGGCACGTCCATTATAAGACTTCACGCTGAATGTTGAAAAATGCGGTGCCAATACGATACTGACCGCCTCTTTGATTCCATCTTCATGCATTTGTTTCACTGCGTCTTCAACAAAAGGTTCAATATGTTTCAGTCCAAGATATGCCTTGAATTCAACTTCCTCCTGGACGGAATTCAATTTCTTTTCAAGCGCTTCAGCTTGTCCTGCCGTTATTTTTGCAAGCGGGGATAATCCACCGATCGCTTCATATCTGCCTTTAAGGTCGGCAATCAATTCGTCGCTTGGCCGTCTCCCATGTCGAATATGTGTATAATACCTTTCAATATCCTCTTCAGTGTATGGAGTACCATAAGCCATGACTAAAAGGCCCATCTTTTTTCTTGACATGAAATTACACCTCTTTTAAAGATTTCGTTCTTTTATTGTGCATCCAATTAAGGAGTTTTAGCAAATGGTTCGCTCACCTTACTTCATTTTTGATGAATATTCGTGAATGAAAGCGGTCAGCCTCTTCAGTGTTTCCGGATTTACGGATGGGAAAACTCCATGACCAAGATTAAAGATGTAGCCGTCCTGTTCCATGCCCTGATCCAAAATCCTTTTCGTCCGTTCTTCTATAACATCCCATGATGATAATAGCAGGGCAGGATCAAGATTACCTTGTACCGTTTTCTGGATTCCCATTTGTCTTGCTTCTGTAATTGGCAATCTCCAATCAAGCCCGACTACATCAATCGGAAGATCATTCCACTCAAGTGCCAAGTGACTTGCGCCGACCCCGAACATGATTAGCGGTACATTTTCTTCTCTCAATGAAGAAAAGATACGAGTCATGATCGGCTTGATGAACACGCGGTAATCTTCAACATTCAAAGCACCCACCCATGAATCAAAGATTTGGACGGCTTTAACGCCG
Source organism: Peribacillus sp. TE19612 (assembly GCF_056279465.1). Taxonomy (NCBI): domain Bacteria; kingdom Bacillati; phylum Bacillota; class Bacilli; order Caryophanales; family Bacillaceae; genus Peribacillus; species Peribacillus sp. TE19612. The sequence continues at coordinate 374,729 of NZ_JBWCCL010000003.1, read as the reverse complement.
GCTTTAATTTGTGACTTGACATAGATGATGATCATATCCGCTAGCTTATCCATTAATGCAAACCAGGCCTTTGGCTCGGAATACATGAAAGCTTTCGTCTTATTGTAGTTTTTGGAGGGGCCGCCTTCAATCATGTATGAAGCAATGGTGAACGGAGCCCCGGAGAAACCGATCAAAGGAACGGACAATTGCTCCGTGGTCAATAATTTAATCGTGTCCAACACATATGGGATGTCTTTCTCTGGGTTCAATTCACCTAATTTTTCAACATCTGTCACCGATTGGATTGGATTGGCTATGACTGGACCGATTCCGGACTTAATCTCAACATCGACACCAATGGCTGGTAGCGGTGTCATTATATCTTTATATAAAATCGCAGCGTCTACATCATATTGCTCAACTGGCAATCTAGTTACATAAGCGCATAATTCCGGCTGATGAGTAATTTCAAAAAGTGAGTACTTTTCTTTCAATTTACGGTATTCCGGCTGTGAACGGCCAGCCTGACGCATATACCAAACAGGCACATGATCCGTTTTCTCTCCTCTTGCAGCTTTTAAAAATGTATCATTCGTAATTTCCTTAGACATTAATATCCACCTTTCAAGCAATCACGTTTCTATTTTTATTCATTACCTACATAGAATATCAGAAGGATGTTGAATTTCAAATCGAATCTCCTTAAACTATAGCTTTTTCTATAATATATTTGTCAAAAAATCGACTTTTATATATGTATCTTACCGGTTTACCAGCTTTATGGTTAGTTTGGAAATGGTAAAAGCACTATTCATTGGGTAAAATGGGTATACAGGCACTATATAGTAATTGGAGGGGAAATTATGAATGTATTCATCACATCAGGCACTTACGATTTTTTGAAAATCAAAAAAGATAAGCACCCGAATGAAAAAATATTACTTATGCAAAACCCTGACACTGCAGTACTTTTACATGAAACTACAGGTAAAACGATCTTCAGCTCTCCACGTAAGTATGAAGTAGTTGATGGGAAAGGAACCCTTCAGGATCATGGGTATGTAGTCATGAACAATATCCCTGTAAGTGAAGAAGGAAGGCCGGTATTCGAACATCGTTTTAAAAACAGGGCTGGATTCATTGAAAATGAACCAGGTTTCGTCGCACTTCGTGTACTGCGGCCAATCAACTCTGAAACTTATGTTATTCTAACGATTTGGGAGAAACAAGCTGATTTCCTGAACTGGAAGAATTCCAGTTCCTTTAAGATGGCACATAATAGCGACTCCAAAGCTCCCGTTACGAATTCCAGCCAGAAGATGTTTTCAGGTGAAGCCTATGTAACGCAATATACATTGGTGAAGGATTCCGAAGAATAATCCATTCTTGCTCAATAAGAGGCGCATCCTAAAGGATGGGCCTCTTAAACTTAGACAAACTCGTCTACAATTTTTTTGCTTGTACAAATTTGGTCGTTGTTTGGAACGTATGGCACTTGCGCCTGTGGGGTCTCCCTTGCTCCCTTGGACTAGCTATTCCCGCAGGAGTCTCAAACACCCGCTCCAATCAACTATGTTTAAAAATTCGGATAGAACTCCTATTGCCTACTGTCTTTTTTGTTTTAAAATAGATCTATTAAAACTTGAGGTGATTGGTTCGTAAAATTGAGGCTTCCATTGACTTCACTTTCATTTATGACTTGGTGAAAGATATGTATTCAGAGGTAGGACGCCCAAAAATCATATAAACCTATAACAATCCGACAAATTCCTTCTTTATTTCCGGGGAAATGCAACCGATATTTACATATATTTCATCAGAATCCTTTATTCAAAGCACTCTAGACCCCAGGAATTTATACAATTTAAACAAGATTAAACTATATGCCGCCCCTAATGCAAAACCTGCCAAAATATCAGTTGGAAAGTGAACTTTCATAACGATCCTGCTGACACCGATCAGCAGGACCAGACAAACGAAACCAATTCCCATTGCCCATTTCAATGAGTTTCCTTTAATTTCATTCATGATTAAATAAGCTACCATACTGAAGAAAATAATGCCCACCATTGCGTGGCCACTTGGAAAACTGAAGCCAGCGGTGTCCATCAAATGATTTTCAGGTCGCACTCTTTTAACATGATTTTTTATCCACCCGTTTAATACATCCCCGCCGGCAATCCCGATAGAAAAGACGGCCATGGTCCAATAATCCTTCTTTATTATCCACAAATATAGAACACATAGTAAGCTGCCAAAACCAATGAACATGGATTTCCCAAGATAGGTAATGGACTTGAAGAAAGTGAACGAAAAAGTATTTTTACCTACGGAAAAGAGTTCCGCAATATATGTATCGAATGCTAAAGATTTCTCACTCTGAATTTCATTCATTAAAAAAAAGAATAGCAACAAGCAAAGCGAAACCATAGCAATCCAGGAATATTTATTCATTATCTCTCTCTCTCCTCAAGGTATTTAATTCTCTTTGGATCATTCAGAATATGATATACTATTTACAATTAATCCAATCATTGGGAGGTGCAAAATGATACAGCGATTACACGATCTTCTGGATGGCTCATATGAAGAAATGGTTTCCATCAGGCGTTACCTTCATCAACATCCCGAGCTTTCTTTTCAAGAAACCCAAACGGCTGCCTTCATCGCTGAATATTATAAAAAACATGGAATCGAACACCGGACGAATGTAGGCGGCAATGGTGTTATTGCCAAGGTCACAGGCAGTAAGCCCGGTAAAACCGTAGCATTGCGCGCTGATTTCGACGCCTTACCCATTCAAGATGAAAAAGAAGTTCACTATAAATCTTCCGTACCCGGGGTCATGCATGCGTGTGGACACGATGGCCATACAGCGACACTCCTTCTCCTTGCAAAAAATCTGAATGAACTGAAGGATGACCTCGAAGGTGAATATATATTTATCCACCAGCATGCTGAAGAGTATGCTCCAGGAGGCGCCAAACCGATGATTGAGGCTGGCTGCCTTGATGGGGTGGATGTAATTTTCGGCACCCATTTATGGGCCACGGCCCCTACCGGAACAGTCCAATACGCTTTAGGACCCCTTATGGCCGCTGCTGACCGTTTTGAAATCACCATTCAAGGGCAGGGCGGACATGGAGCCCAGCCGCATAAAACCCGTGATGCAATCGTAGTCGGCTCTCAGCTAGTCATGGCCCTACAGCAAATCGTAAGCCGCCGGCTTAACCCAATAGATTCTGCAGTCGTTACCGTCGGTTCCTTTATAGCAGATAATGCCTTTAACGTCATTGCAGATAAGGCTAAAATAATCGGGACCGTCCGCACATTCAATGAAGATGTCCGTTCATTCATTAGCAAAGAAATGGAACGGATTGTTAAAGGAACCTGCATAGCTGCTGACTGCACCTATGAATATCAATACTTTCAAGGCTATCCGGCTGTTATTCCGCATGTTGAAGAAACTAAATTCCTCATCGAAAGCACTGAGTCCGTCAAGGAAGTTTTGATTACAGAGGAAATTGCCCCGGATATGACAGGTGAAGATTTTTCTTATTATTTACAAAATGTAAAAGGTACATTCTTCTTTACGGGAGCCAGGCCAAAAAATGAACAAACATATCCACATCATCATCCTTTGTTTGACATTGATGAAAAAGCGATGCTCATTGCAGCCAAAATATTAGGCACTGCAGCGGTGACCTATCACAATAAGAAACAATCATCTAAAAAAGTGAATGAATCATTATTACGATAATGGTAAAGGGACGGGTTTTCCCCGTCCCTTACTGTTTAAGAAGTCTGATTCGGTAACAATGAACAGCCGTCTTCCCAAGATGTTCCAACAAATGATAGTTGGCATATCCACCGACAGCTGCCCCAAAACCTGGAACGAGCTGAAACATTTTGATGACATCGATGTGATCGCGATATTCCTGCTGAAATTCCTGCCAGTCTATTTCCGGACATTTCCCTGAATCCCATTCCTCTATTACCCGTAATGTTTCCAATTTCTTCTCCTCGCTTGAAAATGCCATCTGGAAGATATGAAGGATGAACAATCGTTCCTCATATTTTTTGGGATCGAAACCGTATATACGGGATATTTCGAATAATAATTTCATCTTGATGCTAAGCAGTAATGGGAAATCAGCCAATCCAATTAAAAGCCCTGCCGCTCCGGTACCCACACCTTCTATAACGGCCGTTTTCCTATATGCGGTTACAGTTTCCGCAACCCACTCTTCCTTTTGCTGCAAGGATAATAGCACTACATTTTTTTCTTTAGACATATATTTAGAACCTGATAATACTGCCTCTATCATCCCTTTAATACTATCAGTAATCACTTTGTGCACTCGGTCTGGAATATAACTATTCAATTTGATTTGCGCCTTTTTGGACATCCGCTCAAACCTGCCGGATTTCTTGGCTACTTTCTTTTTCCATGATATTAGTTCAGATAATGCCTTTTGTTCATATTCATCCATCATTTAACACCTCCGTTAAATATGTATATACCCCCTATGAGGCTTTTATTTTCAATTTTCATTTCTTAAAAATTAACTGAAACGTTTTTTTTGAGGGTTTGTAAAATTCGAACGTTGTTTTCCACTCCAGGCACTCGCTTTCCGCGGGCGGTCCGGGAGCCACCTCGGCGCTCTTTGCGCCTGTGGGGTCTCCCTTGGACGCGTTTTCCCCGCTGGAGTCTCGTACCTTACGTTCCAATCAACTGGATCGTTTTTTAAAATAAAAACTGCAGGCTGGTCTATTCCGAACCAAGTTTTAGACTAGGTTATCCTTGATGTTTTCTTACTGTATTCCTTAATGGATGGAAGAAATTTGCGACACACTCCTGCCGAAAAACTGGCTAGCCGAGACCCCACAGACGCTTGCGTCGAGGAGGCTTGGCAGACAGTCGGCGGAAAGGGAGCGAATTTCTGAAATCAACTGAAATGTAATAACCGTAAGTTAGACTCATCCCGAACCAGATTTCAGACTGGTTCTTTGATTTTTTTACTGTAATCCTTAATGTATGGAAGAAATTTGCGACACTCCTGCCGAAAAACTGGCTAGCCGAGACCCCACAGACGCTTGCGTCGAGGAGGCTTGGCAGACAGTCGGCGGAAAGGGAGCGGATTTCTGAAATCAACTGTAACATTAATAAAGAAAAAGCTGATTTTATGAAAAATCAGCTTCTGCTTAAAAGTTTTTTATTTTCTTTGTTGCATAAATTTTAAAACCGAATATGAAAACAAGCCCCATTGCCAAGGCGGCTAAAGCGGACATCCATTCCCCTTTCACTAGCAGGACCAAACTGAAGACAAGGTCCTCAAATAATAGGAAATAGGAAATTAGTTTTATGACTGCAGATTCTCTCATTTTTGCTGGCAATGGATACAATGAGACCCATACTTTCCACTCATGTGCCTTCCAAACCGGCAGCAGTTGCAGGGCTGTCATGAATAAGAACATGAACGTAACAATCAAATGTGCAAATATGTTAGTGAATACACTTAAAATCACGGATCCCATGATCGTTAAACGAAAACAAAGTCCCACATAATCATTGGATCGCAGAAGGGTACGAGCGTAAAGATAGGTATAAGTTGATTTATCACCATACGGAATGAGTGCTAATAGCCAGTCCATCCATTTCCTTCTCGCTACCTTCCCTTTCAAATGAGGAACATCAGTAAACATGTTCGCTATTCGATAGAAAGAATTCATCCGTTTGTTTTCCAGTTCCACCAGCCGTTCCCACTTCAGCACGAAACCTTTAGTAGCGCTTCGGTAATACATGTAAAGTGCTAACAATAATAAGAAGGTTATAAGTGCAAACAGTATATTTGCCCTTGAACAGATGAAATAAAGAATCACGCCATTAAGTAAAAAGCGAATGATAGAGTCCCAATGGCTCACTGATGTATCCTGATATTTCAATACCAGCCAGCGCATGGTCAAATTCAAATACTTCAAAATAAGCAAAACGGCCAGGATGATTCCAAGGTCCTTACCTCCTGCACCCGTAACCTTCGAATACATCGGTATCGATGCAATCAGGACAACCAGAAGAATAAAGCCCTGCATGAACCAGCTTAATATCAATGAATTCTTGAAATAACTTCTCAACTTCGTTTCAAGCGGAAGCAGGAATACCGTATCGGGTTCTTTCAAGAAAGTATTTATCGGGCTTCTGGTTACAATGATCGATAAAACAAAGGCCATGATCAATGCAGCAGGGAAATCACTGTTTAACGTCTTCACCCAATCACTGTAATAATAAGCCAACCCACCAAGAACCAATACCATGACAAAAACAAGATGGCCATTAAAAATATAACGAAGATATTTTTGCGTCTCATTTATATAGCCTAAATATCTTTCCTTCCAGAGATTTTGACTATTCATGACCGATTTCTTCTTTCGTCAATTGGATATATAAATCGTCCAGAGTTGCCCCTGGCATGGAAAATTGTTCACGAAGCTGCTCAAGATTGCCTTTCGCCCGAATCTCTCCATTATGCAGTATGATGAAAGAATCACAATACCTCTCGGCTGTCGCCAAAATGTGTGTAGACATTAAAATTCCCGCTCCGCTCTCTTTCATCTTCCTCATCAAATCAAGCAGGGATTGAATGCCTAGTGGATCAAGACCTACGAAGGGTTCATCGACGATATATAAAGACGGCTGTACTAAAAAGGCGCACATTATCATGACCTTTTGCTTCATTCCCTTTGAAAAATGGGCCGGGAACCATTTAAGCCTTTTCTCCATATGGAATTCCTTTAACAGAACGTCCATCCTCTCTTTAAATGTGGCTTCCGCCAAACCATGTGCCATGGCTGTAAGCTTTAAATGCTCCTCAAGTGTAAGCTCATCATACAAAATGGGCGTTTCTGGAACATAAGTGAATTGTTTTCGATATGTATCCGGGTCCTGAGCTAGTGTTTTACCATGAATCGAGACGCTTCCGCCTTTCGGCTCCATGAGTCCGATGATATGTTTAATCGTCGTACTTTTCCCAGCCCCGTTAAGCCCAATTAACCCAACCAGCTCATTTGGCTGAATGTCAAAACTTATTCCTTTTAAAACGGGCGTTTTCGTGTATCCGCCCACTAGCTGCTTTATTTCCAATAAGGACATATAAACGATCCTTTCTATATAGAGGTTCTTATTTCCATTTTATCAAATTCTCCTGCTTTTATATAGTCGAGTGTTCCCGGACCTAAATTTCCATAAATAACTAATTATATTTTTGCTGCTTGATGGCCATCATAAATAAGGAAGAAGGGGTTAGTCATTACGTGTGATTCACATCATATTGTAAATGAGGTGTCAGTTAAAGACGTATTACACTGAAATACCCATAAGGTTTATTACAAATGATTTACATCATATTGTAAATGAGGTGTCAGTTAAAGACGTATAAACTGAATTAAACCAGAAGCTTCATAACAAAAATCGTTTCGAGCAAGGAGATGGTTCTCTTGCACGTAAAAGCAGAAAAATCATTCAATAATTATCAATTATGCTTTAAAAGTTGATGAAACTTTAAAGATATAGGAGATGGTTGCTTTGAATGGAAAATCTCTATTTAGATAATAACCATATTTTACTACAATGTAGATGAGGTGTTTGTCGCAGAGAATTTATGCTAATGCGAATTGTGAAGCAAAACCCCCTTTTTCGACAGGCAGGGTGCAACTTAATGTTGCATCCTGTTTTTATATTTTTCCTTTTCCCAAGGATTCAAGCTATGGTACGATTAACCAAATACATTAACTTTTAAAGGAGCGTTATTCATGAGTGATTGCATTTTTTGCAAAATAATCGATGGGGAAATTCCAAGTAGTAAAGTTTTCGAAAATGAACATGTTTTGGCCTTTCTCGATATCAGTCAAGTTACGAAAGGCCATACGCTGGTAATACCTAAAGTACATAAGGAAAATCTTTATGAGTTGACACCTGAGATTGCCAAGAACCTTTTTGAAGCGGTGCCGGAAATTGCCCGCGCCATGAATCAGGAATTCCAACCTGTAGGCCTGAACCTTTTAAATAATAACGGTGAAGCTGCAGGGCAGTCCGTTTTCCATTTTCATATGCATTTAATTCCTCGGCATGGGGAAGGTGACGGCTTTGGTGCTGTTTGGAAAACCAATACCAGCGACTATACACCGGATAGCCTGAAACAAATTGCTGACTCCATTGCTCAGCATATAAAATGAGACTGCAATAGCCTGTGAAGAAGGTTTCTTTCTCCTTTCGTTGCTTGAAAAAATGATCCCGAGTTGGTCCTCACTTTAAAGTGCAGGGCCTTTTTACTTTGGCCTATCATTTAAAAGGATTGTCACTTAAAATTCTAAATTTTCCTCCAATTGAATTTAGTTTTCTGGTAGGATATATGAATAGTCTCAAATACTTTATCACATAGTCACATAGGAGGAAAAAAATTGAAACGTGCACGTAATTTTAACGCTGGGCCAGCCGCCCTTCCTTTAGAAGTTTTACAAAGAGCCCAAAACGAATGGTTGAATATTGAGGATTCCGGTATGTCTGTCATGGAATTAAGCCATAGAAGTTCCGAATTCGAAAAAATTCATAACCATGCCATTCAATCATTAAAAGATCTTATGGAAATTCCTGAAAATTATGAAGTTCTCCTGCTGCAAGGAGGGGCAAGTCTACAATTTTCCATGATTCCCATGAACATTTTGAAAGATGGAAAAAGGGCGGATTATGTCCTCACTGGTTCTTGGTCGGAAAAAGCATTAAAAGAAGCCAAAAAGGTTGGTGAAACGGCCGTAGTAGCTTCATCCAAAGATGAAAAATATACGTTCATCCCTAAAGTGGAAGATATCAAATTGAATGACGATGCTGCTTATCTTCATATCACAAGCAATAATACGATTTACGGAACACAGTGGAAGGATTTCCCGGAAACAGGCAACATTCCTCTAGTAGCCGATATGTCGAGTGATATTCTCAGCAAAAAGATTGATATTAGTAAATTCGGCATCATCTATGCTGGTGCACAAAAGAATCTAGGTCCGTCGGGAATCACAGTCGTTATCATCCGTAAAGATTTAATAACGGATAATGACAAAATCCCATCCATGATGAACTATTCAATCCATTCGAAAAATAATTCTTTATACAACACTCCTCCGACATTGGCCATTTACTTATTGTCCCTTGTGTTGGATTGGGCTAAAGATCAGGGCGGAGTGGAAAAGATTGCTGAAATCAATGAAGAAAAAGCAAAAGTCATTTACGATGCCATCGACGGCAGTGACGGTTTTTATAAAGGCCATGCCCTACCGGACAGCCGTTCATTAATGAACGTAACGTTCACGCTTCCGTCTGAAGAAGCTGAAGTGCATTTCCTTAAAGAAGTGAAGGAAGCCGGATTCGTAGGACTGAACGGTCACCGTTCCATCGGCGGCTGCAGAGCATCCATCTATAATGCGGTCCCTCTATCCCATTGCCAGGACCTTGCTGATTTCATGAAGAAATTCCAGGAATCGTATAAAGCGAAAGAAGCTCAAACTCTTTAATTCAAACAAATATAACTTCTAAAAAAACAGGTCTTATGATATACTATTTTAAACTTCTTGCAACAGGCAATAGTGCATTGTTGAAGAAAAGCTGTTAGTTGAGATGAGAATAGGAGAGATGAGTAAATGAAAACGAAAACCCTTGTGTCACTGTCCCTATTAATCGGGATTGGGGCTGCCCTGCATTTTATCGTACCTGGATTCTTCCTAGGAATGAAACCGGATATGATGCTGTTGATGATGTTTTTGGCGATAACCCTGTTTCCCGCTAAGAAGAATGTATTCATTGTCGCCCTGGCAGCAGGAGCCATCTCTGCCATGACAACTACATTTCCAGCAGGACAGATCCCAAATATCATAGACAAATTGGCAACAGCCTTTCTGTTTTACCTTTTATTCATCAGTCTAAAGAAGTTTTCAACATCCGTTGTCACCGTTAGTATCTTGACTGCCGTTGGAACATTGATTTCCGGCGCTGTCTTCCTTGGTTCGGCTTATTATATCGTTTCCCTTCCAGGGCCTTTCGTTGCACTTTTCGGAGCTGTTGTGCTTCCTGCCGTATTGTTAAATACAGTTGCGATGGTCATCATTTATCCAATTGTGAAAGGCATCGTAAGAAAATCAAATATACCCATTAATGCTTAAGCAGCAGGATCATCATACCTAAAAAAGCACCGGAATGTCCGGTGCTTTTTTTTCCAATCATATGAATCTGGAATTCTAGTCAGAATCACCCTCCAATGATCAATGAATCAACATCCACATAAACCAAATGAAAAGCAGTAAAACCCCGGGGAGACCCATAGCGAAGGCTCTAGCCTGGAGCACCCTCCTAGGCGGATAGATGCCAGGAGTTTTTGCTTGCCTTAGAAAATACCCCATCCCGCACAGGCATACCAGGCCTAATAAAAAAATGATTTTCATTATTAACCCACCAGTGCCATCCATGTTCCGACAGCTTGTTTTTATTATCTATATGCCGCTCTTCCCTTTATATGAAGCATTATTATTAAAGCTTCATGTTATTTTTAAATATTATATATTGACTCTCTAAGTTTAAAAAAATATTTTTGTGATATAAAGATAAAATGGTCGATTCTCTTCCATAAGGATGAAAATTATGGTATTTTGATATCAATAGCATTTCTCTCCCTATTTATCATAATTTCCAATTGATGCAGCAGGGATTCAGACCATGGAAAGCGAAAACATATTATAAAATGAGGTGATCCTAATGAAAGCAAAATCATTACTAATTGGCTTTTTGACCGGAACAGTAGTAGCTGGTGCGGCAACCTTACTTTCGACACCAAGTTCAGGTAAAGACCTACGGACCCGCATCAAGACGAATACCGACGAAATTAAGACTACAATTGATGAATTAAAGGTAAAAATGCAGAATATTAAAGATGACACGATGGAAGCTTCACAAATCAGCAAAGAAACGGTAAAAACATTCATTTCGGATGTTCAGGTCGTCATCGAGAACTGGAAGCGGGAAATCGAACCCAATAAGAATGAATTATTAAAGAACGTTCAGGAAATTGAAAATTCATTGAAAGAATTGGAAGCGGCCGCCCCTACTTCTAAAAATTAATAGCTGACATCGTCACACAAGCTTGATTCTCCATTTTTCCCAATAAATTACATGGTTTATTGGAGAAGAATGGAGAATTCATTAAAAAAACTAAAATTTTCTAAAAATTTTGCAAATATTTATCTTTATTAATTTTTATTTTATTGTCATAATAAATATATAGAATCTTATAAGTAGGTGAGCCCATAATATGCAGAATAAAAATTATTCTATGAAAGAAGCAATGATTTTTAGTCAACGAATTGCACAATTAAGCAAAGCATTATGGAAATCAATTGAAAAAGATTGGCAGCAATGGATCAAGCCCTATGATTTAAACATCAATGAGCACCATATTCTTTGGATTGCCTACCATCTTAATGGCTCTTCCATTTCAGATGTTGCAAAATTTGGGGTCATGCATGTTTCTACCGCATTTAACTTTTCAAAAAAATTAGAGGAACGCGGATACTTAACATTTTCAAAAAAGGAAAATGACAAAAGGAATACGTATATAGAGATCACAGCGGAAGGTGAAAAAATCCTACTTGATTTAATGGAGACATACGACCCAAGTAAGAACTCCGCTTTCTCGGGTGCACTTCCATTGCGTGAGCTTTATGGCAAGTTTCCGGATATGATTGAAATGATGGCCATCATCCGAAATATATACGGTGAAGACTTCATGCAAATCTTTGAACGATCCTTCGATAACATCGATCAGGAGTTTACGGACGTGGAGGGTAAAATCACAAAAAAAAAGATAGAGAAAGAAACTGAGCCAGTTTAATCTCATACTCTATCCATTTCCTTCATGAATGATACATATAAACCTTGTGAGATGCATGCATCAATGCATTCCTTTGTAGTTATTTTTGGATTAACCTTTCTTTCAAATTGATTAAAAAGCGGTCGAAAGTTCATATACCCTTCCGCTTTTTCTATTTCATAGCGTTTGCTCAAGATATCACATGTTTCCAATAATTCTTCCGCTTCCTTCTTCGTGAAATTTTTTTCCACAAATAGATAGTCCAACTTGGCCTCCGGATTGCGTATAAGGTTTAATAAAAGCCGTTGATGAAAACGGAGTATTTCCATTTCTTCATTTATATTTTTCATACATCACTAATCCCCATTCAATCATTCAATTTAACATAAAAGACTTATAACCAATTTTTGATTTTTCACACTCGGTAATCCGCCTGATCCCCATTTCAAAACCTGCCTTAAACGCCCATAGCATGCTTACTCACCAAAGTGATTTTATCTTAAACATAATCCAAGAATTCCATTGCTTTTTCCACCCATTCATCGTAATGTATGTAAGTATATTCAACAGCTTTGGAGGGCTGATTTTGAAATGAATTCGTGGAAAACAATTGACGTGGCAAAACAATATGGGAATTGCCGTCTGCTCTTTTTTTCAGTTTTTACTATATTGATGTCTTTTGTTCTGATCTATACATTATTAAGTGTCTTTTCAACCCATGTTATTTTGTATGGCGATCAAACAATGGTATTTTTTAGCCTATTGCTCTTATTATATCCTGTTCACAAACTATTACACTATTTACCTTTACGATTATTATGTAAAAAAGTGAAAACTTCATGGTCCTTGAAGTGGAACCTGGTGTTAACATGCAGAGTCAATGTGCATGATCCGATTCGAAAGCATCTTTATCTCTTGACCCTTGTGTTGCCTTTCGTCATTATGTCAGTCACATTGATTGGTTGTGCCCTTAGTTTTCCGCATTACATCCATTATTTCACTATTTTATTATCCCTGCACACCGGCTTATGCGTATCGGATTTTATTTATATAAAAAACCTGGTTGGGTCCCCAAGGCATTCTTTTATCGAGGAACACCTCGAAGGTTACGATATACTTATTCAAAAGTGATTCCTTATTCATTCATAATGATGACTGCTAAGATTTTTAGGTATCTTTTTTCATTATAATTTGGTATCGTATTTATACATGATGTTTTGCAAGGAGGGATTTTAGGTTTTGATCTCGTTCTGGTTTATTATTTTTGCTATTTTGATCCTTTATAATATTAATAGAATGACAAACTCTTTATGCATTCAAAAGGAAATTGCTGAAGACCGGCAGCCTAAAGTATTCAGGACCATTAATGTATTAATTACTATTATGTTATTATCCTCCTATATTGAAATTTTGTATACGTAGAGATGAGCAACAAATGATGTCCATCATTTGTTACATACATTGGTGATACCCGGGGCATTATCCACATAAAGAAAAAGGGCGAAGCAAAAGCTTCGCCTTTTGTTTATGAGTTTAGCACCAAGAAGCTCCAATGATGACTAACAGGATGAAAAGAACGACAATTAGAGCAAAGCCTCCACCTATTCCTCCAGACATTGATCTTCCTCCTTTCCATTCTTAAGTAATTGTAATTTCATGCACACTCTTCTATCCGCCAAAAGGAATCCATTCCTTTCATAGCTTGAAAATCACTTAAATCTTTTTGTTGAGCGGCTACCCTATCCTATTCAACTCCATGGCAAAAGGAGTGGGCTCTTTCCATTAGTAATTTTGCAGCCGATTAGAAACAGGCTGATCCTACAATTATTAATAAAATGAATAACACCACTAACAAAGCGAAGCCTCCGTTAAATCCATTACCCATTATGCTACCCCCTTTTGTTGTCCTCGATTTATCATATGTAATGGATTAATATCCGGGTAGGCGTACACCCATTTTTCAAAAAAATCTTATTCATGCACCAATATAATATTTTTTGTAAAGTAACCAGAATATGTTATAGTTAATTTTGTGGAAATACGAAAAAATAGCAAACCAGAAACTTATAACTAGGAGTTGTTTTTATGAAGAAGTGGGCATTATCGATTGCTGTTACTGCAGGGCTGATCGGACTTACAGCATGCAACAGCGACAAGGAAGCAGTCGTGGAAACTAAAGCGGGGGATATAACCAAAGAAGAATTTTATAATGTAATGAAAGACCGTTATGGTGAAACCGTTCTTCAAGAACTTGTTTATGAAAAAGTTCTTTCTGAAAAATATACAGTAACGGATAAAGAAGTTAAAGCTAAAACGGACGAACTTAAAGCGCAAATGGGTGAAAATTTCGAAACGGCCCTGGCCTCTTCCGGATATAAGAGCGAAGCTGATCTTAAACGTGCACTTAAAATCGGCATGCTTCAAGAAAAAGCAGCCGTTGCCGATATAAAAGTTAAAGAAGCTGATGTAAAAAAAGCTTATGAAGACTATAAACCACAAATCAAAGCGAGACATATTCTCGTGGAAGACGAAAAAACCGCCAATGAAGTTAAAGCTAAATTGGACAAAGGTGAAGACTTTGCCAAACTTGCCAAAGAGTATTCAACGGACACAGGCACAGCTGAAAAAGGCGGGGAGCTAGGCTGGTTCGGACAAGGTGAAATGGTTCCTGCATTTGAAGAGCAAGCTTACAAAATGAAGAAAGATGAAATCAGCAAGCCGATTAAATCCGATTATGGCTACCACATCATCCAACTTCTTGATACAAAAGAAAAAGAATCATACGAAGATATGAAAAAAGATCTTGAATATGATTTGAAAGTCGCTCAAATTGACCAAACTAAAGTTCAGGACATTCTGAATTCTGAAGTCAAAAAAGCGGACGTGAAGATTAAAGACAAAGATCTAAAAGATGCCATCACTTCTGGTGATGCAGCCAACGCTGAAAAATAATTGAATAGTAAAAAGCGACAGGACTTTACCTGTCGCTTTTTTTTCATCATTCGGGCTATGCTCCCTGATTTATATCCTTTTTACGCCTCTCACGCTCTTCTTCCATGCGTTCAATGTATTTCTGACCTTCCTTTTCAATCCAAGCATCATCTATGAGGCGTTCCTGCCTAGCTGTCCAAATTGACATGACTGCACTGACAATTATTCCAATAAACACGAACCAGATCCAAATTGGCATGTCCATTCCCTCCCAAAAAATCTACTATTCATTTACTAGAGAATATGCACGAACCAAAAAAATATGCTTCTTTCTCCATCGAGAAAGAAGCATATTTCATTAAAATGTCGGTTTATAGAATGAACGATTATCGAGCGCGAAGACTCTTTCCGTAAATTCACCCGGCTTCACTTTTTCCAAGGCGCGGTCCATCATATTTATCTTGGCATCCATATTATCAATATAATGCAGCACTTCCGCTTCCCTAACCATTGGCGGCTTGGGACTGCCCCACTCAGCTTTACCATGGTGGCTTAATATCAAGTGCTTGAGAATCATGATTTCTTCCGCTTCAATGCCCAATTCCTCTGCAGCTTTACCGACTTCATTCACCATGATGGTGATATGTCCCAACAAGTTCCCTTCCACTGTATAAACAGTCGAAACAGGTCCAGATAACTCATGCACCTTTCCAAGGTCATGCAGAATGACCCCTGCATACAAAAGATCCTTATTGAGGGAAGGATATAGGGTTGAAATGGCCTTAGCCAGCCCAAGCATCGATACAACGTGATAGGCCAGCCCCGACATATACTCATGATGGTTCTTGGTGGCAGCAGGGAACGTCAGGAATTCATTCTGATATTTTTTAATGAGATGCCTAGTCACCCTTTGGATATTCGGATTCCTCATTTCAAAAATGTATTGAGTGATGGTTTCCATCATTTCTTCCTGACTTAAAGGCGCCGTTTGAATTAAATCGGCTTTCGTGACCCCATCAGTATCTGAAGTAATTCTAATATTACGGATTTTCAATTGGCTGCGTCCTCGATAATTCTGGACTTCCCCTTGGACTTTCACTGTTGCTTCCGCACTGTATGTTTTCTCATCAGCCTCGGAAACATCCCATAGCTTTGCCTCTATCTCCCCGGTTTTATCGCACAAAATCAATGTTAAAAACGGCTTTCCATTACTTGCCACCGCTTTTGTACTCGTTTTAATGTACATATATATATCTACTACTTCACCAATTCCGTAGTGTATGATCCCATTTCCCATGCGACTGCCTCCGTTCAATTAAATATCAACATTATAACATACCAATCTCGTTAGTGCGTTTAGTTTTCGTTAATAAGTGATAGACATTGGACAGGAAAAGCTAAAGCTTTGCCGTCTCTTATCACTCCACAAGAAAGCCAGGCTTGACCCCAAGCCTGGCTCTCCAATCAAATCTATTTCAACAGTTTTTGTTCGGACAATACGCGCACTTCTCCTGGCCATCAATTCGGTAATATAAACAGCATGTCACCCGTTTATAAGGGTTCATGGACTCCGGAACACTTTTTTCCCCAATGAATCGTTTAAAGGGGGAACGCGTTTCAATATTCAGCCATACTTCATCTTCAAGAAGCATTTCAATGTCCTTTTCAACTCGCGTCTTTATATCAGTTTGCTTCAATAACTCACTATACATCCATACCGTATAGCTCCAAATATTTTCCCAAAGTACTAGTTTCGATATTTTAGCAGTTCCGGAAAAGAAGCGAATGGCATCAGCACCAAAGCTGTTCAATATGGAATGGAGGGCAGAAGGGCTTTCCTTTTCCGTGACATTGCTCCAACTGTTGGTTTTCAGCAAAAAATTCGGGAGCCAATGCTCATCTTCCGGATCATCCAAAACACCAAAGTCCTGAAGTGTGCCTTCCCAGATAAGCCGATGTTTACTTAACATGTACAATTGTGCCGTGACAAAAAAAGCATAGCGTCTGAACCACATTGAAATGGCTATCCTTGACGTTTCCGCCCCAGTCCGGGCTTGTGCATACTGAATAAGCTCATCAGCATGATTGAAGGTCTTGGAAACTTTGGCTTCATCTCGAAAGGATATCCGGTATCCCTGAAGTTCTTTTTCAATGGATGGTGTAAGGTTATGCATTGGCCAGCGCTTTTATCTGAGTTTGTGCGTAGCGCCCTTTACCAAACGGGACGCACATAGGACTGCCAAAAATTGGATCGAAGAATATTTGACATTCCATGCTGAATACATGCTGTACCAATTCAGGCGTGATGATATCCTCTGGCCGTCCTTGAGCATGTATCGCCCCATTTTTAAGTGCCACCAGATTATCCGCATAACGGCAAGCTAAATTCAAATCATGAAGCACCATCACGATCGTTCGGTTCTCAAACTCATTCAAGTCGAACAATAAGTCCAAAATCTCGATTTGATGGGTCATATCAAGATATGTAGTCGGTTCATCCAACAATATGACATCCGTATCCTGAGCAAGCGTCATGGCTATCCATGCCCGTTGCTTCTGCCCTCCCGATAATTCATCGACTGCCTGATCCTTTAAATCGGTCAGATTCGTTGCTTCAATCGCCTTTTGAACTTTTTCTTCATCCACGGAACTCCACTGTTTCAACCAACTTTGATAAGGATATCTTCCTTGTTTAACTAGTTGATAGACGGTAAGCCCTTCAGGAGCAACCGGGGATTGCGGAAGAATCGCCATCTTTCTCGCTACATCCTTCGATGACATGGTTGAAATCGCTTTGCCTTCGAGCATGACCGAGCCGGATTGAGGTTTTAACAATCGGGCTACAGACCTTAGAAGTGTTGATTTTCCACATCCATTAGCACCGATGAATACGGTGATCTCCCCTTTGGGTATTTCTATATTCATATCATTTATTATTAATTTATCACCATAACCGAGCGATAAAGACTGAGTGTTAATAGCTGGTCGCATTAAAATACTCCCCTTTTAGTCTAATAATACCAGTTTAATGAAAATGATTCTCACTGTCAATCTTAAAAAGGAATATAATCCAAAAACTCCATGTCCCGTTCCTCTTAAATGATTCATTAAAGTGATTGCTCCTTTAAAGATATGAAGCTTCCTTTGGAAACATTAATCTAAAAAAAAAGCACATTATACTTTCATTCATCACTGCCTGCAGCTTCCGAACGATAGTCATTCTCCCCCTCTGCGAATTACTATCGGAATTTCCAAACTCCATTTAGCGGAAAATAAAAAAAGCCCTCCATATGGAGAGCCTGTTAACCGACAAGCAGGCGATTTGTACAATGTTCCAAGGATTCATCCCTAATGAAGGTAAATAAATCCTGATCGATAAAAGGAATTAATCCTTCTGCAATATTCCATGCATTGACCTCTATTTGATAAAGGATTTCTGATTTTCCTGTACGATGCAGCTCCTCACTAAGCACAGCAAGATCGGGGTCTAATGCGTGCCCCATCTCATGTGTGAGAATCACCCATGTATATTCCTCAAGCCTTGCAAGCGAGCCTAGGGAGCGTTCACACTGAATTTCAATATCTCTCTCATATAAAGTGATGCTATGACCTATGGCAGAATATTTTCCCCCAACACATCGTTTACCAGGAAACTCCTTTTCGATGATTAACTCCAAAGAAGAATCATGGCGGCTTACAAACTCATTCCTATTCAATGACTTCACTCTCTTTATCTATAGTTTAAGACCCATTATATTTCGGGGATGATCAAATCATTCATATTTTGGCGCAATACGGGACTGGATAGACGAATCACTTGATTTTCACTAAAGTACTCCATTATATATCGGTGGCATGTAAAAAATAAGATTTGCCGCTTTTCCGAAACTTTTTTCAATAACTCAAGCATCCGTTTTGTCCTCTCCGCATCAAAATTGACGAAACTATCATCAATGATGAGAGGGAATGAATCATTTTCAAAAGTATGATCAGCAAGTGCGAGCCTTAAGGAAACATAAATTTGCTCAGCTGTCCCGCGGCTGACCTCTTCAACCCTGAAACTCAAACCATCACTGCGCTGTACCAGAATCCCTTCTCCCGACTGATCAAGGATGATTTTCCGGTAGCTTCCATTCGTTAAAAAGGAAAAATGCCGCTCGGCATCAGCGATTACCTTCGGCAGGCGCTCCCTTTTATATCGGTCCAATGTTTTATTCAATAAGCTTTTGGCTATTGCCAATTTCGCCCATTCCTTCGCCTCTTCGTTAAAAGCAGCTTTTTCTTCATGCAAACGATGAAGTAAATCATCATAAATCCCTGAAACTTCAAGCTGTTTTATCTTATGCTTCGTATCCGCCCGCTTCTCTAATGAAAGGGATTTCGCCTTTACGGAATCCTTCCGTTTCTGTTCTAAATTCTCAAATGTATAAGTATTGGTCCCCTGTTTTAAATAAGATTGGATTTGATCAGGCAGCATTCTGGATTGCCCAATTTGAATAGTAATCAAATCAAGCTGCTTTTGTAAGGTGATTTTCTTTTCGGACAATGCAGCGACATGCCTGAATTCTTCCTCGTCCTTGACCTTCGCTAACTTAAAAAGCATTTCCATTTCTGCATCAAGATAGCCATTTTCCATCGTCAGCTGCTCGATTTCGTTCGTCAAACGGCTTCTTTCCTGCATCCATTGGGTTAACTGAACGGAGAATTCAACCGCTTTATTCAACTCCCGTTTCAATTGGCCAATCGCTTCCCTCCATGTGGATGGTTCAAAATCAAGGCTATTTGCAAAATGAAATAAAGCCTTTGATTTACCCTCAAATTCTGCCCGGAGAAAATCATGCCTCTTGATTGTTTCATATTTCCTATCAACGCCTTCCTTCCATTTCTCAAGAAGTTCAAATACAGATTCAAGATTGATTTCCATTCCGGGATAAGACAGACCCCAACCGCTTAAGATGTTCCTCAATTCTTTATCCAACCGGTCCCTGCTAGCTTCCCAATCGGCATACTCCTGAATCGTCGATTCAAACGCTTCCTCCCTTTCTTCATATTTGAAACTTTCACTTTCAAAGCGCCTTTGGAGACGTTGGTCCAGTTCAAGCAGCCGCCCCATCGACTCTCCTTCACTCCCTTTATTGGTTTCACTCCCAATTGCAGCCCTTTTCCTTTTCATCTCATCCAATTGCCTGATATACCCGGACGATATATCATCACCTTTAAAGAGATACCTGGAAACCGCAAACAGAACAGCTACGGCTAGAAGTATCACACCCAACAAAATCTGTTCACTGAAATAACTTCCGATCGCACCTAAACATAGTAGCACTATTAAACAGCCATTCATGATATGTGAACGTTTGCGATTATCCGCTTCCTTCTTCCTCTGTAATCCCAATTGCTTTTCAAGTTCAAGTATTTGTTCATCAAGAATAAGGGATTGTGCTGCTTCAAATTCGATGTTATTCTGCTTGTTGTATAAGGACTCCAGCTCGATTCTTTTTTCATCTGGCAGTAACTGGGCCTTTATCTCCTTCAAGCGGGCTTCTGTCGTTTCCAGACTTCCCTTTTGCAGTTCATATTTCTCATCGAGCTGTTTTTTATCATTTTGGAGCTGATGCTTTTCCCTTTCGGCCCTTTTCACCTTTTCCTTCATGAATGTACTGATATCCAGTTTTCTTATTTCCTCATCAGAAACATCCAAGAATAATTCCTGCTTCACCTTTTCGATATTCTTTTCTTCCAACAGCCTTTCGTGTTCCGCTTTTCTAATATCCAGCTCGAGCTTCTCCAACAATGTTCCTTGATCGATTGCATGTTCAATTTGCTCTTTATGCTCCTTGATGAAAGGATTGATTTCTATTTCCGTGAGTTTCCCCTCAAGTTTGTCCATTTTCTCAGTCAATGCCGCAAGTTGGGCTTTCATGGGGATTCCAACTGCCTGTAGCTGTTCAAGTCTTTTTAAGCCATCAACAGGAAAACTTACATCCGGAATTTTACTTATTTCAGCCTCTAGTTCCCCCTGTTCTTCAACCAAGGGTTTAATTCGCAAAAAAGCACTTACGTTAACAAGATTTTCTTCAATCTCTTGAATGCCTTCCGTGACTTTAGAGAGCTCCTCCTTAAGTTTTGCTTTTTCCTGAAGTAATGCCGTATATGACTGCTGTTCTTCTTCTGATGCTTTCACCTTTTTCTGCAATTCCTTAAGTTCTTTCAATTTCACATTCAGCAATGGTTTTTGGCCTGATGGCTTGAACCTTGAATCGAGCTCTTTTTGCAATTTCGTTTCGGCTTCAAGAAGTTTATCATTCCCGATCAGCCCGGCTGAAAGCAGATATTTACTCATCGTACCTTCACTTAGTGTATGTAATCCCTGCAGGCCTTGAAGGTCGAAAGAAAAAATGGCTTGGTAATAGTTTTTATCAACGCCATGAAGAATCTCATTCAATTCTTCCTCGCCGCCGACCCTTCCATCCTCGAAGGTCAATTTGACATCACCAGTAGCTTTTCCCTTCACACGTTCAATAACGATTTCCCCGTCTTTTTTTGTTATGAGGCTGAGCCTTCCCCCATATTTGGCATGCATTTTGGGCTCGTAACGCGGTTCGATTTGAACCTTTGTCGGAAAACCAAACAGCATACTATGAATGAAAGACATGAGGGTTGACTTGCCCGATTCATTTTCCCCAAAGAAAATCTGCAGCTGTCCCAATTCAGGAAAACGCTGATTTTCCAGTTTGCCGTAACCATAAACATGGAGGTCTTTAATAATCAAATCCGTTCCTCCTCCCTACACTCATTTATTCGCTTCAAAAATGTGCAAAAGCCATCTTTCCGCATCATCCAACAGTTCCCTATGCTCATCCGGCTCTATTGAATCAAGAAACCTTCTTGCTCCAGGATGAATGTATAGCGGGGCAAGAGCAGCCTCCGTATCATCAAATTCAGAAGCAAGCCTGGATACCTCAGCCAGAAATGGCGATATACTTTCATTTGACCTATTCATAGGAATGGACTGGATGAGTTTGATTTTATACACCCAGACAAATGATTCCCCTTGGTCCCCTTCCTGCAAAATCCGGGTCAATTCTTCAAGATATTCCCCGGAAGCTCCTGCTGCATCACCTGCATCCAGCTTCAACTCCAAAAGAAAGCTTCTCCCATCGAAACCCTTCCGTTCAATTACTTCCTTGCATTGCTTGAACAGGGCATCAAATCCACCTTCTGCGGATCGTTCAATTGTTTCGCTTTCCCATATCACCTCAGAGGTTTCAATAAAAGAATGGCGCGTCATGTCCCCCTCGAATTCTATAAGCATGCACCCTTTAACGCCTGACTCCTTTCTGTTCCTGCCTTGAATATTTCCTGGGTATATCACAAGCGGATCTTCCGAAACAACCTGATGTTTATGAATATGGCCTAATGCCCAGTAATCGAAATCTTTGGCAGCAAGTTCCTTCAATGAAAAAGGGGCGTACGGGCTATGTTCGGAATTGCCTTCCAAATTCCCATGAAGCAAACCTATATGATAATCGGCCCCTTCAGCTTTTATGTAGGTTTCGATCATTCTCTCCCTTACTTGACGGCGTGGATAACTGAATCCATAAAGATGGACAGTCGTCCCATCAATTTTTTCAAACCGTTTCACTTCGGTTTGCCCTGAAAATACGTGTACATTATCCGGCAGCTCCACAGTAATCCATGAGCCGCTGAGGTGATCATGGTTACCATGAATGATAAAGGCAGGGATTTGATGCTGCTGGAGCTTTTCCATTTCGGTCCGAAAGCGGACCTGTGTCCGGAGACTCCGATTTTCCCCATCAAATAGATCCCCCGATAACACGATAAAGTCAACCTGACGGGAAATTGCTTCATTAATGATAGTTTGAAAAGCTTTAAACGGGCTTTCCCTTAATTCCTTTAATATAGATGACGGCATATCCTTCAACCCTGAAAAGGGACTATCCAGATGGAGATCCGCCGCATGAATGAATTTCACACTGCTCAAAAGTATCACCTCGATTTCTTTCAACATTTCAATTTTAACATGAACAGAACATACTTTCCCATACATTATTTTTATTACGTCATCATGCAGTATGGGCAAATTCAACAGGAAAAAGACCGAATGGCGAACATTGTTTCATTCACGGCATTCGGTCTTTTTCATCAATTAAAGATATCCATACTTAAATAGCGTTCACCATTATCCGGTGCAATGCATAATACTCGTTTTCCACTTCCAAGACGACGGGCTTCCTGCAGGGCAGTCCAGACAGAGGCACCTCCTGAAGGCCCAATCAATATCCCTTCCTTCGAAGCCATATCCTTCATGGTGGAAATCGCATCTTCATCAGCCGCTTGAACGATTTCATCAAATACCTCTGTATTTAAGATGGCAGGGATAAAACCAGGGCTCGTACCCACTAACTTGTGGGGACCAGGCTTTCCTCCCGAAAGGACTGGGGAACCCTTAGGCTCGACAACGACAACCCTTAAATCCGGCAGATGTTCTTTCAAGGCTTCACCTGTACCGGTTATCGTTCCTCCCGTTCCAGCAGTAGCGACAAACACATCCAGGTCTCCATCCATCTGATCCAGAATCTCGACTGCTGTCGTCACTCTGTGAATATCAGGATTGGCTTGGTTTTCGAATTGCTGCGGAATAAAGCTATTAGGAATCTCTGCTGCGAGCTCCTCGGCTTTACGAATGGCTCCCGGCATCCGCTCTGATGCAGGGGTGAGGACAACTTCCGCTCCGTATGCCTTCAAGATATTGATTCTTTCTTTCGACATATTATCCGGCATGACCATAATCGCCCGATATCCCTTAGCCGCGGCATTCATGGCAAGCCCAATACCTGTATTCCCTGATGTTGGTTCTATGATCGTAGCCCCGGCTTGAATGATACCATCCAATTCTGCCTGCCTTATTAAGTTGAAGGCAGCCCGATCTTTTACACTGCGGCTCGGATTAAAATACTCAAGTTTCACGAATACCTCAGCGTCACCCTCCGCTGTTAAATGATTAATCCTAACAACAGGTGTATCCCCTATCAATTCAGTGATATTATTAACGATTTTTACCGTCATTCAAAAAAACCCCCTTCGATCCATACACTTCCAACATGCACTTTTACTCAAGTTCATTATATCATTTATGATTTTTCATTTTAAAGAGAGAATTCCTCTAGTATAAATAGGTTTTGTTTTCATTCTTTCCAAGCTTAAAGGAAAAAACGATGAAGTTAGTTCGATATAGTTACTTTTTCAAGATATTCAGCTATGTATCAATATTCCTTGTCTTAATAGATTCACTCACATAACAATAGTCAAAATTGACAGATAATGATAAAATTTTTATAACAGTTGATAACATTTTTGATAAGGGAGTTTTTGAAAATGAGCAGAATATACAAATTAACCGTTTTTGAACCGTCAGGGGAAAAACTATTGGATGAATCATTTACAGCCGAGAATGATGAACAAGCAAAAGAATTGGGACAAAATCTATTAAAGGAAAAAAACTATCAAGATCAAACACATCGCTGTACATCGCCTTCAGGCGCTTTATTGCTTTTTCATCGCTGATTGAAAATGGAAGCGCAATCACTAAGAATATGATCGAGTTTTCCATACTTTCCTTATATAAAAAAAGGCCGTCACTGGAAAGTGACGGCCTTTCTTATTCATTTTCCAATGAAGTTCGGTTTCCTTTTTTCCACGAACGCTTTTATTCCCTCTTGGTGGTCCGCTGTTTGGCGCATTTTCATCTGAGCAGCTTTTTCAATCTCAAGCATCTTAATTAATAGTGGGCGATTTTTTTCACTAAGGATCTTTTTCGTTTTAATCATGGCCTGCACCGGGCTTTGCAGCCAAGATTGCACTTTTTTCTCTACCGCATGTTCCAAGGTTCCGTCTGCCACTTCATGAATGAGGCCCTTTTCTTTTGCTTCAAGCGCTGTAAGCACTTTACCTTCCCAGATCAATTCTTTCGCACCCACTTCACCAAGACGGCGTTCAAGGAAGAAGTGTCCGCCGCCATCAGGGATTAATCCAATCCCGATGAAATTCATCGCAACCTTACTTTCCGAATCGGCAATAAGGTGATCCGTTGCAAGAGCTATACTCAACCCTAGCCCTGCAGCTGCACCATGAATGGCACTGATGGTCAATTTAGGCATGAAGTATAGGGTGGTCACCAATTCACTGATTCCATCCATCAGCTCATCGAAAGCGTTTTCTTTTCCAGGCGAGAGCATCATCTTAATGTCACCACCAGCGGAAAACGCTTTCCCATTCCCTTTTAAAATGACGACGTCCACTTCATCATTCTCGCTTACTTCCTTAAGGGCATTAATGAAATCATGCAGCATTTTCGGATTTAGAGAGTTCATTGCCTCTGGACGGTTCATTGCAACAGTGGCCGTCCTGTCCGAATATGTGACTAAAACAGTGCCTGCAGGTGATGTCGATTCAATACTCAATTTATTTCCTCCTCTTTCGTTCTATGAATCTATTATATATTCATCAACCATTATGAGAATAGGGTGAAAAGTTATAATTAAACAAATATGCCATTATTTATTGATATATTTATCCTGAAGCTGATCACGCAATGCCCTTTTCAAAAACTTCCCAACGCCGGTTTTCGGGATTTCATCCAAAAAGACCACTTCATCCGGCAGCCACCATTTTGCAAACTGCGGTTTTAAAAATTCGATGATGTCTTCCTGGGACACTTGCCCCTTGTATGCCTCCTTCAGGACAACACAGGCGATCGGCCGTTCCTGCCACTTTTCGTGAGGCACTGCAATTACCGCCGCCTCAAAGATTCCTTCATGGGCCATTAAGGCATTCTCTATATCAACGGAAGAAATCCATTCACCGCCGCTTTTAATCAAATCTTTAGTCCGGTCGACGATTTTCACGAATCCTTCTTCATCAATCGTGACAACATCCCCTGTATAAAGCCAGCCATCTTTAAACGTATCCCCTGACCGCTCATCCTTAAAATACTCATTGGCAATCCAAGGACCCCTAATCAGCAATTCTCCCATTTCTTTCCCATCAGGCTTCACTTCGCCATCCTGACCGATCACTTTAATTTCTATCATTGGCGAAACAAGGCCCTGCTTGGCCTTCAACTCATAAAGTTCTTCTTCAGGGAGGTCTTCCTGATAGCTTTTGGGTTTCGATACAAATACGAGCGGGCTTGTTTCAGTCATTCCATATGCATGCAGGAATGGTATCCCATACTTTTGTTCAAAGGTTTTAATCATGCTTTTCGGAGCAGCCGACCCTCCGCATAAAACGGCACGAATGCTGCTCGTATCATGGCTGCCTTCTTCCAGCTCCTTCAATAAGCCCAGCCATATCGTCGGAACCCCTGCTGCGATAGTAACCTTCTCCGTCTCTATAAGCTCCGCCAAAATCTTTGGGGTGAAATAGGGTCCTGGCAAAACCATCTTCGTTCCAAACCAAACACTGGCAAAAGGCATGCCCCAGGCATTCACGTGAAACATCGGCACGACAGGAAGGGCCACATCACGCTCGCTTATTGCTGTAGAATCGGCAAGCCCCAGTGCAATCGCATGCAGTAAAATTCCGCGATGCGAATAAACCACACCTTTGGGGTTCCCGGTCGTGGCGGACGTATAACATATGCCGGCAGGTGCATTTTCATCCAAGGTTTGGATGAATGGCTGTTTCGGATTTCCTTCGGCTAATAATTTTTCATAATGATAAATAGGTGAAAGGGTCGTTTCAGGCAGCTCATCTTTATCCGTCATAATGATATACCCTTCCACTGTCGTTAACTCATCTTTAATTGCTTCCAAAAGGGGGATGACATCCGGATCTATCAATAATAATCGATCCTCCGCACTATTGACGATATAAGAAACATGTTGAGGGGACAAACGCATATTGATTGTATGTAAGACAGCACCATGACAAGGAATCGCAAAATAAGCTTCTAAATGCCGATGATGGTTCCAGGCAAGCGTTCCAATACGGTCACCTGTTTGTATACCGAATTTTTCAAGATTACTGGTCAGCCTTCTTGTACGCTCAGCAATCTCAGCATATGTAAATGTGTGAATGCCACCATCCGTACGCGAAACTACCTCTTTCTTCGGAAAATATTTTTCAGCTCTCTCAATGATTTGAGTCATGATCAATGGAGTATCCATCATTACAATCTCCCCCTTATATTAAAAGCATGCTCATTATATATTCGACCAGAAAAAAAATAATCCTTTTTCCCTAGGAACCTTTTATGATTATTTTGAATCTGGCTTCATATTGATGATATTTTCAAATCAGTTTACGACAAAAAACGGATTCAGAAAGGGAACGGATTTCTGAAATCAACTGGAATGTAATTTAAGAAAAAACGTAGGCTCATTCCCAAAAAATTTTAGATTAGGTTATTCTTCACTTTTTTTTCTGTAATCCTTAATGGATGCAAGAAATTTGCGACACTCCTGCCGAATAACTGGCTAGCCGAGACCCCACAGGCGCTGGTGCCAATGAGGCTTGGCAGGCAGTCGGCGGAAAGGGAGCGGATTTCTGAAAAGTTCTTTTAAACCATCTAAATCCAGTGGTGCAGTTCCATGACAATTTTTTATGTTTCTTTCTAGAAAAAAGAGGAAATAGTAAAGATACAATTATATTTAGAGGGAGCTCATTTATGGTAAATAAAATAAACGAAGAACTAGAAGCTTATTGTGCGAGTGAATATTCAAAGCTATCACGAGTGATCGTCTGTGAACCTCATTATATGGAGATCCGGGAGATCATTAACGAAACACAAAAAGAGTTTCAAGAAGAAAATATCGATCAAGCGCTTGCCTTGGAGCAGCACGCACAATTTACAAAGGCTCTAGAACATGAAGGGATTGAAGTCATAAAACTTCCGCCTCAATTTACATATCCGGAACAAGTCTTTACGAGAGATATCGGTTTCACTCTTGGCGAAACCGTTTACGTAGCTGAGTTGGCAACAGGTATCAGGCAGGGTGAAGAACAAATATTGAAATCCTGGCTCGAAACGAATGGTATTTCATATTTCAACCTCCTCAAAAATCATATTGAGGGCGGGGATGTCCTTATTGACGGAAAGACCATCTATATTGGAATCAGTGAAAGAACGGATGAAACATCCGTCAAGCATCTTCAATCCTTATTACCGGAATACGAGGTCATTGCGGTTCCTTTCATTGAAACATTCCTTCATTTAGACTGTGTTTTCAATATCATATCACCGACAGAGGCGCTTATTTTTCCAGAGTCCTTTACAAAAAAAGAGATGGATATATTAGCTTCACGTTATGACATGATTGAAGTGACGAAAGAAGAACAATTCACTTTAGGAACCAACGTGCTTTCGATTGGGAATAAAAAATTATTCAGTCTACCCTGTAATAAACAGGTAAATAGTCAGCTTCGTGAACGCGGATATGAAGTCATTGAAGTCGATATAAGCGAAATCATCAAGTCCGGTGGCTCTTTCCGTTGTTGCACCATGCCACTATTGAGGACTACGAAAAAGAAGACTGATTCAGCCTGAGCAGAATGAAAGAAACCGGACTAATATGGAAGTCCGGTTTCTTTCTCCTTTTTGTTGTCAAACATTAATTTTCAATGGAATTTGCGACCACCCCTTAAAAAGGCTGGCTGCATTATATAACTCTGATGATAGTCGGGCACATGAGAGTTCAAAAAATGCTTGTCTGGAAGTTTTTGAAAGTAAGAATCTTCTCTATACATCAATTCAGTAGTAGTCTTAATATAATTTCAGAATCCTTTCTATTTAACTGTACATACTGGCTATGTTCATCCTTCGTCAATTCTACAATATTTTCATCAGTATTTACCCAAGCATAATATACGGAAATTCCACCTTCATTTTTCTCATCATTAAAATAAAAGATGAAGTCCGCCTTAGAATGATCCTTCTCCAACGCGAATTCTTCCCAAGCGGCATTCTTTACTATTTCTTTTGTTTTTTCTGTTTTCCCCATTTCTATCTTTTTTTTATATGCTTCGAATTTATAGTGTTTACCTTCATATTTTTGAACGGAAATATGTTCTTGCTTTGTTGTGCAACCTGAAGCCATCGTTATTGATAATAAGCAAAGGCCAACTAGGAGCGGTTTCCTTTTCATGACAAGTCATCTCCTTATACCCAAATGGATTAATTATCCAATATTTTTCATTATACTAGTCCACGCAAAAGAGTAATAGGATTGTTTGTCGATATATTAACCTTTATCCCTTGGGCATATGTCCTTCAATGCATGTATTCCGATTATTAATCAACAATTACACCCCTTAAAATGAAATAAATTGTAAAATGATAAGTCCCCCCCTTTTTGAAAAGGCTTATCTAAAATTTGATAATATTGAAATATACTTGCTATAATTTTCATGAGTAGCGGTAAGTAATACAAGATTGAAAGGGGAATGTAAGATGAATTATGTTAAAAATCAACTGACAGCCATGCGCAGCAATCTTTTAAAGGAAATTGAGGGAATCGATCCAGAGTTCATGGATGTGCAGCCTGAAGGTTTTAATAATACAATCCATTGGCACATTGGACATGTCCTTACTGCAGCGGAAAAGTTTTTATTGAACTCCAGCAGTAATTTGCCAGAGAGTTACAGCCAGCTATTCGGATATGGTTCAAAACCAGCCAACTGGACCGGAGATGTACCTACCGTTGAAGTATTAAAGCAACAGTTGCATGAACAACTTGATCGACTTCTTGAAATTCCGGAAGAACGATTGACAGAAAAAACAGCACAGCCTTTCAACGGAATGGAAACAGTGGGAGAATTCATTAATTTTGTAGTCTTGCACGAAACCAATCATATAGGCCAAATTCACGCAATGAAACTATTCATACAATCCAAAAACTGAGATTAAGAAACTGTCACTCTATTTTTCTTGAAATGGGAGTGGCAGTTTTTTTATTTAGGACGAATAATTACAGTTTTGGTGCGTTTGCACGTACGTTTGGAGCATATACTCGTGAGTTTTAAGCTTTTACTCGTGAATTTGGTGCAAATACTCGTGAATTTTAAGCTTTTACTCGTGAGTTTGCAGCAAACACTCGTGAATTCGAGCGTTACTCGTGAGTTTGCAGCAAACACTTGTGAATAAAATAAAAAAGGCCCTCGCTTTTTATAGCGAGGGCTTTCGTCTGTTCACCCGTAAAGCTGAGTAAACGCCTCTCAAGTCATCTGGTCCTGGTTATCCATATAATCACTGTATGCTTTTTCCGCTGAGGCTTCCGAAGTGAACAAAGCATCATCATCCTCGATCGTATGAAATGTATCGTTCAGGAACAAGGCAACTGCATTGGGATCTTTGGGGTGCGGAACAATTTCCGCTGCCCTGATATTCGAAACTGTAGGGACATGGGGATTATTATAAATCACAAACACCTCGTCACCGACCTGTACTTCTTTTGCATTGATTACACCCATTGAATTCTTCCTTTCCATTACTGATTTTCCTTTAGTTTATGGAAAGAAACTTATAATTATTTATGAAAGATGACAGACCTCGCAAGTGGCGTTATCTGAATGGGGCCCCTTCAACAGAAGGAGCCCCGCCATTCACTTAAGCATATTCATTTTTTGTAAAAATTCGATCGGATGCTGTTTCCGGAAAAACTCCCTAAGCATATAGGCAACACCATCTTGATCATTGGAGCGCGTCACCCATTTTGCCACTTTCCGTACTTCCTCATCCGCATTGCCCATGGCAACTCCCAGACCAGAACCGGCAATCATCTCCATATCATCCAATCCATCACCAATCGAGACGATCTCCGTTCTTTTCACCTTTAAATGGTCCGCTAAATACAATACACCACTCCATTTAGATACACCCTTCGGAACGATTGTCAGTTTATGTCCTGGGTGTAAGACTGCATCCACCTCAGGGAACATTTCCTTTATCAATTTCAACATATCATTTCGAGCATTTTTTTCTGGAAATATAATGTCCATCTTCGTCGGGGCCATCGGCTGATCAATAAGCTCTTCACTGATATCATCCACATAATTTTGAGCATAAATATTTTGGTCATTCAAATACATAACCGATTTACCAAGCAAATTCTCCGGGAGGTTCACCCGATTGCCCAGCGAGTATTTTTCATGAATGAGCAATATTTGGCACGTGGTCTTTTCAAGCATTTGCACGAGCTCTGCAGTCAGTTCTTCTGATATTCTTTTTACCATTATCGGCTTTTCCATGGAAGCTCCGACAAAGGCTCCTTGCTGAGCAACGATCATCGGATTTATTTTTAGGGCTTTGGCCACTTTTTTTGCTGAGTGATAATTTCTTGACGTCACAAGTGCAACATGGACACCTTTTTGGTGAACATAATCTATTGCTTCTTTAGTCGATTTATTTAAACGGCCATTCGACTGGAGCAATGTCCCGTCGATATTGACCGCAAGTAGTCGATATACCATGCTGATCTCTCCCATCTGTTGTATCCTCTTTCAAAATTTATGACTAAAATTTCGAGAATAGAACAAATAGTGGTTCACGACCCTTGCACTTGTGCTTTCAGGGAACAAAAAAACCCCCAACCATTAAAGAAGGGAGTCTCCAACTGCTTATTGCTGTTGCTCAGGCAAGCCATATAAATCTTCAAGCGGCTTCATGATAATTTTATTGAGGTCTGCGATGACCATGCTCATCCGTTGTTCAGCTTCCATCAATTGTGAAATGGTTGGGTTTTGTTGGACAAGCTGTACCGTCTTTTGTGCTTGCTCAACCTCTTCCGGTGCAATCTCCTGTCCCATCATTTGCTTTTGCTGCAATGACATCTGCAGATTACGGAAGTTTTCAAACATTCCTTTTGTTGCTTCATCCGAATTCACAAGATCATATAAGCGTTGCAAATCGGCATATTCATTGCTTGCCCTAATCGCCTTTTCCATTTCATACGCTGCATCATATACGTTACTCATTTATTTCCCCTCCCGGTAATCATTGTATTCCTACACCTTTTCCACTATAACAAATCCGATTGAGAATTACACGTCATCCTATTAAAACAGTTACGAAACCTTGAAATAAACCGATGATTCCACCAAGCAAGGCCCCAAGGTATGTGATCATCGACAATTCCTTCTTAGTGATGGAAACGACTATTTCCTCAAGACGGGACACAGAAAAGGACGAAACCTGTTCTTCCACGATATCGTCCAAATGCAGTTTTTGGAATAGCGGCTGGAAATGATTGATTACGTACTCGGCACCTTTTTCCACAAAAATCGGAACGCCCTTTTCCACAATGGTGTCCGAGAAATTGGCAGTCAATTCTCGAACCGGCTTATTCAGGATCGAAGCGACAGGCAGCATTTCAACCGTTTTTTCGGTAATCCATTGTTTTATCGTTTCTCTCCCGATCATTCCCTCGATTTTCTCTATATCCCATTTCTCGAGATTTCCCCACTCTTTCACCAACATCACTGACAATATATCAATCGTTCTCGATTGTTCAAAAAATTTAATGATTTCCGGCTGAATCTTGTCAATTAACTTTTCGTTTCCAATGAACATCTGAATTAAATTGATCAGCTTGCCCCGTTCCTTGAAAAAATCATCCAACATGTCTTCAAGACGGCGTTTGCCTTCCGCACTGTCAAAATATTCTTTTCCCTTTTTCACGATGAAACGTGACAAATCAGGAATCGAGTCGAGGGCTTTTTGCTGAAGGTGCGGAGGGACGATATCTTTCAAGCTCTTGCTCATGTTCTCTTCCGACCATATTTCATATTTACCAAGAATGAATGTTTGTAATCGCTGTTCTAGCGTAAATGAAGAATTCTTCATTCCCAATTGATCAAGTAATTGAGCAGTACTTTTTTGTGTGGACAATGCTTTCTTTACTTCTGCCTGGACGAAAATTTTCATATTCTGTATAGAGGCATCATTGATGACTTTACTTTGAATGCTCTCTGGTGTGATTAAATGATCGACCACCAATTTGCCTAATTGTTTAGCTAACTCATCCTGCCGCTTCGGAATCAACCCTGGTGTCAACGGCAGCTGCTTCCCAAAAATATGGATTGGCTTATACGGTCTGAATAGCATTCTGATAGCCAATAAATTAGTGAAGCCACCTATTACTGCACCAACGACGACCATAAACAGTATCTTTAGCCAAAACTCACCCATGAAATTTCTCCTTTTATTGCTTGAAATAAAGGCTTTATGACACCTTCTAATTAAAAAATCATAGAATGTGTTATCCACATTTGCCCATCATTTAATTATTAAAGGATATCAAACTTAGTGCAAACGGGGAATTATTATGAACCTTAACCATCAGAAAGTTTACATTACGGTAAATCCCGCAGAGACTAGAAAGAAGGCGCTATTGTTTATCGAAGAAAAATTATTTGAGGAATGGGACCTTCAATTTGGAGAACCCGTAACGATAATGGCTGGATGCCGTTCCGTCCCGGTACTTGTCCAGCCATTCCCGTCATCCCAGCCTACATTGAAACTTTCATATGATATGAACCAAATTTTATCCTTACCCATTTTTTCCGATCCAATCTCCGTCTCATACCATGCGGATGAAAGGTCAATTAAAATAGGACCATTCTTCGCTTCACTCATGAACCAGACTCCCTTGCAAGACGGGACATTCGGCGAGATGGAAAAATTTTATCAGGAAATGAAATCATATTGTAATCAGCAGGGCATCCCCTTCTATTTAGTTAAACTGCAGTCTCTTCAAGATGGGGTTGTGGAAGGCTACCTGCCAGGGCAAGGTGGCTGGAAAGCCTTGCCCCTCCCCATCCCTGATGTATTTTATAACCGGATACATTCGCGTAAACTTGAGCAATCGTCTTCTTTCAAGCTGTTTAAAACTGAACTGGAGGAACGGTCGATTCCGATGTTCAACGGAAGGTTCCTCTCCAAACATGATGTACACGAACTGCTGATCTTAGAAGATGAGCTTTTGCCAAATTTACCAGAGACGATACTGTTTAACGAAAAGGAAACTTTCTTGACATTTATAGAAAAGCATTCGGTAATCTACTTTAAACCCGCATCAGGCAGCCAAGGCAGGAATATTTGCAGATTAACGCAAGTAGCTGGAAAATGGAAAATCGAGCAATCCGGACATCTCCAGAATGTACATTTTGCTGATACGGATGAAAAGTTGTTTGAAACCTTAAAAAAATTTTCCAGAAAACGATCCTACATTCTTCAAAAAGGGATTTCCCTATTCGAAACCGATCAGAGAAAAGTTGATTTCCGCATACTACTTCACCGGAACGAACAGCTTGAATGGAAAGTTACATCAATGGTTGCCCGGATTGGGGATCCTGGTACTATTGTTTCCAATCTTGCACAAGGCGGATTGATGAAAAATGGGCCGGATTTTCTAAAAGAAGCATTTGAACTTCAGGACGCCAGCCGCATATATCAAAAGCTCGTACGCCTGGCTAAAAACACTGCACAGGCCTTAGTCGAAAACCTTGACGATTCATTCGGTGAGCTAGGGATCGATTTAGCACTGGACACCGATACCCATCCATGGATCATCGAAGTGAATTCAAAACCTTCGAAAAAATTTCAAGGCAACTATGAAACCTTTCGTCCATCAGTAAAATCAATCATAGATTTCATGCTTGCCCTTAACCCGAAAACCATCCATAAAAGGAGTTGCTAGCACGTGTTAATAGGATTAATGGCCGCGTCGGATACTCATGAAAACAACTACTTCACCGAAATAGCCAAAACCGCTAAATCATTTAATATGAAAGTTTGCAAATTCTCACCGGAAAATATTGATATGGATCTAAAAAAAGTGAGGGGCGAGCGTTTTGATGCCGAGAGCGAAACTTGGATCGCCGCATCTTTTGATTTACCTGATTTTGTATATGATCGCTGTTTTCACGGTTTAGTTCGTGAGTCAACGGAAACGCGACACAAAATCGAGTGGTTAAAAGATAATTCGAATTTCTTAGGACTGGGACTTCCTGGTAAGTGGGAAGTGTACCAAATCCTTAAAAACCATCCACACCTACAGGCATTTTTTCCAGAAACCGTACAAGTGACGACACCTGAAGATATTATAGGACATTTGGAACGCCTGGATAAAATCATCATCAAACCTGAATTCGGTGCAGGCGGTACAGGAATCTATCTCCTTTCAAAAACCGAAGACGGGACTTTGGTTTCCATGACGAAAAAGGGCACCAAATATGACCGCACATTCTCCTCCAAATCTCAGCTTAACAAATGGCTGCAGCATTTATTAAATCGATACCGTTATCTTTGCCAGCCATATTTAGAACTTTGCACCCAAAATAATGAGCCATTCGATTTACGGATTTTACTTCAAAAAAACGAGAAGAATCAATGGATGGAACGGGGCCGCGGAATTCGTACGGGACAAAAAGACGGAATTACTTCAAATCTTGCCACAGGCGGGGAAGCCATTTCATTGGATAACTTCAACAAAAGAAACCCGGAAACGATTTCGATTGCTGTCGAACAAAAGATTCATCATATCCTTCGCACCCTGCCCGTTGAAACCGAAGCTGTCTTTGAAAGATTATTTGAGTTGGGAATTGATCTAGGCATCGATAAAAAAGGCCAAATATGGATAATGGACATTAACTCGAAGCCTGGTAGGAAAATCATTCAGGCACTACAGCCGGAGACCATGAAAGATATTCATCGAGCACCGTTTCAGTATAGCCAGTATTTAGCCGAACAGCTTCAGAAAGCAGGTGAATAGGAAGTGAGAAAGACTTATCCTGCCGAAATTGCCGCTATCCCTGGCAATGTTCTCTACTACCCTTCAGAGCTTGGAGATTTGGCAGAGATTGAATTAATTTATTTCGGACGGCATTCATGTCCTGCCATCGTCAAACAAAACCCGGCCGTCAATCAAACAATCGTGCTATCGAAAAGTCTTGCGGAATCTCTACTATTCGATCATACCGATATTCCCCTTCATTTATTCATATACGGCAAGAGCATCCATATCGGACCGCTTGTCGGAATCTTTTCCTCAGGCTTCACGGGCATTTCAAACAAACCTTTAGGGGAGAGATCTGAATTTTTCGCAAAGCTCCTTTCGCTTAGCAAGACCACAGGCTGTATTCCCTTTGTTTTTGGAGAGAATGTAATCAATTGGGATGAGGAGACAATCAAAGGCTATGTATTTGATAAAGATGACTGGAACATTTATGAATTTCCTTTTCCTAATGTCATTTATGACCGGCTACCAAATCGGTTGACGGAAAACCGTGATGGACCTAAAGAAGTGAAGCAGAAATTCCAAAAAACATATACCATACCATGGTATAACCCCGGATTTTTCAATAAATGGGATGTAAATGAAAGGTTATGCGCAGATGAGCGGGCACTGCCTTATTTGCCGGAAACGTATCCATTTCAATCCATATCCGTGGTGGAAACCCTTCTTTCCCATTACCGGCAAGTTTATATAAAGCCCATTCACGGCAGCCTCGGTCTAGGGATTCACCAAATTCTTTATGATAAGCATGAGAATGTTTACTATTGCCGCTATACAAACGAAGCAAAAGAAAATAAACTGCAACGGTTTTCGACATTGGAATCCATCGTTAAACACATTTTTCACGACCGCCCGCTCGAGAATCTGATCGTGCAGCAGGGCATCCCATTAATTCGATCTGAAAAACGTCCAGTGGATTTCCGGGTTCATACGAACAAGGACAGTAATGGAAAATGGCAGGTGACCGCGATTGCCGCAAAAATTGCCGGCGCCGGCAGCGTCACGACCCATATTAAAAGCGGGGGTGTCATCAAAACGGTTGCCGAACTGTTTGGAGATGACGATGAGGCGACAGAAGTCGAACGAAAGCTATCGGAAGCCGCACTGATTTTAAGTGACAGTATAGAAAAGAACTTGGACGGCATCATCGCAGAAATAGGATTTGATTTTGGATTGGATAAAAAAGGGCAGGTTTGGATGTTTGAAGCCAATTCCAAGCCTGGACGTTCCATCTTCTCCCATCCAAAACTCAAGGATTTCGAATTGCTGACCAGAAAGCTAAGCCTTGATTATGCCATTTATCTTACGGAACAGACGATTACAAAATCAATCAGAGTGCCGCAATGAACATTTTTTATGATATCCCCACTGAAAATTGGCACCACACTCATGAGAATGCGGAACTTTTCGCCGGCTCTGCCGAAGAAGAAATCAGCTATAAAAAGAACCATTCGAATCAACCTCTAATTCCAATCACAATATTTCCGGGTAACCGGATGCTTACCGTCGGAATTTTAACTGTTTCCAATCCCAAAAAAGAATCAGGTTTGGGTGGAAACCTGACCCTTTTTCGGGACTTATCATTATATTTATTGCAACATGGAATATTGGCGTATGTATTCACAGGAAATGCCCTTCATTCCGCGTCGATGAAAGGGTATCTTTTTTCCTCCATTTCAAACAAGTGGATTGAATGTAAGGTGCCCTTCCCTGACATCGTCTATAACCGTATCCCCTGGAGGAGCTATGAGGCGTCAGAGGAATTCCAACATCTTATCACACATTTTAAAGATTACCGAATGACTCTATTCAACCCCTGTTTTATAGATAAATATGTGATGTTCGAAGCATTAACTGAAGATGGATCCCTCACCAACCACCTTCCGCCCACCATGGTCTTACGAAACAGCGGTTGCCTTGATTCTTTCCTGGAGACATACAGGCATATATACCTTAAGCCATGCAAAGGAAGCCAAGGGAAGGGCATTTATACCATTATCAAAAATGATGATGATACCCTATTGTTCAATAGCTTAAAGCATAGTGAGTCCTTCCCTGATTTTGCTTCCTTCTGGGATACAAAAAAAAGGGATTTATTAAAAAGGAGCTATCTTGCTCAACAGGCGATCATACCAAAAAAACTCTTTGGACATCGTTATGATTACCGGATTCTCGTCCATTATGAAAAAGGTTTTTATAAAGTGACCGGCAAAGCGGTAAGGATGTCGCAAACCCAGGAAATCACCACCCACACTCCCCGAGGCGGAAAGCTTTTTCCTTATCAGGACATTAAATCAAAAAACCTGGATCTAAAATTAGCGAATATCGCCCAAAAATGCGGAGAGTTACTTTCAAAAAAGATCGGGTTTCTCGGAGAGTTTTCCATTGATATAGGGGAAGACGAATCGGGCTCGCTTTTCATATACGAAGTGAACTCAAAGCCGATGCAATTCGATGAAGAAGAAATTGAAACAAACAGGCTTTTGCATTTAAAAAATCTTTTCATTGAATTAACTTTTCCCAACCTGAAAAGAAAATAACACCTCCAGCTGCCGTTTTCCATTATAATCGAATGAGAAACAGTATATATGGAGGTAATACATATGATCACTCATTTTCAATGGGAACCATTGCATAAGAATCTGCCAGGATGGAAAATTTCCTTTTATTTCAACAAGCAGGCAGTCAAAGCCTTGTATCATAAAGATGGATCCATCGAGTGGACAGCCAATCCGCCTTCCGAAACAGATGAAACTAAACTCAAAAGCATGATACATGATTTAATGATCTTCCATGTATATGAATGAAACCCCTTTACATTCATGAAATCGCTAAACAGAATAAAAAAAACTCCTTTGCCTAAACTAAAGAAAAGGCTAGGAGGGATTTCTTTTGGATAAAGAAAAAATGACATTTTTGAAGGATACCGAATATGATGGCAAGGACTCCGTTTACCTGGATATCGACCGTATCATCAATGAAGGAATGGCGGGCGGAAATGTGTATGAAGTCGCTAACCTTCAGAACATCGAAGAAGCACATGA
Organism: Peribacillus sp. TE19612; assembly: GCF_056279465.1. Lineage (NCBI taxonomy): Bacteria > Bacillati > Bacillota > Bacilli > Caryophanales > Bacillaceae > Peribacillus > Peribacillus sp. TE19612. The sequence goes on along the minus strand of NZ_JBWCCL010000003.1, from coordinate 336,050 downwards.
TTTTTATGATGAAACAGATCCCAATGTCAATAAATGAATAATGTGGGCTCTCTTATGGAGAGCTCTCTTTTATATCAGTCAGACCGTTAAACGGATAGCATTCAAATAGTCCCATTCTCCCTCGCACTTAAAATATTTTCGTTTAATATCGATGTAATGATATGCTCTGAATCCCACTCATGCCCGGATATCTCGATAAGGGGATAGCGATTCGGTAAAACGACCTGCTGGATTTCATGAACGGTCAGCCCTTGAGAATGCAAGCGTAAAATTTCCCCTTGGAGGTTTTCCAGATAATCCAGTTTTTTTCGAAACATCTCCTTCCCATCAGGAACATGCCCAGCATGACAGCAAAACACTTCCCCGAAGTCATATTGAAGCAATCTTTTTATGGAATCGATGATCACCGGGACAGACTCTTCCCGTAAGACAAGCTTTGTTTTTGGGGTTACGAAAAGGTCTCCTGAAAAAAGCACGCCATTATTGTGATTCAAATACACCATATGGTCCTTTGCATGACCTGGGGTAAAAATCGGCTCCCACGTTTGGGTACGGGAATGAATGGCCTTCCCTAGCGGCTCAGCTTTAAAGGCGTCTCTCTTTCCCCAGAAAATTTTGCGATATTCAGGATATTCAGCATCCTTTGCACAAACCTCAACCGACATCGGGTGAATGAAAAGAGGAACCTTTTTATGTTCCTTTATCCAGGCAGCGCCCCCCGTATGGTCTTCATGATAGTGAGTCAGGGCCACTGAGTCGAAGTCTGCGGATTCATAGAATGGAATAAGCTCTTCCAATAAAATCTGTGCGCCAGTATCTATCAATAGGCCATCCGTTAAAAAGACATACACACTCATCCCCCCCTTGTTCCCGCCAGGAGTCCCATGCACGCAAACCACATCATTTATCGTCTTGATCTCTATCATTCGGTTTCCTCCCCATTATTGTACAAAAATAGTTTTACCTTCCTTTTTTTAACTTTACTATAATAAATGTAGTACCACTTTACCTTTTTGACAAGGAAATATTGGAATAAATAGCCTCGATGAAAATGCTGGATTATTGCATAATAGCCTATTTTCCATGAATCGTTTTAACGGACCGTACCCGATTTAATGACAAAAAAATAAAAGAAACGATTGACATTGCCGGATTTTACAAATAATATAGATTATATTATAAAACTTGAAATATTCTAAAATAATAATTTACTTATCAAGAGTGACGGAGGGATCAGGCCCTGTGATGTCCGGCAACCGCCCTTAGGGAACGGTGCCAATTCCTGCAGAATGATTGCATTCTGAAAGATAAGCCGAGATATGATTTCGCTGCCTCTTTCTGAATGATAGAGGCAGCTTTTTTAATGTTTAAGGGGGAAAGCTCATGATTGAAATCCGTTCAATCCGAAAGGAATACGTCTCGAAGAAAAACCGAGTTATCGGAGTGGATAACGTATCTTTGACCATTCAAACTGGTGAAATATATGGAATTGTCGGCTACAGCGGAGCTGGAAAAAGCTCATTACTCCGCTGCTTGAATTTGCTTGAACGTCCGACAGGTGGAAATATCATTATCGACGGCATTGATTTAACCTCTTTATCTAGCAAAGAGCTTCGTAAACAACGCCAAAAAATCGGAATGATATTCCAGCACTTTTCCCTGGTCAGTTCAAAAACCGTTTATGAAAATGTCGCTTTCGCCTTAAGGGCCGCGCATCGATCGAAGGACGCGACTAAGTTACGTGTATTGGAATTGTTGGAAATCGTAGGGCTCAGCGATAAGAAAGATGTCTATCCTGCACAGCTTAGCGGTGGACAGAAGCAACGGGTCGGCATAGCTCGCGCGTTAGCAAATGAACCCACTGTACTATTATGTGATGAAGCGACTTCAGCCCTTGATCCAACAACTACAAAAGCGATTTTACAGTTATTGAAAAAGATAAGCAGTGAGCTTGGTATCACCATCGTGTTGATTACACATGAAATGGAAGTGGTCAAAGAACTATGCCACCGAGTCGCCGTGATGCAGGATGGCCGGGTAATTGAAGAAGGACCCGTTTATGAAATATTTTCACAGCCCAAACAGGAATTAACGAAGCAATTCATTAGCAGTGTACTGGATTTCGAACTCCCTTCGCACTTGATTGATGAAAGTGAAGGGACGATTATTAAGATTCAATTCGAAGGGCAAACCGCCGGTGAGTCGATTCTTTCGGATACTCTCCAATCCCATGCAGTAAAGGGGAATATTTTACACGGTAAAATTGAGTATATCCAGGATGTTCCTTTAGGCATTTTAATCATCGAGTTAATTGGCGATGCCGTCCAAATTCATTCGGCATTGGAATATATAAAAAATCGTTCCAGTTCTGTGGAGGTGTTAAAACATGTCACTGCTTAATCCCATCGTCAATATTTTACCTGATCTTAATAAAGCCTTTCTTGAAACGATTTATATGGTCGGCGTTTCTCTTGCAGTAGCCCTGCTGATCGGTTTACCGCTTGGAGTATTGCTATTTACAACAACCAGGAATTTATTTTTTGAAAATGGCATCGTGAATCGATCTCTCGGTTTCGCAGTCAATATTGTCCGTTCAATCCCGTTCATCATTCTCTTGGTCGCCCTCCTTCCTTTAACGGACCTACTTACGGGATCGACGATAGGGCCAAGAGCAGCTTCTGTTTCCCTGTCCGTATCCGCAATCCCTTTTTTTGCAAGGATTGTTGAAACAGCATTACGTGAAATAGACAGAGGAGTGATTGAAGCTGCAATTGCCGTAGGTGCCACTCCATGGATGATCATTAAGGATGTACTTCTTCCAGAGGCAAAACCGGGAATCATTCAAGGACTGACATTAACGACCATTTCGCTAATCGGTTACTCAGCAATGGCTGGGACAATCGGCGGTGGCGGAATTGGCGACCTGGCAATCCGGTACGGATATTACCGATATGACAACACAGTCATGATCACGACGATCGTCGTGCTGATCTGCCTTGTGCAACTCATTCAAATGGTTGGTGACAAAGTTTCATACATAGTTAACAAGCGATAGGATCAATCATTTTTTTAAATGACTCAATACATTTCATTACTCAGGAGGAATTTCAAATGAAGAAAATAGCTTCGTTATTATCAGTCTGTGCACTTGCACTCGGCTTGGCAGCATGCGGGAGCGATGATGCATCCCCAAATACAGAAGACAAAAAAGAATTGAAGATCGGGGCGACTACCGGGCCGTACGCCGATATGGTTAAGGAGGCCATCAAACCAGGTCTGGAAGATCTCGGATACAAAATAGAGATCGTCGAATTCACCGACTATATCCAGCCGAATAAGTCGCTTGGCAACAACTCGATCGACGCCAACCTTTTCCAGCATAAAGTGTACATGGATAACTTCGCTAAAGAAAATGATTTAAAGCTTTCCGACCTTATCATAGTTCCAACAGCGCCAATGGGCATATATTCTAATAAGTATAATTCATTGAAAGAAGTGAAAGACGGCACATCCCTTGCAGTGCCCAATGATCCGGTTAACCTGGCACGTGCACTAAAAGTGCTGGTGGATGAAGGGTTGATTGAAGTCGATCCAAATGTCGACCCTTTAAAAGTATCTGAAAAGGATGTAACGAAAAATCCAAAAAACATCCAGCTAAAACCATTGGAATCTGCTCAGTTACCCCGCGCAACAGACAGCGTTGACCTATCGGCGGTCCCTGGCAACTTTGCTCTTGCAGCGAAAATGGACCTCAAGGATGCCCTAGTTTTAGAAAAAATGCCGGATATGTATCGAAACGTTGTTGCAGTGAATACAAAAGATGTAGACGCTCAATTTGCCAAGGATATTAAATCAGTAGTGGAATCCGACCAGTTTGAAAAAGTGATCGATGACAAATTTGCCGGATTCGGAAAACCAGACTGGATGAATTGATCAAATAATCAAGGCCTGCTTCCCCTTTACCGGGAACAGGCCTTTCATTAAGGAGAGCAAATATGAATACCTTACTGGAGGTCCGCAGCGGCCCCGCTTATTACGCCTGTAAAGCAAATGTCCTTGAAAACCTGGAAGTGAAACTGAGTAAAGGGAATATACGTAAAGTGCTCGTTATTCATGGACGAAAATCTTGGGAAGTTACTGAACCCTTTTTTCCTTCCTTAGAAAATATTGAGACGATCTTTTTCACATACGGCGGGGAATGCAGTGACCCGGAAATTGAACGCGTCAAGAAGGCAGCTCTTGAACATGGTGCAGATGCATTAATTGGCATTGGCGGCGGTAAGTTGCTTGACCTAGCCAAATCGGCCGGAAACTCGCTTCAAAAGGAAATCATCCTCATTCCAACCTTGGCTTCCACCTGCGCTGCCTGGACACCGTTGAGTGTCATTTATGATGATAATGGTTCATATGTCCGTTATGATATTCATGAAAAAGGCACTTGGATGTTATTGATCGAACCAGGAATTCTTCTTAATTCGCCGATAAACTATTTACGTGCTGGAATCGGCGATACATTGGCAAAGTGGTACGAGGGCAATGCACTGGCCGAAAAGCTTGCCACCAAGTCCGTTTGTATTGAATTGGCCCATTTGGCCGCAAGGCAATGCCAGGAAGTTTTATTGACATATGGCGAGGAAGCCTTAGCTGATTTGGAAAAAGGGAAATGGACAGATGCGCTGCAGCGTGTAATTGAAACGAACATCATCACCAGTGGTCTTGTTGGCGGGTTTGGCGGCCAGTACTTGCGCGTTGCCGGTGCCCACTCCATTCATAATGGCATGACTTCCATCACCCAAGCGCATCATTTACTTCACGGGGAAAAAGTGGCATATGGCATTTTAGTCCAGCTTGTGCTAGAAGGGAAATTCTCGGAAATCAAACAATTGCTGCCCATCTACCAGGTGCTTAATTTGCCGATGACATTGCTTGATATTGGCCTGACTGTTGAACATAAAGCGGAACTTCAACAGATTGCTTCCCACTCTGTCAAAGAAGGTGAAGACATCCATCTTCTCTTCCCTGATATCAACAAGGAAAAAGTGGCATCCGCCATGGAAAACCTTGAAATCCTTACAAACCATGCAAGCCCTTCCTAAAAAAGCGATGGGGTTTTGACCCCATCGCTTTTTTTGATTCCTCATTGTATAAAATCATCCTTTCCACCAAGCATACATAATGTGCCGTTAATACTTCAGTATAATAAAAGAAGGTCTCAAACTACTGTCTGTTTCCATAATCCAAGAAGATGACTTTCATGTTGTCTGTGCATGCCTGCTTTTCTATCGGCAGATTCCGGACGGCCCTTTTCCCAATTCCATATATCTTCGAGAGTTTCTGATAGGGGACGGAATGTTAGTCCATTATTGATGGCTTGATCGTTGTCGACAGCCAAAAACCCATTCAAAGGTTCCTTACCTCCTGGTAAAGGGAATTCTTCCGGTATCCATAAAGGCATTTCTCCCCACGGCTCTACTTTATTGTCATTTAAAAATTTTTCAGAGACCCATGTAAAGGCAGCATTACTTCTTGTTACCTTTTTGCAGCCTTCAAGTATTTGCCCCATAGTCAGTGTGTATTCGGGTCCAACGGCATTATACGTACCTGTCATGCCCTTTTCCATCATTTGGATGATCCATTGAGCCAAGTCCCTTGCATCGATAATTTGGATTGGACGTCCAGGGCGTCCAGGCGCTAAAACTTCTCCCCCTTCCGCTATTCTTTTAAGCCAGTACGGCAATCGGTCAGTGTAATCATATGGACCTACTATTTGCCCGGCACGAATTGACAAGACTTTCCCCGGCAGTTCTTTTTCAGCTGCTTTTTCGCTTAATGATTTTAACGGTCCATAATATTCACCGTATATCGGTCCAGCCGTTCCGCGGGTTATTTCTTCTGCTTTATCATCATTTAGTGCATGAACCTCTCCATTTTCATCAATACCTGGTTCGGTTGGATCACTATAAACCGAGATGCTTGAAATATATGTATAATGTTTAACTTGATTAAGCAACCTGCAAGATTTCGATACAGTTCGAGGGATAAAGCCTGATGTATCAATTACTGCGTCCCACTGTCTTCCTTTCAGCATTTCAAGATCCCCGTCGCGGTCCCCTTTTAACTGTTCTATTTCGGGGAAAACATAAGGGTCATTTCCACGATTAAAAAGTGTGACATCATGCCCCTTCTCTATTGCAGCTTTTGCTAAATATCGGCCTAAAAACCGTGTACCACCCAATATTAAAATGTTCATAAGATCTCCTCCTCTTTAACGGTATTCCATAAAGCATACGCAATACCCTTTCCTGAAATTAATAATACTTGCAACTTTTCTTTTGTTTTCCCTTCTCGGAAAAACTAAAGATATCCTAATCTTTTGAACTTTATTCTTTTTCGCTATAATGATATGGAAAGGGAGAAAGAAGGTGGAACCGATGCTTGAAAATCTTATACAAAAATTCCCGAACGCTCTTACCAATAAAAAAGATACTGATGATATTTCTAATTATGTTTGGTTCGAAGACTTCAGAAGTATACTTGGTATTCCCCGTTCAGAAATCACAGCAGAAGAAATCCGTTTATTGGAACTGCTTTTTGTTCCTTCCATAAACCCAAATAACCTCAATGCACATCCAGGCTCATCATGGAAAAATTTTTTATCCGAACCGAATGCACCATTGCCTTTAACGAGCTGGGAGAATGTTCGATTCCTTCATTTCAAGTTGACTCATGCTGATTTTTCCAACTCCGATTTTGAAGGGGCCTTCCTCGCTTTCGTTCCATCTGACGCAGCTATTATTTGGGAAAATGAAACGTCAGGCGTCTTAATTGAACCCGACAAGGATGAACCATTATCAAATAAAGAACTGATCGCCATTACTTCCACACTTGAAAGTGACTTTTATGTAAAGACCCGTATGTTCACCGGGCGCTTTCACCCTGTAGATCAAGACCTTCGCCATCACTGGACTCAGGAGAAAAAGTGTTTTGAAGTGGCACAGGTGCATCTGCCGGATATAAAAGTGACTGATTTGGCAGACATCATCCCATACTCATTAATAAATGATCCATCCTTTAAGAATGCAAATTGGTTTATCAATGAAATTCTTGGCAAGACCAAGCACGATACTGAGCTTATCAAAACGGTTAAAACGTATATCGAATGTAACTCCAATGCCACATTTGCCGCCAAACAGCTTTATATACATCGGAACAGCTTACAATACCGAATCGATAAATTCTCTGAAAAAACTGGTCTCGATATTAGAAACTTCCGTCATGCCCTTACTGCATACTTGATACTTTTACTGAATGATTAATTTCCAATGTAAGCACTTTTTTGTGCAATATGCCCATACTTTTTTCAAAACCTATAGCTTAGACTATAGCTAATTGGTACAAGTAATCTAAGAGTTTAAAAGGGGGATTTTTCATGGCAGAGTTAGTGTTAGATCATATATTCAAGATTTATGATAAAAAGGTGACGGCTGTTAAAGACTTCAACCTTCGTGTTGCCGATAAGGAATTCATCGTTTTTGTGGGACCTTCAGGTTGCGGTAAATCAACGACATTAAGGATGATTGCCGGACTGGAAGACATTTCCCAAGGAGATTTATACATAGACGGCAAGCGAGTCAATGATGTCCCCCCTAAAGATCGCGATATTGCGATGGTTTTCCAGAACTATGCCTTATATCCTCATATGTCTGTATTTGACAATATGGCATTCGGATTAAAGCTCAGGAAAACGCCAAAAGCTGAAATCAAGCAAAGAGTAAATGAAGCGGCAAGGATTCTCGGACTTGAAGAGCTGCTAAACAGGAAACCTAAAGCGCTTTCAGGTGGTCAGCGCCAGCGTGTTGCACTTGGCCGTGCAATTGTAAGGGACGCAAAAGTTTTCTTGATGGATGAGCCATTATCCAATCTCGACGCAAAACTGCGGGTTCAAATGCGCGCGGAAATAGCTAAACTGCATAAACGGCTCGACACCACAACGATATATGTCACACATGACCAAACAGAGGCAATGACCATGGCGACACGTCTTGTTGTAATGAAAGATGGTATCATCCAACAGGTCGGTGCTCCAAAGGATGTTTATGAGAAACCAATAAACGTGTTTGTCGGCGGCTTTATCGGATCGCCTGCCATGAACTTCTTTTCCGGAACATTAAAAGAAGGCACAATCAAAATAGGCGAACAAACGCTTGAAATACCTGAATTTAAGATGAAAATGCTACGTGATCAAGGATATGTCGGAAAAGAAGTAATCCTTGGCATCCGTCCGGAAGATTTCCATAATGAAGGAGCTTATTTCACGGAGTCCCCTAACACTACATTCACGACCCAAATTGATGTAGCCGAACTCATGGGCGCGGAGATCATGCTCTACTCAACTTTAGAGGGGCAGGACTTCGTTGCAAGGGTCGATGCCAATAACATTATCCAGGCAGGCGAAAAGATCGAACTTGCCCTCGACATGAATAAAGCGCACTTTTTTGATAAAGGGACCGAACATCGCATTTTAGTTGAAGAGGATGAACAGATGCAGGAAAGCATGAAGTTATCTGCCAATTAAACATGAAAAGACCCATTCATTATGGGTCTTTTTACGTTAAAATAAAGGGCGATTCATTCCTGGACCAATACCACTTCATCATGTCCGCATTCAGGGCATTTCATGAGATGGGGGCATTGCCCTTTTTGAAGGGATTGAGGGTATCCGTCGTTTTCTTTAAGTATGTCGATATCCATATAAGCACTGTAATCATCAGCATAATCCATGAATTTCCCTTTATCCTCAAGTTCACTGCCGCATTCCGGGCAATCCACATGAATTTTTCTTAGACCGTTGCAAAGCGGGCATATAGACATTGTTTTTCCTCCTGTTCCAGATACTTATGATTTCAGTATTTGTCGATTCCAGTATTTTAACACATGGAAACACCCTCCCTAATGCTAGAGGGAGGGTACTTCCATCCAATTATTTATTAACCATGTTAGCAGGATCGACCCATGCTTTGAATTCATCTTCCGTCAGGAACTCCAGTTTCAATGCCGCTTCTTTTAACGTGGAGTTGTCCTTGAAGGCAGTTTTGGCAATCTTGGCTGCTTTTTCATAACCGATATGCGGGTTCAATGCTGTTACCAGCATAAGGGAACGCTCTACATTTTCTTTAATCTTATCTTCATTTGCAGTGATGCCAACCGCACAATTATCGTTGAAGGAATGAATGCCTTCCGTCAATAATTTGACCGTTTGCAGGAAGTTATAGATGATGACTGGTTTGAATACATTCAATTCAAAGTTACCTTGGCTTGCTGCAAAGCCAATTGTAGCATCGTTACCCACGATTTGTGTCGCAATCATGGTAAGCGCTTCGCTTTGGGTCGGATTGACTTTACCTGGCATGATGGAGCTGCCCGGCTCGTTTTCAGGAATGGCAATTTCTCCGATTCCGCTTCTCGGTCCACTTGCAAGCCATCTGACATCGTTCGCAATTTTCATTAAATCCGCCGCCAATGCTTTCAAAGCACCGTGTGCGTAGACGATTTCGTTATGGCTAGTCAATGCATGGAACTTATTATCAGATGTGACAAAAGGATATCCTGTATCCGCTGCAATTTGTTTGGCAGAAAGTCCCGGGAATTCTTTATTTGTATTGATTCCGGTTCCTACAGCCGTTCCGCCTAGAGCAAGGTTCAATAGTTTTTGGCTGCTTTCCTCAATCATCGCCAAATCTTTATCGAGCATCGCTTTCCAACCGGAAATTTCTTGTCCTAATGTTAAGGGTGTAGCATCTTGAAGATGTGTCCGGCCGATTTTCACGACATCCCAAAATTCTTTTTCTTTTGTATCGAATGTATCACGAAGTGCTTTGATGGCAGGAACCAATTTTTCAGCGACTTCCATAAAGGCTGCAATATGCATGGCAGTCGGGAAAGTATCATTTGAGCTTTGTGCCTTGTTAACATCATCATTCGGGTGAAGGATTTCCGATTCACCATTTTCTTTTAACCATTCATTCCCTTTGTTAGCGACCACTTCATTCACATTCATATTACTTTGCGTACCGCTTCCCGTTTGCCAAACTACAAGCGGGAAATGTTCATCAAGCGTACCTTCAAGGATTTCGCCGCAAATCTTGACGATGGCGTTCTTTTTAACTTCGGAAAGATCACCAAGATCATAGTTCACCTTTGCAGCAGCTTGTTTAACGTATGCAAATGCACGAACCAATTCAATCGGCATTTTTTCGTTACCGATTTTGAAATTGTTACGGCTTCTCTCAGTTTGTGCTCCCCAATATTTATCAGCAGGAACTTTCACTTCACCCATCGTATCTCGTTCGATTCTGTATTCCATGTGTTCTCCTCCTAAGTTTGCACTATTCATTGAAGAAATTTTGCATATGAAATGAATAATGTCGTATTATTCTTTCTCTCCATACATTGTACAAACTTTATTATTTTAAAGCAAAAATATCCCGCTGACCCTTTCCATATTTCTGAAAAATCCTAGGCCATTCATATTTAGATGAAAATTTGGATATTCTTTTTTGACACATAAAGTGTAGGCACCGCTAGGCTTCAATTGACCTGGCCATGAACACCAACACATCATCACTCCCAAAATGTCCTTGACAGTATTTTGTATATATAGTAAATTCAAAAGAAATTGAATAATCTAAACTCTTATCGAGAGAGGTAGAGGGAATGGCCCGATGACACCTCAGCAACCTTCATTTGTTTCAAACCAATGAAAAGGTGCTAATTCCACAAGTTTATGAACTTGGAAGATAAGAAGAATGACTCGTCACTACTTAATCAAAGTCTTCTTCTTAAAGAAGACTTTTTTTTATTTTATTTAACTCAAAGGAGCAGTGAAAACCATGTATAAACCTGAAACATATCTTGCTCAATTAGGAAATCGCAGTGAAACGGCGACAGGAACAGTCAATCCGCCGGTATACTTTTCAACAGCTTTTCGCCACGAAGGAATCGGTCAATCGACGGGATTCGACTACACAAGGACAGGTAACCCTACCCGCCAGCTATTGGAGCGATCCATCGCCGATCTGGAAAAAGGAGACCAAGGCTATGCCTGCAGTTCAGGAATGGCCGCCATCTCCACTATACTCGCCCTTTTTAAATCTGGTGATGCGTGGATTGTCAGTGAAGATCTTTATGGCGGTACATATCGGCTGTTAGAACAAGGTTTTAAAAAATGGGGATTGCAGTGTGACTATGTAAACACTTGTTGTTTGGAGGATATCGAAAAAGCCATCACTCCTCACACGAAAGCCATCTTCATCGAAACTCCCACTAACCCTCTTATGCAGCAAACGGATATTAGCGCCGTTGCCGCATTGGCTAAACGATATAATTTATTGCTAATCGTTGATAACACTTTTTACACGCCTCTTATTCAACAACCCATCTTGCTTGGAGCGGATATTGTGATTCACAGTGCAACCAAGTATCTCGGTGGTCATAATGATGTGCTCGCCGGACTGATCGTTGCTAGCGGCGCTGAATTATGTGATGCACTTGCCTTCCATCATAATGGCACTGGAGCTGTCTTGAGCCCATTTGATTCTTGGCTGTTGATGCGCGGAATGAAAACCCTGGCATTGCGGATGGAGCGGCATGAAAAGAATGCCAAGATACTTGTAGATTACTTATCGGAGCATGATTGTGTTACGGACGTATTGTATCCAGGCCGAGGCGGCATGATTTCTTTCCGCATCATTGATGAAGCGGCGGTCAACCCATTTTTACAATCGCTCTCATTAATTTCCTTTGCAGAAAGCCTTGGAGGGGTCGAAAGCTTCATCACCTATCCTGCCACACAAACACATGCCGATATACCGCTTGAAGTCAGAACGGCAAACGGGGTTTGTAATCGATTGCTCCGCTTCTCCGTTGGCATAGAAGATAGCGACGATTTGATTGGTGACTTGCAGCAAGCATTCGCACATGTAAAAAGGGAGGCACTACGATGACAGATCATGATTTTAGCTTTGAAACGAAATTACTTCATAATCAACATAAATTCGATCCGGTAACGGGCGGTGTGAGCGTCCCCATTCAGCATGCATCGACTTTCCATCAATCCGATATCGATCAATTCGGCAAATATGACTACAGCAGAAGCGGGAACCCAACTCGCGAGGCACTTGAAGATATCATTGCCGATCTAGAGGAAGGCACTCACGGCTTTGCCTTTTCATCAGGTATGGCTGCCATTTCAACAGCCTTCCTCCTATTGTCTGCCGGAGACCATATCGTCATTTCCGAAGATGTGTATGGCGGAACGTTCAGGATGGTCACAAGCGTATTGAACCGTTTCAATATTGAGCATACCTTCGTTGACATGACGGACCTTGAAAGTGTCAAAGCGGCGGTTCAGCCAAATACCAGGGCCATATACATTGAAACGCCTTCAAATCCGTTACTTAAAGTGACCGATATTCAAGCTGTATGTGATATCGCAAAAAAAGCCGGTGCCTTAAGTTTTGTTGATAATACATTCTTGACGCCCGCATTGCAAAAACCGCTGAATCTGGGCGCTGATGTTGTCCTTCATAGCGCGACGAAGTTTTTATCCGGCCATAGTGATGTGGTAGCTGGGCTTGCGGTCGTTAAAGATCCGGAATTGGCGGCAAGACTCGGTTCGCTTCAAAACTCCTTTGGAGCGGTCCTTGGTGTCCAGGATGCGTGGCTCGTAATGAGAGGCTTGAAAACCTTGTCAGTTAGAATGGAACATTCACAAAAAGGGGCAGAAAAGATTGCAGCCTACTTAAAGGAGCAGCCCTTGGTGAAAAAAGTGTATTATCCCGGCCTAGCCGATCATCCACAGCACGCCATCCAGAAAGGCCAGTCACTCGGAGCGGGGGCGGTCCTTTCATTTGAATTGGAAAGTGAGGAAATCTTCCGTTCCTTCGTGAACACTGTCGAGCTCCCTGTTTTTGCCGTAAGCCTGGGAGCGGTAGAATCCATATTATCCTACCCGGCCAAAATGTCCCATGCGGCCATGCCTGCTGATGAAAGGGAAAAGCGAGGCATCACGAATAGCTTGCTCCGCCTCTCTGTCGGACTGGAAAATCCGGACGATTTAATCAAGGACTTCGAAGCTGCCCTCGTCAATATTGCCAAAGGGGAAGCAATTGCTGCAAAATGATTTTAAAGTAGTGGGTGCCTCATATTTTATGGGCACCTTTTTTTATTCCATCAATAAAAGAAGACCATCGATTTCCCGATGGCCTGACTCTCATTTCTTCATATTATATTTATCCAGGAAGCGATCCACCCGTCCGCCTTTTTCAGCAAACTTCTGCTTTCCTGTATAATAAGGGTGCGTATCCGAGCTGATTTCCACTTTTAATAAGGGATATGTTTGGCCGTCTTCCCAAACGATCGTTTCATTGGACGTCTTAGTGGAGCCTGTCAAAAATTTATACCCACTGTTGGTATCCATGAATACCACTTGTTGATAATCGGGATGAATTTCTTGTTTCACTATTATCACCTCATCGTCAGTATAGGTATATATTAAACGTAATGATTACTATTATCAATCATTATGCTTGAAGGTACCAAAAGTCGGTACCTTCATTATAGTTTAATCTAGATGATCCACCCTTATTCAATTGTGTTCAGCCAGCCATGCCTTTATGCGGACCTGCCTGCAGTTCATACATTTGATAGTACTTCCCTTTCAGTTCCATTAATTCCTCATGTGTACCTTGCTCAGCAATCCGCCCTTTTTCCAGTACAAGAATTTGGTCGGCATTTTTTATCGTGGAAAGCCTATGTGCTATGATGAAGGTCGTTCTCCCTTTTTTCAGCACTTCCATTCCCTCCTGGATAATTGCCTCGGTTTCGGTGTCGATGCTTGCTGTCGCTTCATCCAAGATCAATATGGCCGGATTGAATGCAAGGGCACGGGCAAAAGAGATTAGCTGACGCTGTCCGGAAGACAGCGTTCCGCCTTTTTCGATCACGGGTTCGTCAAGCCCTAAAGGAAGATGCTTCAGCACTTTGTCCCCCCCGACATCTCTTAATGCTTTTTCAACCATTTCCCTTGTGATGCCTTTATGATTGAGACTGATATTGGAGGCGATGGTGCCAGTAAATAAATAGGGGTCCTGAAGGACGATCCCCATATGCTCCCTAAGCGTCTGATGGGGGATATCCAATATATTTCTGCCATCGATTTTGATCTGTCCTTCACTGCTGTCATAAAAGCGGAACAATAAATTCATTATGGAGCTTTTTCCTGAACCGGTGTGGCCAACTAAAGCGACCGTTTCCCCCTGTTTAGCGGAGAAGGAAATGTCCCTTAACACATATTCTTTATCCTTATAACCAAAAGAAACATTTTCGAATTGTACGTTTCCTTTGTATCTGGATATGTTTTCATCGCTGACTGCCAATCCCTTCTCATCCAATAAGCTGAACGTCCTCTCCCCTGCAACAAGCGCCTGTTCAAGATTAGCGAACTGATTGACGATTCCGTGAAGCGGATGTAGCAGGCGGCTGATCAAATCAACAATTGCATACATCATCCCTAAGGAAATGGCCGAACCCGCTGTAAGGGAAATACCGCCGAAATACCAGACGAAGGCCATCAGCGCCAAAACCTTAATGACGCCAATCAAGTTTCCACCCGTCAACGAGTTCAAATGGAGCATTTTATTTTGATAGGAAAAATGCTCCCGGTTCAGATTTTCAAAAGATTGCTTCGTCTCCTTTTCACGTCCAAATGCCTGAATGATGCTCATACCAGAAATGGATTCATTGATCATTCCATTAATATCGCTGACCCGTTCCCGAATGATGTGATTATATTTCGAGGCGAATTTACGGTATACCATCGTCCAGATAACGATGATCGGAATAAGCAGAAGGCCAATGGTACCGACTCGTGAATCCAGAATAAACAAAGCAATTAGAACGCCGAAAATATTAATGGTACTCGAGAAGAAGTTGGCGAGCACGGTTACATATAATTCCCGGATAGCTTCCGTATCATTAGTGACCCTGGCTACAACTTTACCCGCTGGCATATTATCGAAATAACGTATCGGCATACGGGAAATATGCCTAAATATATCATTTCGCATCTTCTGTATGATTCGGTTCGCCGCTTTCTGTAAATAAAAACTCTGGCCATATTGAAAAATGGAGGAAAGGATGACAAGGCTGAAATAAAAAGCCACAAGCTTAATGATCCGCGGGATTTCCGGTTGATAAAATCCCATCACTTCCTGACTCGTCAATTTCACTGCTTGCGCACGTTGCTCTTTCCCGTCTTTCTTGATGATCAATGATTGGTTCTCCAAGGTTCTGCCCCCATCGATAGGGACAGCTTCATCTACGAAGACAAATTGATTGCCAACCTGCAGAACATGGACTTCCCTGCCTTTCTTCTCACCTTTTGCAAAGTAATCAGCCCGTTTATACCAATTTCCATCATACTTAACTGCATCTTTTCCTTTACCTGCTTCATACCAGGAAGATTCGATGCCAAGTATATGTGAATCGATGATTTTCTTGGCAACGAAAGGACCCGTTAAATCGGCCGCTACCGAAAGAGCAAGCATGATCAGGGCGCCAATGATCAATTTTTTATAAAGGGCAGCATAATTAAAAAGTTTCTTTACGACCTTCATGCCTTCACCTCCGTCCCTTCGTCAACCTGCTGTCGTTCATATTGCTCCCTATACCAGCCATCATTCAGCAGTAAATCCGCATGAGTCCCCTCTTCGATGATCTTTCCGCTGTCCAATACGATAATCCTGTCCGCGTGCTGAACGGCTGATAAGCGGTGGGTTGTGATGATGGTCGTTTTCCCTGCCCGTTCATTTTGGATATTTTCGATGATCGTCGTTTCCGTTTTTGCATCGACAGCGGATAAGGAATCATCCAATATAAGGATTTCCGGATTTTTGATTAATGCCCTGGCAATCGAGATCCTCTGCTTCTGCCCACCGGACAGAGCGACACCCTTCTCACCGACGAGTGTCTCTAGACGGTTTGGCAGCATCATTAAGTCCTTCTCAAAATCCGCAAGCCGGATGGCTTCAGCCAGTTCAGCTTCCGTTGCATCCATTTTACCGAATAAGATATTTTCCCTAACAGTCTTCGAGAATAAAAGATGGTCCTGTGGAACATATCCGATCCATTCACGGATATCTTCAAGGTGCAGTTGCTCCAGCGGCTTGCCTGCAAAAGCGATTTCACCTGTTCCTAAAGGATATTCCCGCAGCAATTGCTTCACGAATGTCGTTTTTCCACTACCTGTTTTCCCTACTATCCCCAATGTTTGACCGCGCTCAAGCTGAACGGAAATATCGGATAGATTCACAACCGTTGAGGAAGGGTATGTAAAATGCACTGAATTGAATTGGATATTCCCCGGGTTCGTAATACTCTCCAGCCTCATTGAATTCTTCACATCCGCTTCATACGAAAGGGTATCCTGAACACGGTCTAGCGAAGCATTTCCCCTTTGCATGACATTGATCAGTTCACCCACCGCGATCATCGGCCAGATTAACATGCCTAGGTACACATTGAACGAAACAAGTCCGCCAAGCGTTATGGCCTGTTGAAACACAAGATAAGCCCCATAGCCCAACCCGATTAAATAACTGATGCCAATGATAATGCTGATCGTCGGATCAAAGAGGGCGTCGATCCTTGCCACGGCTAGGTTTTTGCGATATACATCCTCGGTCATTTCCTCAAATCGCTTTTCATCTTCCCGTTCCTGGACATAGGCACGGATAACACGGACACCGGAAATGGATTCCAGGACCTTGTCATTTAAAGTGCCAAAGGCTGCTTGTGCATCCGTAAAACGTTTGTAAATTTTCTTCACGTAAATTTGCATTAGCACTGCCATGATCGGAAGCGGCAGCACCGCCGCAATCGTTAACTGCCAGCTGATCGTGGCTCCCATCATGACCACTACCGTGATGGTGAACAGCACCGCGTCAACGAGGGTCAATATCCCGAAACCAGCTGTGAGGGATATGGCCTTTAAATCATTGGTTGCCCTTGCCATTAAATCTCCTGTACGGTTCTTTTCATAAAAACTCGGCGTCATTTTCAGCAAATGTCCCATAAACCCTGACCTTAGTTTCCGTTCGACCAAGTTTCCGCCGCCGAATAACAGATAACTCCATAAGTAACCAAATAGGTAACTGCCGATCAGTACCATGAGCAAATAAATAACGTATTTCATGACCCCTTCCTGCGTCATGCTGCCATTGTTCATATCATCGATGGCATTCCCGACAAGTTTTGGCGGGATAACCTCCAAGATATTCACTAGACATAGAAATAAAATCGCCAAGGTGTAACGCTGCCACTGTTCTTTAAAGAACCAGGACAGCTTTTTAAAAATCGCAAACATGAATTCCCCTCCCTTTTGGTCAAACCTTTCACTCGCTAACCGCTTTCTGGATCTCCCGGCTGCAATAAGATTTCCAATGTTTTTTGTCTCATTTATAGTTCCTCCTATCCTTTATATGGAAAGGGTGCTAATGCACCTGGATCCAAAATGCCAAAAAGCCCCCGCCAATTAGCGGAAGCTTTTTTAGATGCGTAATAACATATAAAAGCGCAGGCCGCGAAAATTCCACAACCTGCGCTTTAAAATCATGAATGGAAACGAGGAATCCTATGTCTGGAAAGACAAGGTCTCAGGGCAGGCGGACGTATGATATTCAATTGTGACATCACTGTGCTTAACTGATTTAGTCATGACGTTCGCCTCCTTTTCCATTGATTAATGGTAATTTTTAACTTGTTTTTAAAGATTACTACGATTGCATATTTTTGTCAATTGAGACTTTTCTAGATTATTGATGGATAATCCTTTATTCTAATAAGAATGACGCAACCTAAGGAGGTTCAGCATATGCAATGGAGAAAATATATACTCCTGGCGGTTCCCTTTTTATTATCAGCCATTTTCATCTTATTTGCCGTACCGGTCCAATATAGATTTTTATCCTTCATTCCTGTGTTTCTTTTCTGGATAGTTTATTATATTTTATTGTACCGGGAAAAGAAGAAAAAAAGATGACATCACCTTGGGGCCGTTGCAAATGCAACGCCCCTTTCTTGATGGCCCTGCATATAATGATCGAAAAACATTCGTGGTGAAATGTATGCTTTCCCAATATTTGCAAAAGCTGTTGGGTAAACACCCTGCCAAAACAAAACCGATCATCGATGCAGAAAGATATGACACACTAAAATCCCGTTTACAAAAAGAGCTCTTTCAGCCTGTTGATGAGTCAAAAGCTTTTTTCCCCGAGGAAGCCGCTCTGATAAAAAGCATTCGAACCGAAACGGCTGCCTTGAACCGGAACAATATCACAAGAACACAAGCCTATCTTGCCTTTTACAATCGAAATCCAGAGATCCACTGGGCCTTTTTAGCACATATGGTTTCGAGGAATGGCGGATACCATATGACTGACTTGAAAAGTTCAAACATGACCCATCTCCTTGACAGAGCGGAACGGCAGAAATTTTTCCTTTTCCTTGAGCGTGCCAATTCAGCCATATTTGCAGATGCCTTCCCCCAGCTTCTTTTATATGAACATTCTAAACAAAAAGAACTTCCGCTAAGAAGGTATTTACCAGTATTCCGCATTTCAAGATTCATGGCCCCGATTTGGGAATGTTTCATCGAAGAGCCCCATTCACCCCTTTTGACAACGGCCCTTATCATTAATGAACAAAGAATGCTTCAGGAAAGGATATTAAAACGCACCCGTCATGGTGAAATCCTCCGCAGGCTTGATTTTCAGCTTCAGGAATACTTAGGCTTCATGAAAGTGATCTTTCCTTATGCAAACAAGCAAAAAGGACTTCATTCCTTGACAGGACTTACCGTCGAACGCTTTGCCGACCCGAAACAGCGCATTGCAACGGGGAAATTATTATATGGGCTTCTTTTTCAGCATCCGGTGGTTTTTCGCGGTGTTGGCCATTTTACAAAAGAGATTCCCCACACGGGTTCCAGGGAGGATTACTGGGCAAGCATATATACCTCTGATGGATCCACGTCAAAAGTTGATAAAATCTTCAGTCCCACTCTTCATGATGCATGGAAAGATCAACTATTCTTTCCTCCACATTCCTTTGATTGGTTCACGAATGAAAGCTATATGGAAGATTTACGAAGTTTACCGATCATTAAAAAGGAGGACCTGACCAACGAGGTGCTAGAAAATGTCAAGCAGCTCAAAACCCTTAACGAAATGAAAGCCATTTTCTAGCATGATGCCTCTTACTTTGAATATCCCATCCCCCATTTGGCAAGAATGGTTAGCAAAAAGAATGGGTGAATCAAATGAGAGGCATTGTACTATTGAATCCAAATCACAAGATTGGGGATTTACATACGGATGAAAGCTTGGCAATCCAAAAGATCGTGTCGGACAAGTATATGGAAGAGAATAATATTTCCCCGGTCATACTCAATCCGTATCAAATCCACCCTTATTACACCATCCCGCATGAGCTTCTATCCAATTTACAAAGTAAAAAAACGGGGCAAATCGATTGCCTTGTGCTTCACTCCCTAGAAACCATTGAACGTTTCAACTATATTTACCCTGAAAAATGGCTTGAGCTATGCGGATATTTCAAAGAGATTATCAGTGTCACGACTCAAACTCCCGTTAGGAAATATGAAGCAAATTAATGTTTATCATGGTACTTAAGTCATTGTTGTGAATTTAAGGGTTATAGTCATTAATCGTTCATGTACAAGACTTCTTTCCAATCACCTTGTTTATGTTCCCCTTTTTTTAATGAGCGCCCCAAACACGCATCCCTACTAATGATTGCCTTTGTACCGGTACGCCCCATTTTATCTATTAAAACCCCTTCGGCTTCATTAGCCTATATATTTATATCAATTTTCCCAATTATAAGATTACTAGGAATTATATAACTTCAGAACATTCTTTTGGAAATATAGATAAATTTACGGATAAAGCATAGAAAAATAAGTTAATTTTATATATCATTGGAGATAGGAATTTTCTTATTTTTTACTTTTACTAGAAAGGAATGTTAATGATGGCCAAAGAAAAAAAGAAAAAAACCCCAATTCCTTTCCGACTGAACTTCATGTTCTTTTTAATATTCATTTTATTTTCAAGCTTAATAATCCGGCTTGGCATCGTCCAAATCGTGTATGGCGATGATTACCTTCGCGAAGTCGACCGAACGGAAAACGATGTGGCCAATACCCCTGTTCCCCGGGGCAAGATGTATGACCGGAACTTGAATCCGGTCGTTGATAATGAGCCGCGTAATGCCATCACCTATACGAAATACCCGAATACCAAAACGGCCGATATGGTGAAGACGGCAGAGGTCCTTGCCACCTTGATAGAAAAAGATACCAAAAAGGTAACCCTTCCGGATAAAAAGGATTTTTGGATTTTAAAGCATCCGAAAGAAGCCGAAGCCTTGATCACCAAGGCCGAGAAGAAGAAGGTAATCGAAAAGAAACTGGAGCAAAAAGATTTATACAAACTTCAAATGGAACGGGTAACCGATGAGGATATCAAAGAATTCACCAAGGATGAATTGGAAGTGATCGCCATCTTCCGGGAATTCAATAGCGGCTATGCCCTCGCACCTTCGATTGTAAAGAATAAAGATGTCTCCACTAAGGAATTCGCCAGGGTCAGTGAACATTTGGATGAAATGCCAGGCGTGGATGTAACGACGGATTGGGAAAGGACCTATAAGTATGATGAGACCCTCCGCTCGGTTCTTGGCAAGGTCTCTTCTTCCGAAGAAGGCATTCCCAATGAAAATATTGACTATTATCTGGCACGCGACTATACCAGGAATGACCGGGTCGGAAAAAGTTATATTGAAAAACAATATGAAGATGTCCTGCGCGGTCAAAAGACGCGGATTGAAAATGTGCTGAGCAAAGGGGAAGTCATCAAAACGAATACCCTCACTGAAGGGCAAAGCGGAAAAGACTTGGTCCTTACAATTGATATGGAGCTGCAGCAGCAGGTTGAAAAAATCATCGAGAACGAATTGCGCAAAACCAAGGCTAAGGGAAATACCTACTTATTGGATCGTGCCTTCGTCGTTTTAATGGACCCGAATACAGGCGAGGTGCTTACGATGGCCGGCAGGCAATACGGCCGTAACAGTAAAACAGGCTTGACCGAAATGAACGATTTTGCCCTTGGAAACATTACGACCTCGTATACGATGGGATCATCTGTTAAAGGTGCCACTGTCTACACAGGCTTTCAGACAGGAGCCATCGCACCAGGGTCAGCTTTTTTTGACAGGAAACTCCTTTTAGCAGGGGCTCCTAAGAAAGGATCTTATAGTGATTTGGGTTATGTAACCGATGTCTCCGCGTTAAAGAAATCATCGAATGTCTATATGTTCATGACGGCAATCAAAATTGCCGGCGGTCATTATATCCCTAACCGGCCGTTAGGAATCAACCGGGAAGCTTATTCCATCATGCGGAATCATTATGCCCAATTTGGCTTGGGTGTCCGTACCGGCATCGACCTGCCAAATGAATCCGTAGGGTTTAAAGGAGTCGATATGTCAACAGACGGATTGCTGCTGGATTTATCGATCGGGCAGTATGATACATATACCCCTATGCAATTGGCACAGTATGTTTCGACGATTGCAAATGGCGGAAAAAGGCTTGAGCCCCATATGGTCAGGGAAATCAGGAATCCATCCAACGAACACAATGAATTGGGCAGCGTCTTTAAAACAATGAGTCCCAAAGTGTTAAACGATTTAGGCGGGAAAGACGTTTGGATGCAGCGTGTCCAGGAAGGATTCAGGCAGGTTGCCCAGGAGCCAGGCGGGACGGCATATAAATATTTCGGCGGGAAGTCTTACCGTGCGGCAGCAAAAACGGGTACTGCCGAGGCCTTTTACGACGGACCGCGGAGAAATCAATATAGCGCTCCAGTCCCGACTATCAATTTGACGCTTGTAGGTTATGCACCTCACAATAATCCGGAAGTGGCATTCTCTGTCGTCGTGCCATGGGTGTATCAAGGCAAGCCCTCTGATGATATTAACAAAAGGATCGGGCGGGACGTAATGGACGCCTACTTTAAATTGAAGGAAAAAAGAGCAAAAGGTGAATCTGGTGCAGATAAAGCAGTAGAAAGCACTCAATGATGAATACAAAAAAGGCCTGCTCGATTACGAGCAGGCCTTTTTATGATGCCCATTTATTCCAGCTTTTGAACGAATTCCTTATAAAGGGCCCTAAGGGCATCTCCCCTGCTGATGATGCCGACGACTTTATCATTTTTGTCCACGACGGGGATTTTCTTGAAATGATGCTTGGAAAGGACCTTTATCAATTCATCTAGCGGATCTTCGGGAGATAGCTTTGTAATCCTTTTATTTTTAATGATTTGTGAGACTTTATCATTCATTTTGGATGTAACCTTTTCATCCAATTCTTCACCGGGAAGAACCGTAATGTAGGTGAAATACCCCATGATGGCTTCCTCTGCAGGTGTCAAGTAACGTAGGATATCCCCGTCCGTCACCATTCCCAATAGCTTATCATGTTCATCCACAACGGGGACCCCGCCCACTTTATTTTCGATCAAGATCCGCAGAATTTCCTTTAATGTAAAATCAGGACGGGCTACAAAGACTTCCCTTATCATGAAATCCTTAACTAACATATTACCACCCCTTTTTTAATTTTGTACGCTCTATATTCATCTCTCCCCTATTAATACCCTTACTTACTCTATTTAAAAACCCTTGCCGCCTGAACTGCCTTTTTCCAGCCATTATATAAATCCTTCCGTTCCTGTTCTTCCATCTCGGGTTCGAATTTCTTATCGACTGCCCATAGCTTTGAAATCTCTTCCTGACTTTCCCAATATCCGACAGCGAGCCCCGCCAAATACGCCGCTCCTAACGCTGTCGTTTCACTAATAACGGGTCTTTCGACTGGTACATTCAGGAGGCCGCTTTGGAATTCCATCAAGAAGTTGTTTTTGACAACCCCGCCATCAACCCTCAATGCCTTTAGGTTAATCCCTGAATCGACTTCCATGGCGCTAAGGACATCTTTTGTCTGGTAGGCCAATGCTTCCAATGTTGCCCGGACGAAATGCTCCTTCGATGTCCCCCTTGTCAGTCCGAATACAGCTCCCCTGACATCACTATCCCAATAAGGGGTGCCTAATCCAACAAATGCGGGAACTACATAGACACCATCGGCTGAAGTGACCCGCAAAGCATACTTTTCACTGTCTTTCGGATCATGCAAGAGTTTCAGTCCATCCCTTAACCATTGTATGGCCGAACCTGCGACAAAAATACTTCCTTCCAAGGCATATTCGACTTTTCCATTCAGCCCCCATGCAATCGTGGTCAACAGGCCATGCTCTGATTTCACTGCCTTTTCTCCTGTGTTCATCAGCATGAAGCATCCGGTGCCATACGTATTCTTAGCCATTCCTTTTTCAAAGCATTCTTGGCCGAACAATGCGGCCTGTTGATCTCCCGCTGCTCCGGCAATCGGGATTTCGTGCCCAAAGAAATGGTGTGGCGCTGTTTCCCCGTATACCTCCGATGAAGAACGAACATCCGGAAGCATCGACCGCGGAACCTGCAGGATTTCCAGCAACTCTTCGTCCCACTTCAGGTCATGAATGTTATACATCAGCGTCCTTGAGGCATTCGAATAATCGGTTACATGTGATTTACCACCCGAAAGTTTCCATATCAGCCACGTATCGATCGTACCAAACAATAAGTCTCCGTTTTCAGCCTTTTCCCGTGCCCCATCTACATGGTCGAGAATCCATTTCACCTTCGTTCCGGAAAAATATGCATCAATCAATAATCCGGTTTTCTGCAAAAATAAGTCATCGAGGCCTTCACCCTTCAATTGCGTACAAATTTCGCTAGTCTGCCGGGATTGCCAGACGATGGCATGATGAATCGGCTGACCTGTTTCCTTATCCCATACCACAGTCGTCTCCCGTTGATTCGTTATGCCAATTCCAGCGATCTGTTCAGGCCTTACATTCATTTCCGATAGACAGGATGCGATTACCGATAGGATGGAACCCCAAATTTCATTGGCGTTATGCTCCACCCATCCTGGATTCGGAAAATATTGGGTGAATTCCTTTTGGGCAATATGCAAAACTTCCCCGCTTTTTTTAAATAAAATGGCCCGGGAACTTGTCGTTCCCTGGTCCAATGATAGTATGTAAGTCTCCACGGCTGTCTCCTCCTGCACTTAAGAAAAGGTTCATTTCAGCTTAAGTGTCATGCTGTTTTTTCTTTCTTCATTTTACTAGATATACCCTTGAAAACAAAAAATATATAAACTACAGCAGAAAACTGAAAAATATTGGCAGGTTAAGAGTTTATCTTTTACAATGAAAATAAGATTGATAGGAGGAATGGAAAATGAATAACCATGAAATAGATTTTAAATTATATGGAGATGACATGCAGTTTGTTGAAGTGGAATTGGATCCTCAGGAAACGGTGATTGCCGAGGCTGGAAGCTTAATGATGATGGAAGATCAAATCAAGATGGAAACCATCTTTGGTGATGGGTCTTCAAATGGTGACAGCGGAATGATGGGTAAGCTATTCGGGGCCGGGAAACGGCTACTTACTGGTGAGAGTCTTTTCATGACGGCTTTTACGAATGAAGGACGAGATAAAAAACACGTTTCATTCGCATCGCCATATCCAGGTAAAATCATCCCGATGGATTTAAGCGAGCTGGGCGGGAAAATCATATGTCAAAAAGACGCGTTCCTGGCGGCAGCGAAAGGCGTTTCAGTCGGAATCGAGTTTCAAAGAAAGATAGGGGCAGGCTTCTTTGGCGGTGAAGGGTTCATCATGCAAAAACTTGAAGGAGATGGAATGACCTTCGTTCATGCCGGCGGCACGATCCATAAAAAAGAATTGGCTGCAGGAGAGATCTTACGTGTCGATACAGGATGTTTAGTAGCAATGACTAGCGGGGTAGATTATAATATTGAAACTGTAAAAGGCGTGAAAACCGCTTTGTTCGGCGGCGAAGGTTTATTCTTTGCAACATTAAAAGGACCCGGAACAGTCTGGGTGCAATCTTTGCCATTCAGCCGGCTTGCCAGCCGTGTATTTGCTGCAGCCCCGCAAAATGGAGGATCATCCGAAGAAGGCAGCGTAGCTAGAGGCTTATTCAATTTATTCAACGATAAATAAGAACCGGACCAATGGCTGCCATCCTGGCAGTCATTGATCTCTTTTAAAAAGGATGGGTAGCTACATGCAGCTTGTTAAGTGGTCCTACATGAGACGCTATAATATCAGGGCAATTTTTGATCAATTCCCGAATTCGCCTGTTATTTTCCGAAAAATAAGAGATTACTATTTTGTTTATACCGTTCACTGGACAGCTGCCGATGCCCCTATCGGCATAAAAGAGCTTGAAGAAATGGAACATCTGCTCAACCGTGAGCTCGGGACTGAACTGCAATATCTCTGCCGAAAAAAATGAGTTACTCCTCGTACATCATTTTTCTTGTCATGCCTCCATCGACGATAAGATCCTCACCCGTAACGAAATTATTTTCCGTTGCCGTCAAATAAAGACAGGCCCTTGCAATATCGTCCGGTTTGCCAACCCGATTGGAAAAATGCTGCTGGTGATCTTTATCCCTCAGCGATTCATAATCTCCCGTTTCAATCCACCCCGGAGAAATCGAATTGACCGTAATTTTCTCTTTGCCCAAAGAAGCGGCAAGTGCATGTGTCAGTGCTTTGATCCCTCCTTTGGTTGCTGCATAGGATTCCGAATCAGGCTCAGACATCATCGCTCTGGTTGATGCTATATTGATGATTGCACCTCCCATTTCATTTTTCCGCATCGATTCTGCCGCGGCCCGGGAACAAAGGAAAACACTGCGCAAATTCGTATTCATCATATCGTCCCATTCCTCAATCGTCAGATCATAAAGCGATTTGAATAATGCCTTTCCTGCATTATTGATTAATATATCAATGGTCTTATATGTTTTTAGAGTTACATCCATCAAATGATGGATGTCAGCTTCCTTGCGTACATCCGTTTTGACGAACATGGCTTCATGACCGTTACTTTTGAGCTCTTCCACACACAGAAGTCCTTCCCGCTCTGCCAGATCTGCGAGAACGACTGAAGCCCCGCTTTCTGCATATCCCTTTGCCACGCCTCTCCCTATCCCATTCGAAGCGCCTGTTACAATCACCGTTTTATTTTTGAAACCCATTATTCCATCCTCACTTTCACAGATTTGTCCCTATCATAATATCCAATTCGCTTCACTTTAAACAATTTCCTTTCATCAATAACCTGCAGGACCCTTATATTTTTGTAGCTGCCCTAAAGTGATGTATGATAGATGGTAACAACAAGAATGAACCAGAGTGAAAGGCATCCGCTATTATCTTTCTTACAGTGTAAAAATTTATATTGGAGGAATGTAAAAATGGACTTATTAAAAAATGTGTTTTCTTTAGGATTAGGTGCTGCCGCTGCTACAAAAGAGCAAATTGAAAAAACGGTGGACTCTCTTGTCAAAAAAGGCGATATCAGCAAAGAAGACTCCAAGGTCCTTATTAAGCAATGGGTCGAAAAAGGGGAGCAAGCCCAAAAGCAGCTGGATGATTCCGTCAAGGCCAAAGTCAATCAAGCCCTCAATGGCCTAAACTTGGCAACTAAAGAAGAAGTCGAGGAATTGGAGCGCCGTATCGTAATTTTGGAGAAACAGAACCAAAACTTACAACCGTGAAAGGAGGTACTTGAATGTTTCGCAAGCGACTGAAACACGCACATCGTTACCAAGAAATCATTAATGCCTTCTTGAAAAATGGGTTTGGTTACTTCATCTATCGCCTGGGATTATCCGAGAGTAAAGCGGGATCGAAACTCCAACCCGATGAAAACCTGAACCTCCGCTCAATCGGAGAGCGACTGCATACGATATTACAAAGCTTGGGACCTACATTCATTAAACTTGGTCAGATTGCAAGTACGAGGCGTGATTTCGTTCCTGACGAAATCGTCCGCGAGCTTGAAAAGCTACAGGACCAGGTCACCCCCTTTCCATTTGATAGGGTCCGTAAAATTGTCGAAGCCGAATTGGGTGATTCTTTGGAAAACATTTTCCTTGAATTTAATGAAACCCCACTGGCGACCGCTTCGATTGGACAGGTCCATACGGCTCGGCTTCCATCAATGGAAGTCGTCGCAATCAAAGTGCAGCGGCCAGATATTCTGCCGACTGTGGAAACGGATTTGGAAATTCTCGATGATTTGGCAAGACTTATGGAAGCACGCATATCTTGGGCAAGACGCTACCAAATCAGAAAAATGATTGATGAATTCGCTAAATCACTCCGCGCAGAACTTGATTATAACTCCGAGGGTCGAAACGGGGAAAGAATAGCCAAGCAATTCACCGATGATCAAGGGTTTAAGGTACCAAGGATCCATTGGGAGTTTTCCACAAAAAGGGTCCTGACAATGGATTTCATTCAGGGAATTAAGATCAATCATTATAAACAGCTTGATGAGGAAGGTTATGATCGCCGGCAAATCGCGGAAAGATTAGCGAACTCCATGCTTCATCAAATATTGATCGATGGCTTTTACCACGGTGATCCCCACCCTGGCAATATCATCATATTGCCAGGGAATGTCGTCGCACTCATGGATTTCGGAATGGTGGGACGTCTGGAGGAAGAAACGAAATATCAGTTCGCCTCACTTGTCATCAATCTGAAACGCGGAAGCACCAATGGATTGATCAAGACGCTTTCAGATATGGGTCTCTTGACGGATGAAATCGATATGGCCCCATTAAGGGGGGATATTGATGAACTGCGAAATAAATATTATGATATCCCATTGAGCCAAATCAGCTTAGGCGGAGCAGTCAATGACCTGTTCACGGTTGCCAATCGGCACCAAGTCCAAATCCCACCCGAATTCACGATGCTCGGCAAGGCTCTGCTTACCATGGAGGCCATCGTCGAAGGATTAGATCCTAATTTCAGCATCATGAAGGCAGCTGAACCTTTTGGGGAAAGGCTTTTTAAAGAACGCTACAACCCAAAAAACATTGCGAAGAACGCCTGGAATCAATTCATCGAGTCTGCTGAAGCCATTGCCGAATTGCCCAAGGATATCAGGGAAGTGACAGGTATCATTAAAAAAGGGAAATTGCGGCTCGATATCAACATTCCCGAACTTCAAGTTTTTTTACATAAGCTTGATCAAATCTCGAACCGGCTGTCGTTCAGTATCATCCTGCTTGCATTCAGCATAATCATGGTCGGTCTCATTATCGGCTCTGCAATAGGCGGGGAAACCTTGATCCTTTGGAAGATACCGGTTATCGAAATTGGTTTTGTCGTTGCAACCCTGATGTTCTTACTCATGCTCTACACTATTTTCAGATCCGGAAAAATGTAAAACTTCTTAAAATGGAATTCAGATTGGTCTCATCCCGAACGTGGAGTAGGAGGCACTTTATCATGGAAACCATAGCCTAAAAACCAGCGGTAAGCCATATTTGTTTCAACTTCTTCAATTGTTTTACGCATTGAACGAATTCCGAAGCTATATTGAATGAAAGTCAGTTTAACTAATATAACTGGATCAATACTTGGGCCTTCTACCTCTGAATACATGCCTCCAAATCATAAATGAAAGAGAAGTCAATGGCAGGCTCCATTTTAAGAACTAAGTTGCGCTGGCACCAGTTGATCTAAAGTAATCATTTCAAGTTGATCCCGCTGAATAGAATCATGTTTAGAAAGCATCCTCATCACCTCAGGTTTTAATACTTCTATTTTAAAACAAATATGACTCTAGGCAAAAATGTTCTATCAAAAAGGTAAAACAAAGTTGATTGGAACGGAAGGTACGAGACTCCTGCGGGAAAAGCGCGTCTAGGGGAGACCCCGCAGGCGAAAGCGAGGAGGCTCACCGACCGCCCGCGGAAAGCGAGTGCCCTACGTTCCAATCAACGTCCAAATTGTACAAGCCATAAAAATAGACAAACTCGATTTTCATCGAGTTTGTCTACATTCCCCTTTGGTAAGGGGGTTCCCTTTTCTTGATTTGATTCATTGGTTTTTTATCCGACGTTCATATGAAACGGCATACGCACCATGGCGAAAATGCAAGATCTGGTCTTCCGAGCATTCGATTCCTTCAGGAATATTGGTCGGATCAAACAATAAAGTATCTTTACACACTTCCAATTTTTTGGAGATCATTAAATGCCCTATCGTGATTACCTGTTTATCTTCCGACCAAGCTGTAGTCGGATCGTCAGTCGGGTCATTTTCCCCTCCTATTTGGATGTTCAATTTAAAGCCCACCGGTCCTTCTTTAAGCCTCTTTTCCATTTCTTCTTCCAGATACTCCGGCGAATGCTCGGCCACCTCCCTTTTTTCTAACATACTAAGGCCCGCATCTGGCACCCACTCGTACTTGATTGCCTGCCGCCTTCCTTCCTTGTTAATGAAATAGAATGCGTGAATGGAGTAATATTGGCACGTTGAAAAACTGGCTGGAGAACGCATTTCTTTAAGCATTTGCAAGCTTGCCTTGCTTTCAGGGTATTTCCACAGGATTTTTGCAAGCTCTTTCAGATTGGGGAAACCTTCCTTTGCAGATTGGAAAAAGCCAGCAATATCAACAAACGCTTGCGGGGTTTTCGCAAAGAATAACGGAATGGTCACAGTAATAAGATCTGACACCTTTCCATTCGGCAAATGAAACTTGACTGCCATGCCCTTTACAGGGGAAATGGCATCAGGATGGCTTGGAATCGGTGAGCTATTTGAAAACCGAATGATCACCGGCACGGCTTCATCCTGTAGATGCGAAGCCACCGTTAAGGGGGACGCTTTTCCGTTTGGGGTAAAAACCCCCTCATAAACATATCCCCTTGCATGCACACGTCGATAACCAGGATGTGTTCCTGCTACATTTTCAATCACATTTACTGCTTCCCTGGCCAGTCTAGGTTTGTAGTCGTCGGTTCCTTCCATGATACCTCACCCCACCTTTTCAGATTATAATTCATTATTACATGTACCCCTTATTCCATTAGCTTATTCTTTCTTGAATCACCGAAAGCATTGATTGCAAAAAAAAATACCTGGCGCTGCAAACATATGTCATATCTTTATGGACACGTGATTTTATCCATTAATTCTAGAACCGTTCAAAATGATCAGCATATACAGATCTCTTTTTCTTCCATTATAAAAATACTCATTCCTGTTCCGGCTCCACCTGTGAAAGGATCACATGGGTAACGGTTGCCGCAAAAGGAATGGTCCGATTGATGAATTCCTCCACTTCTTCAAGGCTCTGAGTGTGGATTTTCAGCATAAAGCAAGCCTGCCCGGCAATTCGATAACAAAAGTCAACATTCGGCACCTTGGAGATATACTTTTTGAATTTCTCATATTCCCCATTTTTTATCGTAGCTTCCACGATACACTCAATTGGAAAACCTATCTTTTTATGATCAATCTCGGCAACATACCCTTTAATGATTCCGAACGACTCCATTTGCCGTACCCGTTCGGCAACGGTGGGGGCCGAGAGGTTTACTTTCTTTGCCAATTCCCTCATGGAGATTCGGCTATTCAACGTTAATTCGGCAAGGATGCTCTGGTCTTTCTCATCTATTTTCATTTTTAAATTATTCTCCTTCTTCTCTTTACATTCATTCATTATTAAACCGCATTACTTTACAAACGGAATTAAAATTCCTGGATTTTTATATTAGGATTATCTCAAAGGAGAGATGTTCATGACAAGAATAAAAAACTCATCACAGGGCTCCAGTCCATTCCAAAGATTATTTCATTCTGAAGAGATTTCGCATAAATGGTCGGACCTCTCAGATTGCATATCTGCAAATGGGAAACTTTCGGAGAAATTGAAGGAAAACGTCAGAAGAGTGCTGGCATACGGTAATGGCTGCTCATACTGTCAGGCAAAAGGGACTCCGCTAAAGCCGGAAGATATGAAAGAAAGCTATGCAATTGCCTTTGCGGAAGTATTTCTCTTGCAACGTGAAAAAACGGAGGAAAAGTTTTTCCAAGTATTGAAGGAAGTGTTCAGTGATGAAGAGATTTCTGAACTATTGGCATTCATTTGTTTTACAACCGCCCAGCAATATTTCGGGGCTTTGATGGATTTACAATAACACCAAAAAAGGAACAGGCCCTCCGCCTCGTTCCTTTCTGTAAAAAACCTAAATCCTACCCTTCATTAGTTTGAACGATACCCGAATCCTTTATCAGCATCAGTTGAATGACCGCCTAGGATTTCGCACCATTATCCTCCATTTCATTGATCCTTGGAAGAATGGAGCGGGAAGGTACCGGGGATGTCAAAACCACAGATGTATTCAGATGTCCATAGGGTATTAATCGATCTATCAGTAATCTCATGCTGTCCATATCAGCTAAAGCCGCTTTCAAAAAATATCCAACTGTTCCTGTTACACGGTGGCACTCGATAATGTCTAAATCATTTTTCACTAATTGCTCAAAATCGGTAACAGGAACCTTAAGTTCACTCACCTGAATGAACACAAGTACACCCCTTCCTATTGCCAAAGGGGAAACCCTTGCGCTGAACCCCTCAATGATCCCCTTTTCTTGCAGGCGGTACATTCGTTCAGAGATGCTAGGTCGACTGAGAGCCAATTTCTTCGATAGTTCACTAATCGTAATGCGTCCATCTTTTTGTAAAAGTTCCAGTAAACTGACATCTATTTCATCCATGAAGCAACCGCCTTTCATAATGAAGGAATATAAGCATATATTTCTTTAAAATGTTGTATGGATAGTGAAAAATACATTCTTTTTTGTATGTAATTTTAACAGTTAATATTCTATCATTAAAATAATCAAATAGAAAAAGAAAATTCAGAATTTACCAAAGGGAGGAACCTGCATTGACCTTTACTAAAATCCCGGTTCGACAAAACATCGAAAGCATTCGCCCATATGTTTCCGGCAAGCCAATTGAAGAAGTGCAACGTGAACTTGGTCTTGAAACGATCGTTAAATTGGCATCCAATGAGAACCCATTCGGTTACTCACCTCTAGCAAAAGAAGCCATGCTTGCCGAAATGGAGCAAACCTCCTTTTATCCTGAAGGTATGGCGCCTGCATTAGCTGAAAAGCTGGCAAGAAAATTGAAGATCGATAAAGATCATATCATTTTAGGCAATGGATCTGATGAAGTGATACGTTTGTTGACACGAACCTATATCCAACAAAATGATGAAGTCATCATGGCTGATGTGACCTTTCCACGCTATGAAACGAATGTATTGATTGACGGCGGCACACCTGTAAAGATTCCTCTTATCAATGGTGTACATGACCTCCAGGGTATGTATGAAGCCATAACAGAAAAAACGAGAATGATATTCGTCTGTAATCCCAATAATCCGACAGGAACGATCGTTCAAAAAGAAAAGTTACGATCTTTTATCGAGAAGGTGCCGAAACATATTTTACTGATCGTTGATGAAGCATACTATGAATATGTCGATGATGCAGAATATTTAGAAACCTTGCCGCTTCTCAAAATGCATTCAAATCTGGTTATCTTACGCACCTTTTCAAAGATTTATGGACTGGCTGCTTTAAGGATTGGATACGGTTTAATGGATGCCTCCATCATACAAGAGCTAGTTAAAGTGAAGGAACCCTTCAATACCAATCGTTTAGCACAGGCTGCGGCATTCGCTTCCCTCGACGACGATCCATTTGTTGAGAATTGTGTTCGTAAGAATGAGGAAGGAAGAAGATATTTAGAAAATGAACTAAGCAAGATGGGTTTAACATTCTTCCCTTCACATGCCAACTTCTTGATGGTCGAATTGAACCAGCCTGGCAGGGACATTTTTGAGAAGTTATTAATCCAGGGTGTCATCATCCGTTCAGGTCATTTGCTAGGCTATGAAAATACTATCCGCGTGACCATCGGCACTCCGCTTGAAAACGAGAGATTCATAGCATCCTTACAACATATAATCAATAAAACATCTGGAGCATGACCAATCGAAATGAAGTTGCAGAATATCAGTGATCAGTAATGAAAGATACGACATGGACGCCTTTGCCCATGTCGTATTTTTTTTACGTGGATTTTATTTAGCGATATTCTTTTCTATTATAGGTGTTTCCTGTTTGTCCACATTTTTAAATTTAAAAATCGAAATCGAGATTAAGGCAGCCAACACAATCAGGCAAGCAATGATACTGATCCGATTCTGTTCACTGAACACGAACGTGACACAAATGATGCTTAAGGTGATTACGGTAAACAAGGTTACATATGGAAATCCCCATAATTTAAAACTCGGAGCTTTGGGATATGAATTGCGAAGTTTAAGCTGCGCTAAACAGATGCTGATCCATACAAGTGATACTACAAAACCCGGAAACGCCATTAATAGAGTAAATGCCTTGTCCTGAGCAACGAAAGTAATCATGGAGCCGACGACCAATACACCTGCACTTAATATCAAACTGTACATGGGAACGCCATTTTTTGATACATAAGAGAACGACTTGGGAGCTTCCCCTTCTGCAGCTAAAGAATGCAGCATTCGGGTACACCCATATATTCCAGAGTTAGCAGCTGATAAGACGGCCGTAATCAAAATGAAATTCATGATATGTGCAGATCCCTGAAAACCTGACATGGACAAAACTTGTACAAACGGACTTGCCTGGTCGCCAATTTCATTCCACGGAATCAAACCGCAGATTACAAGTATCGGTAAGGTGAAGAATAATACGACTCTCCAAATATAGTTTTTAATGACCTTAGGTAAAATGCGCTCTGCATCCTTTGCTTCCGTTACCGTCACCCCTATTAACTCGGAACCGCCATAGGAGAACATGACGATCAGTAATGCCGAAAAGATGGACATCCACCCATTTGGGAAAAATCCTCCATGCCCTGTGAAGTTTTGCAGATAATTAGATCCGCCGCTTGGGATGACTCCAAATAAAATACAGGCTCCCAATATGATGAATAAGATGATCATTGTAATTTTAATGCCGGCAAACCAAAATTCGAATTCACCATAATTTTTGACATTCATCATGTTAATTCCAATGATGAAAGCTGTACACCCTAAACTTAATATCCATAACGGGATTGCCGGGAGCCAATACTGCAAGAAGCTTCCTGCCACCACTACCTCAATGACACAAACGGACAGCCACATAAAACAATACATCCAGCCTACGATGAAGGAAAAGCGCTTACCGAATGCTTTCTGAACGAAGCCTTTCATATTCGTATTTGGATAGACAATTGCCATTTCCGCTATAGCACCCATGACTACAAGCAGTAATAATCCTGCAAAGATATAAGTGAATATGACTCCTGGCCCTGCTAACGATATGGTTTCGGCACTTCCTTTAAAAATCCCAGTACCTATTGCCCCTCCCATTGCCATCATGCTAATATGCCTTGGCAATAATTTCTTTTGCAATGACCCACCATTTGACTCCATTACATTTGCCTCCTTCATTCCATAATTTTCTCGTATAAATTAAACCCATTTCAATCGTTGAATGGCGAATAGATATGTTATCTCATCAACCGTTATGGTTTAGGAGTGGAAGGATCCAAAGCCTTATTGAAAACTCTATACTTCCCCAAAGTAAAAATGATATCAATATGCCGAAGGTTTTACAAGAGGGAATCATTACAGGCCAATACGGCCCCTGTTTGGTCAAACGCCGGGACGGATTTTCGAAATGGAATGAATTTACTGATAGCCTTGCCTTTCGGGGACAATTACCAGGTTTTTGACTCCATTAAGATAAAACATTCTAATCGGGGACTACATTGGTAATCCCCATTACTTTACCTTTTCCTATTTATTTACGATGTGAATTGCATGTCCCAAAACTGCCTCAGCCGCTTCCAGCCACCCCTCGGTCAAGGTCGGATGAGGATGCATGCTGAGGGCTATATCTTCGACCCGAGCCGCCAGCTCAAGGGCAAGGACCCCTTCACCTATAAGGTTGGAAGCATCAGCACCTACCATATGCATTCCGAGCAATATATGGCTATCGGCATCCACGATCACTTCTGCAAATCCCTCCGTTTCATTCGTTGCAAGCGCCCTTCCGTTGGCACTGAACGGAAATTTGCCAACCTTGACGCTGTATCCCTGTTGTTCAGCTTCTTCACGGCTTAAACCAACACCAGCTATTTGTGGTTCCGAGAAGATTACATAGGGAACATAAGGCGAGTCAACGGCACTTGGCAGCCCCGCTATTACTTCAGCTGCCACGATTCCCTGTTTGGAAGCTCGATGGGCAAGAGCCGGTCCAGGCGTAGTATCACCGATGGCAAAGATGTGCGGTACATTTGTACGGCATTCCATATCCACTGCTATATGGCCTTTCTCGCCAACCGTCACTCCAGCCCGATTCAGGCCAATTTCTTCAGTGTTAGGGACCCTGCCAATTGTAACCAGGGTCTTTTCGCTCACGACCGCTTCCGTCCCCTGTTCTTCCGAGGAAACAAGAAGATGCACTTGACCATCCACTACACTCGCTTTCTCTACCCTAGAGGATGTTTTGATATTGATCCCAAGCTTCTTGGCATTCCGGGCGACTTCCTTTACCAGGTTTTCAGCAACGTGGGGGAGTATGCGATTGTCCATCTCAATGATGGTCACTTTAGTACCCAGCTTTGCAAATGCCATACCCAGCTCGATTCCGATATATCCTCCGCCAATGATCGACAAGCTTGCTGGAACTTCCTTCAGCTGCAAAGATGATGTTGAATCCAATATATATTCTCCATCGACTTTAATGAAGGATGGAATGAAAGGCCTGGACCCCGTCGCAATAATTGCCTGTTCAAACCTGTAGGTTTCAAAATCGCCATCGGTTTCAACCCCAATGCGGTCATCAGATAAAAAAGTTGCTTGGCCTTTAACCACCGTCACTCCGTTTTCCTTACACAAATGGGCAATACCTTGCCCCAACTGGGATGTGATGCCCGCTTTCCAATCCTGCCAAACTCCCAAGTCCATAGTGGTTCCTTCCTGAGGTAGCCGGATTCCCATTTTCCCTAAATCGTTTAGCCCATGATATCGATCAGCTGCGTGAATCAATGCTTTTGAAGGTATACAGCCCCGATTAAGGCAAACCCCGCCCAGCTTATCCTTTTCAATCAGCACGACCGATTTTCCTAACTGGCCGAGACGGATAGCCGCAGCATATCCTCCCGGACCTCCTCCCATGATGACAACATCCGTCTCAACAGCAACTTCCCCTACTACCATTTATCTCATCTCCACAACTAAACGAATTGGATTTTCCAGCAATTCCTTGATTTTATTGGTGAATTGCACCGCTGTTACCCCATCAATCAAACGATGATCGAAAGAAAGAGACATATTCATCATTAACCGGATAACACCTTCCAAATCGCGAACGACCATGCGATGTTCCATTTTATGCAAAGCTAATATGGCCGCTTCCGGATAGTTAATGATCGGGGTAGCGTGCATCCCTCCGATAGGTCCTACATTGCTGATGGTAAATGTACTGCCTGTGATTTGATCAATACTCAACTTTCCTTCACGGGCTTGAGCTGCCAGCTGCCTGATTTCATTAGCCAGTTGGAAAATGGTTTTTTGATCGGCATGTTTGATCACTGGAACAATGAGACCCTCGTTTGTATTCGTCGCAATTCCAATATGATAATAATTTTTCAGGATGATTTCATTGGTCCTTTCATCAATTGAAGCGTTTAGTGTTTTGAACTCCTTTAAGGCGATGACAATGGCCTTAACGAAAAAAGGCAAAAAAGTCAATTTTATATCCTTATCATCTGAATACTCCTTTAATTGATTTTTAAATTCCTTCAATCGGTCCATTTCCAATTCATCTACATGGGTTACATGAGGAATGGTCGAAACTGACTTCACCATATGTTCAGCGATTTTTTTACGAATGCCTTTAAGCGGAATCCGCTCTTCCCGCTCATTTCCTATTATCGGGGCCATCTCTTGACCTGTCTTGTCATCATGCTGTTTGGCCTTTTCCCGTGTAATTGAATCATTCTCTTTAAACTGCTTCAAGTCACTTTCGGTAATTCGCCCTGCCGGACCGGAGCCTTTAACCTTCTCGATATCAATCTTCATTTCCCTGGCCATTTGACGCACGAATGGTGTTGCCAGCGCACGCACTGCCTGATGATGGTGTTTAGTCGTAATATGCTGCGCATTGACATTTACATCACCGGATTGCCCGACTTGGTTTTCTTCTTCACTAATGCCTGTATCCGGAACTGACACATCGTTCTCTTCCTGAATTGTGAATATAGTGGTTCCCACTTCCACGATATCCCCTACGGAAAAAAATATTTTCTTAACCACTCCCGCTGCCGGAGCTGTCAATTCCGCATTGACTTTATCCGTTTGCACCTCAACAATGGGTTGGTCCTGTTTTACCGCATCCCCTTCCTTGATGAGCCATTGGATAATTTCCCCTTCATGCATCCCTTCCCCTACATCAGGAAGTTTAAATTCCATCATGCGTCATCCTCCTTCTCCTTCTCCCTTAATCATTAAAATGATATCGTTTCGACAATTCCCTTTTTTACACGGTCAACAGTCGGTAAATAATGATCTTCTATTGTAAACGGCGGAACCGGTACATCAAATCCTGTTACACGCTTAATCGGCGCTTTCAGGTAAATAAGAGCTTCATCATTAATGATGGAGATAATCTCCGCACCTAGACCGGCAGTCTTGTGGGCTTCATGGACGATTAATGCACGACCTGTCTTTTTAATGGATTGCACGATCGAATCCCTATCTAAAGGGTATAAAGTTCTAAGATCGACCACTTCACACTTCCAGCCTTTTTCTGCTTCAATCTTTTTCGCGGCATTCAATGCCTCCCTTAACATGGCCCCCCATGCAAAAATGGTCAGGTCGCTTCCCTCCTGGACCACTTTTGCTTGACCGATTGGTATTCGGTACATTTCGTCTGGAACTTCTTCCTTAAAAGCCCGATACAATTTAGTCGGTTCCAAAAAAATCACTGGATCTGGATCTTCGAGCGCTGAAATGAGCAGCCCTTTTGCGTCATATGGATTACTGGGTGCAACCACCTTTAAACCCGGAGTATGGGCAAAGAAGGTTTCGACACTTTCGGAATGAAGTTCAGGACCCCTGATTCCGGCACCATATGGCGTACGGATTACGAGGGGCACCCCAAATTGCCCACGAGTACGATACCTCATACGGGCAGCATGGGAAACGAGCTGCTCGAACCCCGGATAAATAAAGGCGAGAAACTGGATCTCCACTATGGGCAGCATTCCGTTAAGAGCCAAACCAATGGCAGAGCCGATGATTCCGGATTCAGCTAATGGCGTATCCACAACTCGATCTTTTCCAAACTTCTCATAAAGTCCTTCCGTCGCTCGAAAAACCCCGCCATTCACGCCAATATCCTCACCCAAGATCATCACGCGATCATCATGACCCAGCATTTGGTCCAGCGCTTCCGTAATAGCCTGGAGCATCGTTAAATTTTTGCCCATCATTTCTTCCCGCCTTTCCTTAAGATTTGGTTCAATTCCTGCTTCTGTTCCTTAAGATGCCATGACTCCTCGGCATATACATGGTTAAACATTTCGAGCGGGTCGGATTTCGGATACGCTTCGGCCTTTTTAAGGTGAGCATCGATCAGTTCGTTGAATTGCTTTAACACCAATTCTTCCTGCTCTTCATTCCAATGACCCTCTTTATTCAAATACTTTCTAAGGCGTGTAATGGGATCGCGGTTTTCCCTCCAGAACGTTGAAATTTCGTCCTGATCGCGATATATGTTCGGATTGTCTGCAGTAGTATGGGCGCCATAGCGAAAGGTAATGGCTTCGATTAATGTAGGCCCTTCCCCTTTAAGCGCTCTTTCGACAGCCTCCTTTACAGTCATCCATACGGCAAAAATATCATTTCCATCCACCCGCACCCCATGGATGTCATAAGCAGCAGCACGCTGGGATATTGTTTTTGATGCCGATTGCTTTTCAAAAGGGACACTGATTGCGTAGCCATTATTTTGGCAGAAAAAGATTGTCGGGGTTTTATAAACGCCGGCAAAATTCAGTGCTTCATGAAAGTCCCCTTCAGAAGTCGCTCCATCTCCAAAATAGGCAATGCTAACATTCTTTTCGCCTTTAAGCTTACTTGCCCAAGCCGTTCCAACTGCATGAACCATTTGAGTCGCAATTGGAACACTTGGAGGCAATATCCTTTTTCCTTCTGGACAAATCGAACCATCAAAATGCGCCATCCAGTATAGGAAAACACGGTATAATTCCTGTCCATGAATGATTGCTGCTCCATGATCACGGTATGTGGGAAACATCCAGTCCCCTGCCGACAATGCCAAAGCGCTTCCTGCTTGGGACGCTTCCTGCCCTTCGAAAGGTGCATAAGTCCCGATCCTGCCTTGGCGCTGGAGATTAATTGATTTTCGGTCAAATGTTCTGAGCAGGAGCATGCTCTCATACATCTTTAACATAAGTGATTTATCGATTTTTCCATCAATTGCTTCAATGATTTCCCCATCAGGAGTCAATACTCGAAACATTTCCGGCTCAACTCCGCTTGAATGCGCTTTCATTATTGGGTTTCCCGTCTTTTCCATTTCATTTCTCCCCTTAAGATAGATTTGTTTCGCAAACTTACCTAGGTTTTGAACAGTCATGAAATAACAGCCCAAAATGTTTTTATTGGTCTTTCTGTCTGTGATTAAATGCTGTTTCATAAACTACATTTCCTTATATAAAAGGATAATACATCCATGTTTTTAATAATATGTTAAATAGAATGAATTTTTTACATATTACCTTTATTTAGAAGATGTTTTCTGATACTTCACCTTCATTTTGAAAATGAGAGCCTTTAATGGGAAGTTTCATAATGATTACCTTCAAAATGTGATATGCTCACGACAGATTTAGAACCTTCATTCCAAAAGTATCCAGCACAAAAAAGACCCATTATATAATATATGGGTCTTAGGCTGTATAAAAACTCCAAGAAATCAGTTGCCTACGTTTTTTTCAACAGTCCTCCGACTGCCTGCAAAGCCTCCCCGACGCAAGAGCCCGCGGGGCCTCGGCTAGCCAGTTTTTCGGCAGGAGTGTCGCATATTTCTTTCATCCAATGAGGATTACCGGTGAAAAACTTAAAGGATAAACTAGTCTAAAACTTGGTTCGGAATAGACCAGCCTGCAGTTTTTTCTAGAAAACATTCCTTTTGATTTCAGAAATCCGCATCCCTTTCCGCCAACTGCCTGCCAAGCGTCTGTGGGGTCTCGGCTAGCCAGTTTTTCGGCAGGAGTATCGCATATTTCTTCCATCCAATGAGGATTACAGGTGAAAAACTTAAAGGATAAACTAGTCTAAAACTTGGTTCGGAATAGACCAGCCTGCAGTTTTTTCTAGAAAACATTGCTTATGATTTCAGAAATCCGCTCCCTTTCCGCCGACTGCCTGCCAAGCCAACTCGACGCAAGCGTCTGTGGGGTCTCGGCTAGCCAGTTATTCGGCAGGAGTGTCGCAAATTTCTTCCATCCATTAAGGAGTACAAGAAAAAACATGAAGGATAAACTAGTCAATTAAACATGGTTCGGAATAAGACGAGCCAGCATT
Source organism: Peribacillus sp. TE19612 (assembly GCF_056279465.1). Lineage (NCBI taxonomy): Bacteria > Bacillati > Bacillota > Bacilli > Caryophanales > Bacillaceae > Peribacillus > Peribacillus sp. TE19612. The sequence goes on along the minus strand of NZ_JBWCCL010000003.1, from coordinate 295,221 downwards.
TTTTTAAAATAACACAAAGGTGATTGGAACGGAAGGCGCGAGACTCCTGCGGGAAAAGCGTGGCATGGGAGACCCCGCAGGCGCGCAGAGGAGGCTCCCGCCCGCTCGCGGAAAGCGAGTGCCTGGAGTGGAAATCAACGTTCCCATTTTACAAACCCACAAAAAAGCTGTCGGCAAACAATTATTATCTAGTTGGTAAACAAAAGGGCTCTATCTAATTAAAACAAAGGTGATTGGAACGGAAGGTACGAGACTCCTGCGGGAAAAGCGTGGCATGGGAGACCCCGCAGGCGCGCCGAGGAGGCTCCCGCCCGCCCGCGGAAGTCGAGTGTATGAAGTTGAAATCATTACACATACCCTCTTTCAGGGATCCGAAATTAGATCAATGTTACCCTTTTTGCATTTCAGGATGGGGTAGGACCCGCAACGGGAATTGCACCCAAAGGTAGAAAAGGTCTATTTTTCAAATGTTCCTTTAACGACAGCATGGCCATCTTTGACCATCATCTGCCCCATCGCGATAACACTATTTATTTCTAAAGTTTGTTGATTCATCATGATGATATCCGCGTCCTTACCTACCGAAAGCTTTCCCTTTGCAGATAGCTTTAAAATGTTTGCCGGGTTTTCCGTCACAACTCGTAGGGCATCGGCAATTGTCACTCCATCCTCGAGGACCGCATCGACAACACATTCATATAAGGACATGCATGTACCAATGTTCAAACCGCGCAGGTTGCCGCTTCCATCGAAGTCAGGCAGGCTGGCTTGCCCATCTGAAGTTATGGTGATCTGTCCGATTTCAACGCCTTCTTCTAGAGCCATTTTAATTGCTGTACTTGCTTTGACCTCTCCTTCTTCGAGGAATTTCTGGATTGTACTTGTCGTAAAATCTATATACCCCCCTTTTTTTGCATATTCCACCCCTGCATTGAATAAATGCGGATTTCGGTTTATATGTGTAGGGTAGAACTGAGTGATCGGAATTTCCGTTGTTTCGACAACTTCTTCAATTACATGCAAATGATCTAGACTGTCGCCGACATGTATGTTTACTATACCGCTTTTCCCTGATAACAGACCTCCATTACGTGCCTGCGAGGCCAGCTTAGCGAGTTCGGCTGCAGTCGGCTGCGAAGAACGGTGATCGGCAATGGCTATTTCGCCAACACCAATAATTTTATCCACAAGAATCAAATCATCCTCGATCTTACCGGTTAACGTCTTGACTGGAACTTGATACGAACCAGTCTGAACGAAGCAGCTAATTCCTTCTTCTTCAAGCGCTTTCGCTTTAGCGAGAAGTGCAGGCATCGTCCTTGTCGTTCCATCTGTGCCGATGACCCCTACCAATGTCGTTATACCCGCTAAAGTGGCATCTGTTAATTGGATTTCAGGTGTCCTCGTTTTAAAGCCCCCTTCCCCGCCTCCGCCGATAATATGTACGTGAGCATCTATAAAACCCGGAGCCACAATTTGACCACTCGCATCAATCACTATCATTTCAACGAAATTGGCAGGTACATCAATCTTGTCCTCAATAAAGCCAATTTGCTTTCCAACCAAGAGGATATCTTTTTGGCCCATATATTCCGGACCATAAAGCTCCCCATTTTTAATAAGTGTGAGCATTGTTCGTTCCCCCCTTAAAAAATTGAAATTTTCAAATAGGTTTCAAAATCTTTCACTCGGGTAAATATACAACATGACCCGCTAACAATTACATAAAAAAGTCCAAAACATACTTGTTCATTTTTAAACGTTGTAGCTGAATTGACATCTTGATTATGCTTTTCCAAAAGTATAAAAACAAAAGGAGTAAACGACATGAATAAAGTGATTTCTTCTGACATTCAAACAAATAAAAGATTATCCATGCGACAAATCATGAACCTATATCAAGTTACAAAAGAATTTAAGGGAAATATATATTTTATCTGCAACCATAAATTGGTCGATGCCAAGAAACTTTCGACTTTCGTATCCTTTGTGCTCATTCTTCAAGAGTGTGCAACAATGAAAGTCATCCTTGAAGGCGAGAATGTACATGCTATGCTAGAAAAAGTACAGGCTATTTGTAAAGAAAATGATGAAAGTGCATTCGCTTTCCAATCGAACCAAACCGTTAATATTTAAATGATTCCGACTACGTTATGAAGAGGGTGTATAGAAATGAGAACCATTTTAATGGTGATAGGCGCAATCGTCGTGATTGGCATAATAGCAAATCTAATTTTTTAAGAATGATGAAAGACTGTCAATGATTGACAGTCTTTTTTTTTGTTGATTTGATTTAGAAGGGCTTGATCATGCTAACGGACCTGGGAATCACCACGGAACCTCCCAGTCCCTCCATTTATTCAAGCCTTCCCGTATTTCATTTCCTTTGTCAATCCAATATTGTCTCCTCTTCTCCTCTTCTTCCTTCTCCTGTTGCTCAGCTATAAGAGCCTGCTGTTCTGCTATAAGCGGACCGATATCTTGAGCTTTAAAAGATTGAGCAGCTTGATTCTGTAACGCTTGCGACATTATTTTTTGAAAGATGAGTGCACTTCCCTGACTGCTGTGTGTCGTTAGATAATGATTTTTGTCCGTCTTATCATATCCAGCCCATACAGCACCGACCAGCGAAGGTGAATAACCGATGAACCATTGATCTTTAACCCCTGATATTCCTTCGATGGGTACTTGTGTGGAACCCGTTTTACCTGCTATTTCATAACCGGAAACTGCCGCGTTTTTCGCTGTGCCATATTCCACTGTTCCAAGCAGCATGGCATTCATTTTATCAACGGCTCCTACAGAGGTCACTTTGGTGCTCTTCTCTTTCCAGGCGGCAACTTCTTTTCCATCGGCATTTTCTATTCTTACAATGGCATGGGTTTCCATCCGTTCACCTTTGTTTGCGAAAGCTGAAAAGGCTCCTGCCATCTGCAGCGGGGACACACCTTTTTCCATCCCTCCTAAAGCGATCGACAGGTTTCGATCATCCTTGTCATATGGAATCCCAAACCGCTTAAGTGAATCAAGCCCCTTATCGATGCCAATCTCATTCAATAGCCAAACCGTTGGTACATTCAAGGAATTCATAACCGCTTCATACATGGGGACTTCTCCTTTATATTCACCACTCAGGTTTGTTGGCTCATATTCACCGAAGCTCATTTTTTCATCCTTTAAAGGGTCAGTGATATCATATCCCTCTTCAACAGCTGGCGTGTAAACGACAAGCGGTTTAATGGATGAACCAGGAGACCTTGTCAGCTGGGTTGCCCGATTATATCCCATGAATTGATGTTCACCTCTCCCGCCGACAAGTGCTTTTATGCCGCCGGTTTCAGGATCAAGGAGGACAGACCCGCTTTGAACCAGTTCTTCTGTACTCGTTCCAACTGGAAAATTAGCTGCATTCTCATACACGGTTTCTGTAGCCTGCTGCATGGATTGGTCCAGAGTCGTGTAAATTTTATAGCCCTTTGAAAGCAGCTCCTCAAGCTTAATTCCATATTTACTCGATGCTTCCGATAAAACATGATCGACATAATAAGGATACTTACCTCTTAATGGATCGGTTTCCTTCTCCCCCATAAGAAGTGTCACCGAATCTTTTTTTGCAGCTGCTTCTTCATCTTTCGTCAAATAACCATGTTCCGCCATTCTCGAAAGAACCAAATCACGCCGCTTCACTGCACCGTCCAAATTCTTGTATGGATCAAGTTTGGAAGGCAAGTTAATGACTCCCGCCAGCAATGCTCCCTCGGCAACGGTCAATTCAGATACCTCTTTGGAAAAATAAATATTTGCTGCCTTTTTGATTCCCCATGCCCCATGGCCAAAATAAACTTGATTCAAATACATTTCCAGGATTTCATCTTTTGTATATTGATTTTCAACTTCCTGGGCGAGAAAAAACTCTTCTATCTTCCTCTTCAGTGTTCGATCCGATTCCAGCATCGTGATTTTCACAAGCTGCTGGGTAAGCGTGCTCCCGCCTTCAACAACACTTCCAGCCTTCGCATTTTTAACCAAAGCCCGCATAATCCCTTGATAATCTATGCCGTGATGTTCATAAAAACGGTGATCCTCAATGGAAACCACCGCTTGTTTCATATGTTCCGGTATTTCATCTATCGCAACACCTTCGGATTTATTTGCCGTGATCGTACTGGCAAGATTCCCATCCAGATCATAGATTCCTGTCGGTTGCTGAAGCTTATTTTCAAGATGACTTATATCAGCACCCTGCTTGAAATACAATAGTGAACCGGCGCCTAAAACCACTATCGCCAATATTATAATTAGACCTAATTTCACTAACCCTCTCATTTGTACCCCCATTTTCCCATCTGCGACATGTTTCATTAAAAATATTTTACCCTTTTTATTAAAGAAAACTCGTCGATTGAATAAAAGGCCGAAGCTAGGCGCCCTTTTCTTGTAGTACTATACTCGGATATCGGCACCCTTGATGATATTTCTTCATCGTCTGAGCATGACAACTAACTGAAGGACCAGATTTCATCCTACCATTTTAACTATGCTCGTATCTATCCTTTACCCGTAAATGGCAGTCTATATACAGATTAAAGGCGTGAGGCCATTTAAAAGTGGGTATAACACCTTTAAGGTCTTAAAAAGGGGAGAGATGATATTAATGAGGGACTTAAAACATATTGTCGTCGCTTTTGATGGAAATGAAGAGAGTAAACGGGCCGTCGAATATGGAGCAACATTGAAAAAGGCCTTTCCAAAAGCCGAGTTGACCGTAGTTCATGTCCTAAATGATAAGGTTGAACAGCGTATCATCGGTAACGCCTCCGCGCCGGGGTTCGTGCCCTCTGCCGGATTTTATGTGGATCCAGTCCAGACACATCCTGTTGTTGAAGTTGACCAGCCAAGAAATCAAAAGGTAAATGACACCCCTTCCGCCCTCGAGAATAGTATTCAGAACGCAGAAAGTAATACGTTGAGATTATTAAGTGAATGTCAAGTGACGGGAAAATTCGAACTATTGGAAGGATATGCGCCAGATAGCGTATGTGACTTTGCAGCGAGAACTTCAGCTGATCTTATCGTTGTCGGCAATAGCGATAAAAGCGGTTTGGAAAAATTCTTCCTTGGCAGTACAAGTAGTTCCATTGCGAAAAACGCACCATGTTCGGTATTCATTGCAAAATGAAGAATGAGCGGGTTTTTCCCTATTGGTTCGAGTAATACATTCTCCGAAAAAGGCCGGATTCATATAGAATCCGGCCTTTTTGTTAATAGGATTTTTTCAGTATTACATTCGGAGCAGCCGAAAGACACCGGGTTGCTAATTGTTGCCCAAACCACATCCTGCATCAGTGCTGACTATCAGGTTCAAAATGCCTGAATCAGAACCGTTCACTCTCAGCCTTTAGGCTCCCCTTGTGGAAGTATTTAATTTTCGATCAACGGTTAGAATATACTATTAGTTTCTTTAAATGAGAATTAAAGAAACTGTACATGTCATCGAATTCACATTTTACCATCATGTAAATATCATTTCGTTTATCCAACATCTTTACAGACTTTCAATACACCTGCTGAAAACCAAGTTAGATGGCTAAATATGACAATTTTTCTATAGACTCACTAAGGTTTGATTTGGTATCTTTATTAAGCCTAATTTACATTGGGGAGGGAATGGACATGGATAAACATTCGATATCAGCTGAAAAAGGCGCCTACATAAGCATTGCCGCTTATATATTCTTGTCTGCTCTTAAATTGTCATTTGGTTATTTCGGTGATTCTAAAGGGCTTTGGGCTGATGGTTTAAATAATACGACCGACATCATCGCTTCCATAGCCGTTTTGATTGGTTTGAAAATTTCAAAGAGACCTCCTGATGATAATCATTCATATGGTCATTTACGGGCGGAAACCGTAGCGTCATTGGTAGCTGCCTTCATCATGATCACAGTGGGCCTTCAGGTTGTATTCAGTGCCATTGAATCCTTCTTTCACCAAGATTCAACAACCGTTCCCAGTATGCTGACCGGTTATGTCGCTCTATTCTCTGCAATCTTCATGTACGGAATCTACCGTTATAACCTTACATTAAGTAAAAAAATCAACAGCTCTTCCATCTATGCCGTTGCTCAGGATAATCGTTCCGATGCCCTTGTCAGTGTTGGTGCTTTCATTGGAATCATCGGTACTAAGATGGGAATCCCTTGGCTGGATGCGATAGCTGCAGCAGTCGTTGGGGTCATCATATGCAAAACGGCCTGGGATATCTTTCGTGATGCTTCCATCTCTTTAACCGATGGTTTCGACGAGCAGCTCCTGCAAAAGATCGGACAAACCATTATATTGACAGAGGGTGTTAAAGACATGAGTGAAATTAAAGCCCGGATGCACGGAAGTGAAATCCTGCTCGAAACTACCGTTCATGTCAACCCTCTTTTGACCGTCATTCAAGGTCATGATATTACAGTTAGAATCGAAGAAAATCTTTTGAAGGAATATAATATCCAGCATGTGATCGTACACATCGAACCATATGCATTTCATAAAAAAGGTAACCGTCATTAACTTTACGGATACCTTTTTTTGTTATTTATTCCTGTAATTACTGTAATAAAACTGTGTCAAAAAAAGGTATTTATTGATTGATTGCCGAATATTTATCCAATTGACACATGTTAAAAGAACAGTAATCTGTTATCATGAAAACAAGTTGTAATTATTTTGATATTTTGTAATTTTATTCAAATAAAGCACTTTCTGGGTCAAAAGTAAATTCATTTTCCTACAGTATGGAGGGCAAAATGGTATCTAATCGAGAAATGACCATTCACTTTTTATCTTCTCAAAAAAACAGTATCATTTCCAAATGGAAAGATGAGTTGCTGCATTTACCGGACGGATATCTGGGGTATTTTAAAGGAGAAGTGGAAAATATTTTTAATTTGCTAATGGATCAGGTTGGAAAATCGGATACTGACATAGACGATGTACTGAAGGTCGTAGGGGAAAAAATTGCGGCTGATCGCGTTACTAAGCAATTGGATATGGAAAATTTCTTTTCCACTGCAACCATCGGGAGATCCGTCATCATAGAGCACATTTTGAATTCCGGAGCACACAAAGAAGAAATATCGGCTCTAATAAAACGGGTAAACGTTTACTTCGATAAACTCATTCATTTTGCATTATCCCATTATACCGAATTGAAAACGATGGAACTTGAAGAACGCTATCAATTCATAAGCCCAAACCATAAAGACCGTTTGACGCTCCTTGGCCAAATGACCTCGAGCTTTGTCCATGAATTCAGAAATCCACTGACTTCCATCATGGGATTCATACAATTATTACAGGCAGAACAACCTGAGATAAAGTACCTTGATATCATTTCAAAGGAATTGGATCAGCTCAATTACCGGATCACGCAATTTCTTAATATTTCCAAAAAGGAGACTTCAACAACACAACCTGATCTATTTTCCATTGCTCAGCTTGTGAATGAGGTGATCGAATTTTTATATCCCAGCATTTTGGAAGTTAATGCTTCCATTACATGCAATATTGCCGAGGATGCCGTAATTTCGGGTTCTAAAGAAGAATTCCGTCAGGTTTTACTAAATATTATATTAAATGCTCTTGATGTGGTTGCAGGGATGCCTTCCCCATCCATTTACATTTCAGGCTCTGAATCGCCACCCGGCATTCTTACTTTAAATATATCGAATAATGGGCCGAAGATACCTGACGACGTCCTGCCGAATATTTTTGAGCCATTCATCACCACAAAAAAAAGAGGAACGGGATTGGGATTATTCGTCTGTAAAGAAATCGTTTTAAAGCATCAAGGAACATTATCCTGTCACTCTACCGATTTCCTAACGACCTTTTCCATACAATTAAAAACTAAATAATGGATAAATATCCTTTTTTCCTTAGGCTTTTAGTGTGAAATTTTTGACTGATTGACGTCCAGTTACTTATACTAATAGGAAGGTTCCACTACTGATCGAGGTGAATGATCCTATAGATTGAAAATAAAAACCAGATTTCATACAAGATAGCGAATTATTTTTCCATCTAACATTTTATATACTAATATCATTTCATTCATTATTGGTTTTGGGAGGTGACTGGGATAATTAAATCGTTCGGCACATCTGACGATTCAATAAAGTCCCACACTAATTGGACATATTAAGTTTTTTATTTGTCATTATTTTAATTGCTTTAACAGCCTTTTTTGTAGCTTCGGAATTTTCGATCATAAGGGTTCGCAGCTCCAGGATCGATCAACTGATTGAAGAAGGAAACAAAAAAGCCATTGCGGCAAAGAAGGTTACATCCGATCTTGATGAATACCTATCCGCGACACAGCTAGGAATTACCGTTACTGCCCTTGGACTGGGGTGGCTAGGACAACCGACCGTCCTTAAATTGGTTGGGCCCTTATTCAATGCCTTGAATATCCCACAAGAAGTTACAAGCATTCTGACATTTGTCATTTCATTTTCCCTGATTACGTTCCTGAATGTGGTTGTAGGTGAATTGGCTCCAAAGACGGTTGCCATCCAAAAGGCTGAGCAAGTGACCTTGGCAATTGCCGGCCCGCTGATTTTTTTCCATAAGATAGCCTTTCCCTTCATCTGGGCCTTGAATCATTCTTCCCGATTCGTTGTCGGATTATTTGGCTTTAAGCCAGCATCCGAAAGCGAAATAGCCCATACGGAAGAAGAATTGCGTTTCATCCTGTCAGATAGCTATAAAAGCGGGGAGATTAATCAGTCGGAATTTAAATATGTAAATAACATCTTTGAATTCGATGATCGAGTTGCCAAGGAAATCATGGTTCCACGGACAGAAATCATGACCATATCCAAGGATGAAACGGTACAGGAATTCGTCGATGTGGCCAAATTGGAAAAATACACCCGATATCCTGTTGTCGAAGGTGATAAAGACCATGTCATCGGCCTAGTGAACTTAAAGGAAGTTTTTTCGGATCTTATCAAGAACCGGGAAATCCATATCAAAGCGATTGAAAATTACGCTCGTCCGATCATTCGGGTAATGGAAAATATACCAATTCACGATTTGCTGTTAAAAATGCAAAAAGAACGCATTCATATGGCTATTTTGATGGATGAATACGGCGGAACTTCCGGACTTGTCACAGTCGAGGATATCCTCGAGGAAATCGTTGGGGAAATCCGTGATGAATTCGATATCGATGAAGTTGCCTCAATCAGGAAAATTAAAGAAGGACATTATATTTTAGACTCTAAACTTCTTGTAAAGGAAGTGAATGATCTACTTGGCATTCACTTGGAAGAAGATGATGTCGATACGATAGGAGGATGGGTCCTTACGGAAAACTATGATGTGAAGGTAGGGGACATCATGGAAAAAGACGGATTCTGCTTTAAAGTGATTGAAATGGAAGATCACGCCATCCGCTCCATCGAAGTCACAAAAAAGGTCGTACATCTTCCTCTTGAAGAGGATCTTACCCAAGGTTAATGATCAAAAACAGCCACGTAAAAGGTTATTTTACGTGGCTGTTTTTTACGATTTGTTCATTTATCGGGAAACCGTCCCATTTTTTTGACCGTTACGATTGGAGGTGTGCTCTTTTTTTTCCATAAGATATACAGCATGATGAGGGTAAAGGAAAAACCAGCAGCCGGTATTAGATAAGGTTCTGTTATTTCCCGGATTTGCTGCCAATTCTCGCCGAGGATCCTTCCTAAGGTCAGGAACAATATGGTCCAAGGTATGACAGCCGCAACCGTATAAAATATAAACTTCCATACTGACATCCTCGCAATTCCGGCAGGGATGGAAATGGCATGGCGAACAACCGGAATGAATCGAGCCGTAAAAACCACTCCCACGCCATACCGCTTAAACCACTCTTCAGCATGTACAATATGATTTTCTTTAATTAGAATATATTTTCCATATTTCAAGAGAAAGGGCCTTCCTCCGTAATACCCCGCCCAATAGAGAAATAATTGTGCCATCGTCCCGCCTGCCACACCGGCAAGAACAGCTCCCCAAAAATTCATTTTCCCCAGGCCGACCACATAACCACCGTATCCAAGAACAAGCTCACTCGGGATGATTTCAACCATCAGCCCCAATAAAATCCCCATATAGCCCATTTCCGCGAACCAATTCAATATCGTCATAATAAGCTGTGATATCATGCTATGGACTCCCCTTACCGCTAATTTCAAATTGTTTGTCCTTCTATCCTATTCAGCTCATAACGTTCTATTCGATTTTTCATATCCAGTTTCACAATGCACCACATTCAGGATTGCACAAAAAAAGACCAGCTGTTATGTACTCCGGTCTCTTTACATCAATATTCTTTTAGCTCCCCTTTTTGGGAAATTTGAGAAAAAACAGCGGTAGTGAGTAAGGATGAATCATTTTGTGAAACATTAGTGAAAATCTCCTGCCGTGATTTCGTTTTTTCAATATGAATCCCGAGATCTTTATACTTGTTGATTATTTGATTATTCATGCTTACCCTCCTTTTCTGCTGTACCGTTATCCTTTAACTTCCCATTTAACGAAGTAATAAAACCTGTTTAAACGTTTCGATCCAAAAAACAATCAATTGACATGAATGGTTTGCAGTTGGTGTTCATGCACTTCGTCTTTTTCAACATGGACCTGGACCTTATAGGTTCCCGCTTCTTCGAAAGATACCTTATTTAGATATGTTCCATTCCCATCTTCTTCAGCTTTGGTGAAATGACTCTCTTCGCTGCCTTCCTTCCACACCTCGAAATTCACATCTGCATTTGTCAGTGGCTTCCCATTCAATTCAACCGTCGCTTCAAAGTTCGAACTGTTTCCTGCCTTTACAGGGTTACTTTGAAACCCGATAGATACATCCGTACTAGGATGAACCGATGCACCTTCACTTTCATGTCCTGGAACGACAACTTCTTTTTCAGGCATTACATGAAGGCCTTTAGCCGTTACATGGGACACTACAATATATTTGCCTTGTTCCTCAAAAGTATGCATCACTTGATACATGCCACTTCCAGTATTCTTAGCTTCAAGCATTTCCCGTTTATCCTGTCCGGACTTTCTCACTTCAAACAGCACCTCATCAGCTTCATTCACCAATTGGCTTCCCTGTTTCACTGTCGTTTCAAGAATGACTTCTTTTCCAGGCTCCACTTTCCCTTTAATGACAATTGATGCATCCATCGATTCTGGAACAGCACTGTTAACTTCCTTATCCTCTGGCATTTCAGACTCTTGACACCCTGCCAACATAACTAACAACGCAGTACACATATAAAGTTTTTTCATATGAACTTCCCTTTACTATTTATTAGACTAAAACTCTGTCCTCTTCATATTGCCCATCCTTTCCTTTTTCCAGATTTTTATACATAATTTAACATCAAATAGTTCGCATTACGGTGACTGAAGTCAGCATGGCTACCGCGATGATCGTTAAAAATGAATATAAAAAGATTGAAGTCCCCACAACGCTCAATCCGCAAAGCAGTACACACCCATCAATGAAAAAAATCAGCAGACCTACATTGAGTCCACTTTTCCTGGAAAGGATCTGTGCCAACATATCGGTTCCGCCTGTAGAGGTCCCATACCGAAGCATTAAACCGATGCCAAGTCCAATCAACCCTCCCCCGATTATCGCACTTACATAAATGGGAAGGTTCCATCCTGTGACAGCGTCGGAAAAAATATCGATGCATAAAGAGGAAAAAAGCAAGCCATGCAAGCTGTTCAGGAATAATTTTTTTTCAAAGTACCAAGCATATATATATAATGGAATGCTGCTCAAAATCACACCCAGTCCTGTCGGAAGTCCTATATAGTAATGAAAAATCAGCCCAATCCCTATCATGCCGCCATCCAATAAATGATAAGGTATCAGAAAAAAATTGATTCCCACACCTACAAGCATGCTGCCGGCAATGATCGCTGCCATCCGTTCCATGATTTTCATGGCTGCCACCCCCTTTAATTCTTGCATTTAAAACTTGTCTTGGTTTCTATAGAATATGTTTGTACCATCAAAAAAATAATGAAACGGACCAATTTTTTATGAAACGACCATCAGTTTTCTGAATATTCTATAATATGTTACAATAAAGTAGAGAAAACAGTCAAAAACAGCTAATTATTAGCTCAAACTGATCCTTTACAAGCAATTTTCCGGATTTAAGGTGCCGTAAGCTGTTTGACTGAATGATTAACTCTTTCTATAATGAAAGTATTTAAATTAATTAGATTGAGGTGATTTGATGGGGCATTAAAGAATGTTCGTTTTGACGGAAGGGCGCTGCTTTGCGTAACGGATATGTGCATCCTTTTGGAAAATGGCTGCACTCCTTCAGACAGAAATTCTTCTATTTCCCGTCTACGCATCGCTAATCGGCATATACTATTATTCTCTTCATCACTAAAAGAAATGGGAGTTCAAGCGGCTGCACATCTATGGCCACAGGCCTTTTTGAAGCAATCCCGAAAATATTCAGCACGGCAAAAAAAATATACTTGTATATTTTAAAAATGTAGGAGGTGTACTCCTTATTCGTCTCGAAGGCGAGTTAAGGGAGACTATTTGGACATAATAAACTTGGTTCTTATTGCCATTTTAATTGCTTTAACAGCATTTTTTGTAGCTACGGAGTTTGCGATTGTTAAAGTGAGAAGCACGAGGGTCGATCAATTAATTGAAGAAGGAACGAGGAATGCTATTTCAGCAAAGAAGGTCATCTCCAACCTGGATGAATACCTCTCAACTTGTCAGCTCGGAATTACCGTTACAGCTCTAGGGCTTGGATTCCTTGGAGAACCGACAGTTGAAAACATTTTGCACCCACTCTTGAATCAATTGAATCTTCCAAATTCAGCTTCACATGCACTCTCGGTTGCAATTGCCTTTTCTTTCATTACGTTCATACATGTCGTTGTTGGAGAATTGGCACCGAAAACATTGGCGATTCAAAAAGCGGAGCAAGTAACATTATTGGTTTCGAAACCTTTAATTGCCTTTAACAAAGTCATGTATCCATTCATCTGGGTACTGAATGGCTCTGCAAGGACGCTTACAAGAATGCTAGGATTAAAAGCGGTTTCCGAACATGATTTGGCTCATACAGAAGAAGAGCTTCGAATCATTGTTTCCGAAAGCTACAAAAGTGGCGAAATTAACCAATCAGAGTTTAAATATGTGAATAAGATTTTTGAATTCGATGATCGGATCGCAAAAGAAATCATGGTTCCACGTACAGAAATTGCAACGGTATCCAAAGATGATACAATCCAGCAGTTTTTCACCGTAATGGCGGAAGAGAATTTTACGCGATATCCTGTCATTGATGGTGATAAGGATCATGTTATCGGAATGGTCAATATCAAAGAGCTATTCACTGAAATGATAGACAGAAACAATCAGGCAGCGTCAACGATCGACCGATATGTTCGTCCGATCATCCGTGTCATTGACAGTATCCCGATTCACGATTTACTTTTAAAAATGCAAAAGGAACGGATCCACATGGCCATCCTCATGGATGAATACGGCGGTACGTCAGGTTTGGTTACCGTTGAAGATATCCTTGAAGAAATCGTTGGCGATATCCGCGATGAATTCGACCTGGATGAAGTTCCCGATGTCCGCAAATTAAAAGAAGATCACTACATCATCGATGCCAAGGTATTAGTAAGTGAAGTGAATGATTTACTTGGATTGGATATCAATGATGAAGATATTGATACGATGGGCGGATGGATCCTTACCGAGGATTATGAGGCCAAACAAGGTGATATCCTGACTTATGGTCCCTATAACTTCAGGATAAAGGAAATGGAAGATCACCATATTCGTTATATTGAAATATATAAACAAGCAAAAGTCGTAAGCGAAGTGAAAGAATTCCCGATCATATCACAAACCGAAATCGTTTCATGATAATAACCCCCGTTCCTAAAACACTAGGAGCGGGGGTTATTTTTTTCAACTGGTACATGAAATAAAATAAATACATATTATATAAAACCTGCTTCATTTAACATTGGATGATTACATGAAGTATAGTTCTACCTTTATTGTTTCATACTGTTAAAAAAGCGATACTTTTTGAAGGAGTGAAGAATCATGAAACTCATAACCATTTGCCAGCACTGCAAAGGGAAAGGGAAAACCCGTTATCTTCAATTCTTTTCCCGGGACTGTAATCATTGCAACGGTCAAGGTAAAGCGGTAAAAGATATGTCAAATTTAAGAAATCAGGCCAAAAACATCTAATAATCTTTCATATTTTGAAGTTGGTTTTAATTACACCTGCCCTCTTTAACGTATCATAAACAATCAGTATCGAAGGTCCAAGGAAAAGCCCAAGGAAACCAAGCATCTTAAACCCTAAATAAAGACTGACCAACGATGCCAAGGGGCTTAATCCCATATTTGCTGAATAGATTTTTGGTTCAATGGTCCTTCTTATGATGGTAATGACCAGGAATAGGATGATGAGGCCAATACCAAGATGATGATTTCCTTGAGCCCAAACGATCGCTGCCCATGGAACCAGCACAGATCCCGTCCCCAAGATAGGAAGAATGTCCACAACCACTATTAACAGTGCCAATGGAATCATATACTTTACATTTAACAACCATAGTCCTCCATAAGCCATGATGAACGTTATTAAACTCAACAGGATTTGTGCCTTTATGAAGCCTACGGCTGCCATACTTAAATCTTGATAAACTAGCGAAATCTTTTGATAGGTGGATGTCTTTAAATAAAAGACTGCCTTTTTTCTTAATTTAGGCAATTCAAGACTGATTAAGAATAAAGCGATTAAGTAAATTAAAAAGTCAATGAAAAATCCCGGAATGAGTGTAACGAACTGAACCATATCCTGAACAAAGCCCTCTGCGAACCCCTCCAGAGCCATGACTCCCTTTTCCATCGTCTGTTCCACCGATTGGATGAGATTTGGCGGCAAAGTTTGCGAATACCGTTCCCATTGCCTAATGACTGGCAATATAGCCGTCAAATACACTTCACGTATGAAACCGGGAAATTCTTCCGAATAGACAATGACCTTCTTGATTAATACCGAAAAAGAAAAATAAGTGATGCTCATAAGCCCGCCTACATATAAAACAAATGAAATCAATACGGCCCAAAAACGATGCAGCTTTGCCGTTTCACCAATCATTCTGACCAATCCATCCAAAAGAATGGCGGTGAGCAACGCTAAAATCAACGCCCATGAATAGGGAATGACGATTAATATGACTAAAAGGAGAATCCCCCTCCAAAACCAGCGAAAAAAGACGGCGACATTCACTGAACAAACCCTCCTTGCACTTTCCTGTTCTCCTTATATTTATGAAACGGGGTCACATATATTTCGCTTATACGTTTTATTTTCTCAATAAAGGGAAAAAGAGATACAAAGAGATGGAGGGATTGACATTGGATAATAAAGATAAAGAAAAGTATATTGAGGAGCGTAATGATAAATCCAAGGCCTTCAAGAAAAATCAGGAAAAACAGCTGGAACGTGATCAAGTGGTCATGCCCATTGATGATTTACCAATTGATGAAATTAAATATGAACAGCAAGAAGAACGAAATAAAAAAGAAACAAAGCACCGCTCCACCAGCGAGAAGTTTTAAACAAAAACCAGCCACTTTTTAGAGGCTGGTTTTTGTTTGCAGGATATACTGCATTCAGCGCGTTTTATACCTTTACCAATTTCGTCGGCACTTATGGACCATTTCAAAGAAAAATATATTCTTCTCATCATATATTACAAGCAGTAGACTAAAAGGGGTCCGGAAAGTGTATCTATCTTTAATTGATGTACCGGCAGCACCTTCAACTCCTCAGGTATCTTTCTAACTAAATGTTATAACAAAATTGATTCGGGTGTTCGAGACTCCTGCGGGAAAAGCGCGTCCAAGGGAGGCCCCGCACGTGTAAGCCGAGGAGGCTCCCCGGACCGCCCACGGAAAGCGATTGCCTGGAACGGAAATAAACGCCCAAATGGACAAACCACAAAAAAACTGCAGGCAAACATGAATTCTCGAATTTGTCTCTAGGCTGAAATATATTCCATCATGATTAAGGTTCTTCTTGTGATTGTGCAGATGCTTCCCCCCTTTGTTGTTTGAGATTTGGGAAGACTGAGCTTTCCCTCAATTCATTCATTGCCAGAATTTTACCCTTCCCCGCTTTGCTTCCAAAAATAAACATTGACTGAAATAAATGATTCTTTACAATAGACTTTTAAGAATTAAAGAATATAATGGACTGGTCGACCATTATAAAGGAGAATCATATGACGAACCCTACTCAATTATTTCATCAATATTTACAAGTATCGAGATCATTAGTCAGCAAAATGAATGAACAAATTACAGCCCTTGAAATTTACCATAATCAGTGGACAATCCTGAATTACTTAAAGAACTGTGGCTATTCCACAATCCCCGATATTTGCAGTTACCTGGATGTAGACAGTGTGATCATCACACGTTCGGTCAACAGCATGGAACAGAATAATATGATTAAACAAGTTCCTGGTAAAGATGAACAGGAAAAACGAATCGAACTGACCCCCCGGGGCAAAGAGGTACATACAAAATGTCTTAAGATTGCAGAAAAAATCGAAGGAAAGGCCTTGGAAGGCATTACTGAAGAAGAACAGGAAGTATTTTTCCAGACGGTCCTTAAAATCCTCAATAATATAAGAAACTAAAATGGGTAGCTTGTATCATTGCAGAATAAGTGTGAAGCAAGGAATTTCCTTACTTTCACACCAAGCTATAGCCATGCCTTTTTTAAAAGGCGGATTCCAGCTTCGATTTCCCTTTCGGTTAAACCACCGTACCCAATCAAAATAGTCGGATCTTTCACTTTCTTTGAATGATAAACCGATGTTGGGTGGACTTTAACCCCCACACTGGCAGCCCTTTGGATGAGCTCTGCCTCACTGCTGCCGTTTTTTACGTTTAAAAGAACGTGCAATCCTGACTTTTCACCGATTATGGCTACACGATCATGGAAGCTCTCTTCCATTGCGTTCAGCAGCACCTTATTCTTTTTACGATAAATCGTTCTCATTTTATTCAGATGGCGTTCCCAATGTCCATTTTTCATAAAAAGACAGAGCGTTTCCTGAATCAGTCTGGAAACGGTCTGTTTATATCCGATTAACATCTGCTGAAATCGGCAAGACAACTCCATGGGTAACACCATAAATCCCACCCTGATCGATGGTATGAACGACTTTGAAAACGTGCCTAGGTAGACGACACTTCCATTTGTGTCCAATCCCTGCAACGACGGAATCGGTTTGCCTGCATGTCGGAATTCCCCGTCATAATCATCCTCAATAATATAACCTTTTTTTTCCACCGCCCAATTCAATAATTCCACCCGTCTAGTTATCGGCATGATCATACCGGAAGGAAATTGATGGGAAGGTGTGACATAGGCTACATCCGCTGTACTCTCTTTCAAATAGTCCACACTCATTCCACTTTCATCCAAAGGTATGAATTCCGTAACCGCCCCCTCCAGCCTCAGTACCTCCCTTACCCGATGAAAGCCAGGATCTTCTAACCCAAATACCCGCTCATTTCCAAGTAGTAACCGCAGAAGATGGATGAAATACTGGGTACCTGCCCCAATGATGATTTGATCAGCCCCGCAGCGAACTCCTCTTGATTGGAATAGATAGGATGAAATCTCAGCCCTAAGCCCCCATTCACCTTGCGGATCACCGCTCATGAACATTTCCCTTTCCTGTAGATACAACGTATTGTTCAAGCATTTTTTCCATACGGCATGCGGGAAAGAATCCACGTCCACCCGGCCATGATTGTAATCTATCTCATTTCTTTCATTCAGAGGGTCCATCATCCCTTCTGTTACAGGCAACGGCTCATTCAAAGCTGAAATCGGTTCTAAATCGGCTACGTAATAACCTTTCCTTAATTGACTTTCCACATATCCTTCTGCCATCAACTGCTGATAAGCCGTATCAACTGTATTCAGGCCTATCCCTAAATGCAAGGCCAGTTTTCGTTTAGAAGGCAGTTTCATTCCGGCCTTTATTTGTCCATTCTGGATTTCCTTTATAAAGTATTTATACAATTGCACATATAAAGCTTCTTTGTTCGTTTTATCTAGGGTTAGAGTGATTTCAAACATTTGGTCCTCCTTCAAACTGGTTCCATAAATTATATCAGCATTGGTCCTTATTGCAGAACCAGAATATTTTTATAATGAAGATATCAATCAAGAGGAGGAAACTATGGAGCATTTCGAATTATACGGTAAACACGTGATACTCACCCCGATGATGGAACATCATATCGAACCGCTTTACGCCGCTTCCCTGCCATCTGAAATATGGGAATGGAGTGCAACAAAGATTTTGTCATATGAAGAGGCGATCTCCTATGTAAAGGAAGGCATTCGAGCAAGGGAACAGGAACTTCATCATCCATTTGTCGTTATCGATCAGACAGATGATTCGGTAGTTGGCAGCACGAGCTTAAGGAATATTCACTTTCATAATCAATCGCTGGAAATCGGCGCGACTTGGTATCATCCCGACAAATGGCGAACAGCCATTAACACTGAATGTAAGTACTTGTTATTGCAGCATGCTTTTGAAAAGTGGCAAATGAAACGGGTTGAATTCAGGACGGACGAATGCAACAAAAGATCACGTTCCGCAATAACCAGGCTCGGCGCCCTTGAAGAAGGGATTTTGAGGATGGAGAAAAAGCTGCAAGATGGGAGGATCAGGAATACGGTGGTCTATAGTATTCTCGAGCATGAATGGCCCAGTGTGAAAAGGAATTTGGAAGCTTTTTTAAAAAGGTGAAAATGTGAAAAAAGAGTGCCGTTGTTTTGCACTCTTTTCTCTTAGTGCTATTTTTCATGTGAGTCTTTACGAATTTTCGATAAAGAATCCTTTTGCCTTTTCGTTGATCGAATGAATATGAAAACACCAATCGCAAATAAAAATGGCATTAGTAAAGCAAAAAGAAGATAAATCATATCACCAAAGAACAAGTTCATTACCCCCTAAGCAATGCGACGCACACTTTCGTCTGTAAAGCTTTTCTGTCAGACTTGGATGATCCCTGCTTAGTCCAAGCTTTGTGACAAGCGAATCATATCCTGGCACTGAATCCCATTTTCATAAATGGCCTCGGAATAGTTTCTAGTAAAAAAATCCCGATCGACCCCAGTTATTCTAAAACCGCATTTTTGGTAAAGGGCAAGCTGCCCTATCCCCGAATTCCCCGTTCCGATTTCAATCATTTTATATCCCTGTTCCCTTGCATGGCCTATCGCATGTTCAATCAATTGCCTGCCGATTCCTCTTCCATGGTACTGTTCATCGACCGCGATGTTCATTATCTCTATCAGTTCCGGGCCTTTTTGCAGTAAAACACAAACGCCGATCATCCGGTTATCACGCACGGCAACAAAGCACGTTCCGCTTCCCAAATATTCCTCGACCAATTTCCTTGAAGGATCTGCCAAAAGCAATAAATGCATCGGGGGTGGCTCATCCAAGAATAATTCCCTTATCTCCATCAGCATCAAAACCCTCCTCAGTTTAATTCATCCACAAGCAGTTCAACCAATTCCGATGCAGGAAGTTCCCTGCTCAACTTATAACCCTGTCCTGCCCACAAAGCCATCAATTCAGGATTGTTCTTTTGTCCGGCTGCTTTTCGCATTTGTTTGGTCATGTGATGGACATAAGGATAGGCGACCGGTGCAACACTATCATATTCCGTTAAAAAGTGATTCACCAACCCGCGTGCCCTCCGGCCGCTGAAGGCTCGGGTAACAGCAGTCTTAGTAAATCGGGGATTCCCCAGCGCCGCCTTATGGACCGGACTTGCCCCGCTTTCGGGACAGCGAAGGAAAGCGGTACCCAATTGTGCCGCTGTTGCTCCCGCTTCAAGCACGGCCGCGATATCCTTTCCATGCATAAGTCCGCCCGCGGCAATGATCGGTAAGTCCAGCTCAGCCTTTATCATCCGAATCAATACTAAAAGGCCGTAATCATCTTCTGTGCGGTTATCAAAGCTGGCCCGGTGCCCCCCTGCTTCAAACCCCTGCACACATAGAACGTCCGCGCCTGCTCCCGCCGCCTTTTTTGCTTCCTGAAGGTTGGTTACTGTCACGGCTATAAGGGAACCGACATCTTGGAGCTCCCTTATTACATCTTCCGTTGGACATCCAAACGTAAAACTGACGACCGCGACCCCAGCCTCCTTCAATACATCTAGTTTATTTCCCCAATCATCGTCATCACTATCGGCTTTTCCAATCTCAGCCCCGACGCTCTCGGCCTCTTTTTCGATCTTTTCACGATAGCCAGATAATATATTTTCATCCACCGCCTCGTTGCCTGGCACAAATACATTCACGCCAAAAGGGCGTTCAGTCAACTGACGGGTCTGCCCTATCTCGTCCATCATCTCTTCCGCAGTCTTATAGCCAGCTGCGAGAAAGCCCAATCCTCCTGCATTGGATACAGAAGCCGCAAGCTTCGGAGTGGAAGCTCCTCCAGCCATCGGTGCCTGAATGATTGGGTATCTCATTATCTCTTTCAACATTCGATACAACTCCTCTTGATTTTTCTCCATGCCCTTATCATTTTTACGTTTTCTTGATATAATGATTATCTGTAAGAGAAAAGTGTCTAAATGATCACCCTTTATATCTTGCAAATATAAAACATAGGTGGTAAATAAAAAATGGAAACAAAACCATATAGAGTATTACTTTATTATTTGTATGTACCTATCGAGAATCACGAAGAATTCGCAGCCGAGCATCTTGCGGCATGTAAAGCCCTTGAATTGAAAGGCCGTATCTTGGTGGCTTCAGAAGGTATCAACGGAACGGTTTCAGGTACGATTGAACAAACCGACAAATATATGGACATGATGAAAAGCGATCCCCGCTTTGCCGATATCGTGTTTAAAATAGATGAAGCTGAAGGCCATGCTTTCAAAAAAATGCATGTTCGTCCACGCAATGAACTTGTAACGCTTCGCTTGGAAGACGACATCAACCCGAACCAGACGACAGGCAAATACTTGAGCCCGAAGGAGTTCTTCGAGCAAATGCAAGATGAAAACACCATCGTCCTTGATGCCAGAAATGACTATGAATTTGATTTAGGACATTTCAGGGGTGCAATCAAGCCAGAAATCACGAATTTCCGTGAACTTCCGGAATGGGTACGGGAGAATAAAGAAATGTTCGAAGGCAAAAAAATCCTAACGTACTGCACTGGCGGTATCCGCTGTGAGAAATTCTCCGGCTGGCTTGTCGAAGAAGGCTTTGAAGATGTAAGCCAGCTGCATGGCGGCATCGCAACATACGGGAAGGATCCCGAAGTCCAAGGTGAGCTATGGGATGGCCAAATGTATGTTTTCGATGAAAGGATTGCCGTACCTATCAATCAAAAGGAACATGTAATTGTCGGACGCGATATTTATTCCGGCGAACCTTGTGAACGCTATGTCAATTGCGCAAATCCTGAATGCAACAAGAAAATCCTTTGCAGCGAAGAGAACGAACACAAACATATGCGCAGCTGTACCCATGAATGCCGAGTGCATCCGCGTAATCGCTATGTAGTCGAGCATAACCTTTCTGAAGAAGAAGTGGCTGAGAGATTACAGCTAATCGAAGATTCCATTACGGCAAAATGATTTTAGCAAACCCGAATCAGTGGACATGATCCCTATTCGGGTTTTTTTATCGATTCCAAACCAAATCTTATTTTTCTATATTAAACCTATGCCTTGGACTTCATTCCACTGTAAGAATTAACTTTAATCTTTTAATGCCATCTGCTTTTACTGCAATATTACTTCCATTCTTACTTCTATATCACAATAGAAAAAACCTTCTTAATACGTAAAAAGAATGGTTTCCGCTTTTAGATTTTAGCGGTCATCAGTCTTACCTACATGAAAAGAGCGATTCCTCTTTAGAGGAATCGCTCTTCATTCATGTTATTTTGCCTCTGCACTTACAACAATCCCGCAAGCTTGTCTATCGCCTGCATCACCAGTTTTCAAAGTATCTGCATCCGGTCCTTTTTCTCCATTGGCTTCATAGCGGTCAGGAATATTGGCAAAGTTGTCTGGGTTAGCATGAACGATTACAGCCAGTTCTTCTTTCTTCAGTTGGTCTATTGTCATGTTATCCAATGTTGCCGTATATTTTGCTTTCCCATCTTCTTTTACATATAAAGGGGGCATATCACCTGCGTGTTTAGAATGCGTTTCATCAGTTGGGTTGAAGTGTCCTCCCGCTGTAGTGAAAGGGCCATCCTTGGCATCCGCCTCACATGCTGCGTTCTCGTGAACATGGAATCCATGGTAGCCTGGCTCAAGACCTTCCAAAGCGGTCTCGATCACTACAGAATTCTCTTCAGCGGTAAAGTTCACCGTCCCAAGTGTTTTACCTTCTACATCTTTAACTTCCGCTTTCACCTGCGGATCAACCTCTGTATCTGTTCCTTGTCCCACTGTAGTCATGTCCTCGGCATTATTATCGGCCTCATTTGAATCATCCGCTGAATTGCATCCATACAGTAAAAAGGCAGCACACATAGGCAGTATAAGCTTTTGTTTATAGTTCATGATAACTTCCCTCCACTCTCTTATATGTATCTTCCTCTTATTACTTTCCACTATTATGGAAGAATAAACAGATAGCGGCATAAATAGGAAAATAGATTACACCAATGAGAGTGAACACCTTACTAAATTCACAGACAAGGATATTACACTATAGCTTAATGGGCTCACATTTTTACAAAGTGATGACCCCGAAAGTAATGGCTGCGATCGTCATGATGATGGTTGTCCCAAACGCCCATTTAAACAGGAATTTTTGATGATCCCCAAAATCCACGCCTACAAGGCCAATCAATATGAATGTTGCAGGCACCAATGGCGATAAGGGGAACCCTGCGGTCGAATGACCTAATAATGCCGCCCTTCCGATTTCTACAGGGGCAATGCCGAAGTTCGATGCCGTTTCACTTATGATTGGCAGAATGCCAAAATAATAGGCATCAGGTGAAAAAATGAACCCCATCGGTATGCTCGTCAGCGCTACCACCAGTGGCAAATGTGCCCCGAGCCACTCCGGAATGACAGTTACGATTGAAGCAGCCATCGAGTCCATCATCTTTGTTTCCGTGAATACACCCGTAAAAATCCCAGCTGCGAAAATGAGTGTACAAATCATCACGAAACTATTGGCATGACTTAAAATCCTTTCCTGCTGTTCTTTTGGGTTCGGAAAATTAACGAATAGTGCAATCGCAAAAGCGGAGGCAAATAAGATTTGGATCGGCAGCACTTCCATCACCAGCAAAACCATCAGTAAAATCGTCAAGAACCAATTAAACCAAAAAAGCCTGGATGTTCCTTGAGGTGCGGTTTCAACAGCTGCAGCCTGTTCGCCCATACCAGGTTGCATGTTCGTCTCCAGGGAACCGACCCCCAATCTCTCCCTTTCCTTTTTGCCAAGTACATATGCCGAAAAAAGCGTCCATAAAAGACCGCAAATCATGACCGGAATAAGAGGTATGAATAACTCCGATACTTCCACCTGAAGGCTCGCGGCCGCCCTGACCAAAGGACCTCCCCAAGGAATCATGTTCATGACGCCAGCGGCCAAACCAACGACACAGGCCAATACGAGCCTGTTCATCCCTAATTTGATATAAAGCGGCAGCATGGCCGAAACAGTGATCATGAATGTAGAAGAACCGTCTCCGTCCAAACCTACCAATATGGTTATTATGGCGGTTGCCATGACAACCTTTAGTGGATCTCCTTTTACAAAACTCAGTATTTTAGCGATCATGGGCTCGAATAAACCAACGTCAATCATTAAACCAAAATACAGAATAGCAAAAACGATCATGACTGCCGTCGGTGTCACCTTTAAAATACCCGCAACCATCATATCTCCCATTTCCGAGGCAAACCCACCAATCAGACCAAAAGCTATCGCCGTGAAGATAAAAGCGACAACCACTGATAACCGCTTCGTGATGACCAAGACCAGAAACGTTAAAATCATACAAAACCCTAAAATCGTCAACATGTTTAAAACTCCTTTAATTGGAAAAATGAATACCTTTTGTTTATTTAACTTTTCTGAAAAATCAGTATTTTCACATTATACCCTTTGCCCATTCATTAAAAAACCTGTTAAACAAATTCGTTTAATAAATTAGTTAATTTCTGTATACTATTATTTAGGAACCCGAAGTTTTTTTCGGAGGAAAGAAGTGTTGTATGTAAAATGAACGCTCATAAAATAGCTAAACGGAACCTTTTCATCATGTGGTTCGCCAATTTCTTCATAGGCGGGAGCATGACGATGGTTCTCCCATTCATATCCTTATACATTGGTACATTCGGAGATTATTCGACTCAATATATCCAGCATTGGTCCGGATGGACTTTTGGAATCACTTTCGTGACAGCCTTTTTATTTTCCCCCATTTGGGGACGGATTGGTGACCGGTATGGCAGAAAGAAAATCTTGATTGCCTGCGCCTTTGGGATGGGCCTGTCCATCTTCCTGATGGGATTCGTCGAAAATGTTTGGCAGCTATTCGTCCTAAGGATGTTCACAGGAATATTCACTGGCTTCATTTCCATGTCCCAGGCCTTCATATCAACGCAGACACCAAAAGAAATTGCCGGTCGTGTACTGGGAACCTTACAAACGGGAAATATAACCGGTTCCCTTTTCGGACCATTGCTTGGCGGCGTGCTTGCAGACACACTCGGCTATTCAACCGCCTTTAAATTCACCTCCATCACCATTTTCATCTCTGGTCTTCTTGTTTTTGCAACCAAGGAGTACCGAATGGAGCGGCAGAAGGGAACGAAGTCGAGCTATACAAGCAGGGAGGTTCTCTCACATATCTTAAGGAATCCCATCCTGGTGAATGTCATGCTCATCTCCACGCTTGTCCAAGTTGCCCACTTCAGCATCCAGCCCATTCTTTCTTTATACGTTGGTGAGCTGCATGGAACTTCCAATCTTGGTTTTTATTCAGGAATCGCCTTTTCTGCAGCAGGCCTGGGGAATTTATTGATGGCGCGTCACTGGGGCAAGATAGGTGATCGGCATGGACATGTGAAGATTCTTGTGCTGCTTCTTTTTCTGACAGCTCTTGTCTACTTGCCCGGTGCCTTCATCAATCATTTTTGGCAGCTTGTCTTTGTACGTTTCATACTAGGCATGGCAATAGGCGGCATCATCCCTGTAAGGATTGCCTACATTCGCCAAGAAGCGCCTGTCGCAATGCAGGGGGAAGTGCTTGGGTACAATACGAGCCTGCGCTTTTTAGGCAATATCATCGGACCAGCAATGGGCGGAATGGTTGCTGGTTTCTACGGATTCTCTGCCGTCTTCATCACGACCAGCACGTTACTCCTCATAGCCGGACTTGTCCTCTATTTCGCGATGCACCGCAATCCGGAGTTGGCCAGATCACATTAATCACATTTTTGGCAAGAAAGCCTGCTTCCATCTTTAAGCAGGCTTTCTCCTGTTTAATGCTCATACAGCTGTAGTGTGCTGGATACTTCTGGAACTTTTTGTATATGGGGAATTATCAAAAAGAAATCAAGGAAGAAGATTTGAAGGGGTCACGTTCATGCCTATCTGTAAAGTCCACCACCCCTTATGACACACCCACAAACTGATAAGTATTTTTCCTGCACTTCATAACACATCAAATTTTATGTTAAGATTAATTTAGGCAAATTTTATGAAAGTAAAAGATGCAAAGCCACGGGCCTAAACCAACAACTTAGTTGTCATGGCAGCCGGGTTGCCAAGATTTTTCTTGAACGGATCACTTTATAATTAATTTACTTGCCCCTTTTTAATTTGCCTAAAATTAAAACAAGGAGGGTTATATATGTTCTTTCCAACCATTTATTCAGCTACTACGGATGAGAGACACATAGTTAAAGATAAAAATACTTGTGCATGCGGCACAAGATATAATGCATTCGCAATGTTATCCAGAAGAGACCTTCGGAAGATCAGGTTCAAGCATTATAAAGAAGTAACATGTCCTTTATGTAAATCCAGTATCATTGATGAGGAATAGCCTTTTAACACAATGACGATCCCTACTCCCAAACTTTGATAGAGCTGGCCTTTTCACCCTCACCACTTCCATATATGGTAAAAGGGGAAAATATCATTCCGATAAAAAAACTCTCTTACCTCCTGCCCACATATTGGCACAGTTAGAGCACGATCTTTTTTTCATTATAGGAATGGTAAAGGTTCAGTCACCCTTTAATGGGCTCGATAAGATATAAACCATGAAGTAATCATTGATTGTATCGCGTTTCGATAGTTCTAAAACCCATTTCTAGAATGTCATGAATCGGTTCCAATCGGTGGCGTAAAGCTAGTAGGAAAGGGAAATCCATGTTTTATTGATTTTTTAATTATGAAATAGATCTCTACCGTTTTACCACTCCCCCTTAGCGGGAATTTCACAAAAGCCTATAGGAGCCCCTTACGTCAAAAATGGCCAAGCCATTAACGGAAATCCAATTCGACTGACTTTATTACAAGTATGACCTGTATGCATTCGCCCACCTCCATATAATTGACTTCCCTCACATGATAGCTCAATCACCTTTTGCACCAATTCTTCTCTCTTAAAGCATTTTTCCTTCGTACGATAAGAAATGAATAGCCCTCGATTTGTCGTTTATATTATCCATATAGATAGAATAAAGGACTCATGCTATAATTTAGTGCGTTAAAAAAGAAATGAACACATATATAAAAGAAAGAAGGAGTGTTTCTTTGAATACATCTGCATACAAAAAGGAATGGTTCGGCAACGTTAGAGGAGATGTTCTATCGGGAATTGTCGTTGCCTTGGCATTGATTCCAGAAGCGATTGCCTTTTCGATCATTGCTGGCGTTGACCCAATGGTTGGTCTATATGCCTCATTCTGCATTGCCATCGTCATCTCCTTTGTCGGTGGAAGGCCGGGAATGATATCGGCTGCCACTGGCGCAATGGCACTCGTCATGGTCGACCTTGTTAAAGATCATGGCTTGAACTATTTACTTGCTGCAACAATATTGACTGGTTTGCTGCAAATTTTACTAGGGGTTTTAAAAATCGGGAAATTAATGAAGTTCATTCCGAAGCCGGTCATGACTGGTTTTGTAAATTCTTTAGCCATCTTAATTTTCACGGCACAACTCACCCATTTCGTGGGCGAAACATGGATCATGTATGTCATAACAGCCGTTTCATTAGCTATCATTTATCTTTTTCCTCTGATCACGAAAGTCATACCTTCACCACTTGTCGCCATCATATTCATGACGATCGTTGCAGTTACCACGGGGGCTACGGTGCGGACGGTTGGGGATATGGGGCAATTGACCGAAGCGCTTCCGATGTTCATGCTTCCAGACATCCCTTTGACCTTCGAAACTTTGGCGATCATTTTCCCTTATTCCATTGCCCTTGCGTTTGTTGGACTGCTTGAATCGTTATTGACGGCTCAAATTGTCGATGAGATGACTGACACGGACAGTAATAAAAATAAGGAAGCCAAAGGCCAGGGGATTTCGAATATCATCGCCGGATGTTTTGGCGGCATGGCAGGATGTGCGATGATCGGCCAATCCGGTATCAACATTAAATCGGGTGGAAGGGGCCGGCTCTCGACATTTGTAGCGGGCGCATTCCTTATGGTATTAATCGTGGTATTGAATGATGTCCTTATCAAAATACCGATGGCTGCACTTGTCGCAGTCATGATCATGGTTTCAATCGGGACATTTGACTGGTCTTCCCTAAAGAGCCTCACTAAAGCTCCTAAGTCGGATGCAGCCGTGATGATCGTGACGGTCCTCATTGTCCTTTATACACATGACTTATCAAAAGGGGTATTTGCCGGAGTGCTTTTGAGCATGATTTTCTTCTCGGCTAAAATTTCTAAAGTGGCAGTAGAGAAAACGGCAGACATCCAGGCTAAGAAAATCACTTATCGTATCAGCGGACAAATATTTTTCGCTTCTGTCCAGGACTTTGTTTCAAAGTTCGACTTCAAGGAAAAAGCCGATGCAATCGTCATCGACTTCTCCCATTCCAAGATCTGGGATGCTTCCGCAGTCGGTGCTGTCGATACGGTTATTCTTAAATATCAGCTCTTGGGAATACCTGTCCAAGTCCAAGGACTCGATGAAGAAAGTTCGACATTGCTTGAAAAACTCGCCACCTCAGAAAGTAAAATATCTTAAAGAAGTAAAATTCTGCTGAATAGAAACTTTTCAAACCGACAAAATAGATAACATGAATCATTTCCTTTTGAAAGGAGCGAAAAGCATGACACCAGAACAGGATTATACGGCAGCAAATCTGTCACCGGATTTATTGAATGAACTGAAAAGCTTTGAAAGCAAACTTGGCGAGGAAGCCAATAAAGAATTGATTGTCATCGCCTATGAAAAAGAAAAGGAATCTTTAAATTAAGAAAAAAGACTCAAACACCCTTAATGGGATGGTTGAGTCTTTTTCTTGAATGTACAGAAAAAGGGTGCCCATGTTTTTAATGAGCAACCCTTTTCCTGTATTATTTGCTGAATACGTCGGTTAAGACCGGCACGATTTGTTTTTTACGCGATACAACGCCTTCCAACACGGCGATGTTATTGTTTAATGAAACGTCATATGCCTTTTCAACTGCATATGCCGCTTTACCAAGGGCCAAGGCAACGGAATCATTAGTCAGGATATCCGTTACGACGAATAGGAACAAGTCCAATTCCTTCACTGCGATGACCGCTTCAATCGCCGCTTCCAATTCAGCTTGCTTAGCAAGGACTTCGTTCGGATCAACAGCATTGACCTGTGCTATTTCCACTTTAGCCATTCCCATGGAGAATTCCTTTGCATCAAGAGTGATGAGCTGGGCAATCGTTTTGTCGCTTAAGTCAGCTCCCGCTTTCAACATTTCCAAGCCATATTTTTCAGCGTCGACTCCCGCAATGGCAGCCAGTTCCATTGCTGCGGCAACGTCTTGCTCCGTGCAAGTCGGGGATTTGAACAATAAAGAATCGGAAATGATGGCAGATAGCATAAGACCTGCGATTGCTTTAGGGACTTCAATGCCGTTTTCTTTATAAATTTTATTTAAGATGGTTGCCGTACAGCCAACTGGTTCCGCACGGTAATATAATGGATCGCTTGTTTCAAAGTTAGCGATACGGTGATGGTCGATAACTTCCAACACACGGACTTGGTCAATATCTTCAGCACTTTGCTGGCGTTCGTTATGATCGACCAGGATTACGCCATCAGCTTCCCCTGCAACTTTTTCCACAAGACGGGGAGCATCGAATTTGAATTGGTCCAATGCATATTGAGTTTCACCATTCACTTCACCCAGACGAACTGGTTCAGCGTTGATACCTAACTGCTTTTTCAGATCTGCATAAGCGATTGCTGAACAGATTGTGTCTGTATCCGGGTTTTTATGTCCAAAAACTAATACTTTTTCCAAGATTTTATCCCCTTTTTCATAAATATTTTTCCGCGAATCCCCTCACCGCAATAAGGGAGAGCCACCTTAACTAGACACTTTATTTTAACACAAAATCCCGTAAAATCAGCGCTTGATTTATCCATTCCCCCATAAAATCTTTCATTCCCCTATCCTCTTCCATCACTTTGTCAATAGATAAGGGTTGGTTTTTTTCAAATATATTAGTTGAATTATCATCGTATATGGCTTACGATAATATAAGCATAAATACTAGATATTGATTACATAAACAATTCCAATAACTATATATAGAATTTTTATAATCCAAGGTGCCAGTGATGGCTGAAAAGGGAATCCGGTGTAAACCCGGAACTGTCCCCGCAACTGTAAATGTGACGAAATGAGAAAACCACTGTATAGCTCTCTATACGGGAAGGACTCAAAGTAGGATGATCATGAGTCAGGAGACCTGCCTTGAATTTTTCACGTTTCTTATTCTTCGGGGATTGAGATGATGAAACGATAGTATAACGGCTATTTTTTCATGGCTCTTTTATTCTATCGTTTGATCCGCTCAATTCTTTGGGCGGTTTTTTTATTTTAGCGGAAGTTAACAAGGAGGATTATTAATGACTCAAACATATAACTCTACCATAAGTGAAAATGACACAGAAGCGAAATCCATCCAGCTTGAGACGTTATCGAAGGAATTCGAAGGCCGTCTCGATATGGAAAAGTTCAAAAGGCGTTTTACAAAATGGCTTGATCGCAAAAGTGACTCAACCGAAGAACAGGCATCAAAAAAACTGATTCAGCTCGCTCTTGAAGGCGTGGATATCGATGCTCCGGATTGGACTTTCGTTGCTGCAGCAGAACTGTTGAATACAATGTATAGGGATGCACAAGCCAATCGAGGATATGAAGGCAAGAGTTATGGCCCATTCTATGAGCTGATCACAGAACTCTCCCAGCTATCGGAAGGTCAGCGTTATCCCATTTATAAACCAGAACTGCTATCTTCATATACAAAAGCGGAAATTGAGGAATTGGGATCGGTGATCGACCCGGAAAAAGATAAATTATTCTCTTACATAGGCATCTACTTATTGAATGACCGCTATCTGGCCCGCCCAAAAAAGGACAAGGTCTTCGAACTGCCACAAGAACGTTTCATGATCATCGCGATGGAAATCATGCGAATGGAAAAAACGGAGCACCGCCTGCAACTGATAAAAGAAGCATACTGGGCCATGTCCAACCTTTATATGACCGTTGCGACTCCTACACTCTCCAATGCAGGTAAAACACATGGACAGTTAAGCTCCTGCTTTATCGACGCAATTGAAGATTCCATTGACGGAATTTACCTATCAAACTACGATGCGGCAAAAGTATCTAAATTCGGCGGTGGTGTCGGTCTTTACGTCGGTAAGGTTCGCTCGCTTGGTTCCGATATCCGCGGTTTCTCTGGAAACAGTTCCGGCACTACGCCCTGGATTCGACTATTCAACCAGACAGCTGTAAGTGTCGATCAATTGGGTCAACGTAAAGGTGCCATCGCGATTTACTTGGATGCCTGGCATAAAGATATCATGAGCTTCCTCGATTTGAAGACTCAAAACGGGGATGACAGATTAAAAGCACATGATATTTTTACAGGTGTATGCATACCGGATTTATTCATGGAGGCTGTACGCGACAGAAAAGAATGGTATCTTTTCGATCCGCATACCGTTAAGCAAACCCTTGGATTTTCACTTGAAGATCTTTATGACGAAAAGAAAGGCGAAGGAAGCTTCAGGAATCATTATGCACTTGCTGTCGAGGCCGCAGAAAATGGCACGCTTCCAAACTATAGCTTTGAAAAAATCAATGCGATGGACATCATGAAAAGCATCATGATTTCTCAATTAGAAGAAGGCGTACCGTATATGTTCTACCGCGATGAAGTGAATCGGAAGAATCCGAATAAACATAGAGGTATGATTTATTGTTCTAACCTTTGCACGGAGATTGCCCAAAACCTAAGCCCTTCGACGATTACGGATGAATATGAAACAGAAGATGGAGATGTTGTTGTAGTTCGTAAAAGCGGCGATTTCGTTGTCTGCAACCTTTCATCCATTAACTTGCCACGAGCGGTGGGCAGCGATGTTCTGGAAAGATTGATTCCCATTCAGATCCGTATGCTGGACAATGTCATTGATGTGAATAATCTTCCTGTCAAACAAGCATCCATCTCGAACAAACGGTACCGGGCAATTGGTTTAGGAACGTTTGGATGGCATCATTTACTTGCCACACAGAATATTTATTGGGAATCCGATGAGGCTGTTCACTATGCAGATGCTTTATACGAAAAGATCGCTTACTTAACTATCAAGGCATCCAATGAATTGGCCAAGGAAAAAGGATCTTACCCATATTTTGAAGGTTCTGATTGGCATACAGGGGACTATTTCGAACTGCGTGACTATACAGATCAAAAATGGCTGGATTTAAAAGCAGACGTGCAGGAGCACGGGACCCGTAATGGCTATTTAATGGCGATTGCCCCTAATTCATCGACAGCCAAAATCGGTAATTCCACGGATGGAATCGATCCTTTGTATGAAATTGAATTTTACGAAGAAAAGAAAAACTTCAAATTCAAGGTGACCGCACCAGGCTTGACGCCAAATACGTATGAATATTATAAAAAGACGCGATTCAATTTGGATCAACTGGAAAGCATCAGGCAAAATGCAGCCCGCCAACGCCATATTGACCAAGCAATCAGCTTTAATCTGTATGTACACAATACAATCAAAGCGAAGGTCCTGTTGGATATCCATTTAACAGCATGGGAAAGCGGGTTGAAATCAACGTATTATGTTCGTTCGACGTCTTCCGAATATGACAATGCCTGTGAAAGCTGTTCAAGTTAACGTCAATCATGGCCCAGTAATCTATTCTTAAAGGAGTTTTCACGAATGACCAATCATATAAAAAAAATTCGGATGCTCGAACCGACGCATCCAACCAAGGCAACCGGTGTTTTCAAAGGAGAAGCTTCAGGCTTCCTCCTTTGGAACGATATTCAGTATGAAAAATTCTATGATACCTATACACAGCTCATCAATAACTTTTGGAAGCCTTCGAGCGTGAACATGATTCAGGATAAAAAGCAGTGGGGCGAATTGGATGAAGATATCCAGGACGCTTTTCTCGATATCCTTACGATGATTGCTGGAATGGACAGTCTTCAAACGCCCACTTTAGTAGAGATCCTTCGGTACATCAAAGATCCGGCGGCAAAAGCTATCCTGGCCAACATGGCCCAGCAGGAATCGATCCATAATGAGTCTTATTCCTATATCCTTGCTTCCTTGATCCCGGTAGGCAAGCAAAAACAGCTTTTCGACCGCATTAAAGAACATCCTGAAGTGATTAAGCGTAACCAACCGATCGTTGATGCTTATCAAACGTTCGTGGACGATCCCAGCCCTCAGCATTTATTCGAGGCACTGATCCATTCAACGAACCTTGAAGGGATTTATTTCTATCTGGCTTTCGCCTTTTATTATAATTTAGGACGCCAAAATCTAATGACCGGTTCCGCTACGATGATATCCTATATTCATCGCGATGAAATGGTCCATTTCGATTTCATTGGCATGCTCGTTCAAATCTTGATGTATGAATATCCTGAGTTAAATAATGAAGAAAACATGAAGTTCATCTATACAACGATTGAAAAGGCAGTCGAACTCGAAAAGGAATGGTCTGAATATATGCTCGAAGATATCCAAACGAAAGCCGATCTCGATTTGGAAGAATTCAATGAGTACATCGAATATATCGCCAACAAACGGTTACGTATGCTAGGCCTTGAAAATTTGTATAAAGAGTATGGCGAGAACCCGATGCCATGGATCAAAACGTTCGATGATGAATCCATCGGCCTTACCAAAACCGATTTCTTCGAACAGAAGTCAAGGACTTACAGTCAAGTTAATGCCAGCAATGGGTTCGATGAGCTGTAAAATTGCCATTGTCTATCATTCTGCCGGCGGCAATACAAAAGCGCTTGCCGAAGCCCTCGCTGCCCTTTTACCTGAGGCTTTCCTATATCGAATGAATGAATTCGATTTACGTACATTGCCGGATTATGATGCATTGATCGTCGGCACCTATACATGGGGCAATGGGGAGCTTCCCGCTAAATCAGCTGCCTTTTATAAAGAACTGGAACAGTTGCCTATTGCTTGCCTGAAAACGGGAGTCTTCGGCACTGGCGAAACCAACTATAATCATTTTTGTGGGGCGGTCGATCATTTCCGGGACATGCTATTTGCCAAGAGCCAGTTATTGGTGACATTGAAGATAGAACAGATGTATCAAGAATCAGACCTGCACAGACTTCAAAAGTTCGCCTCGCTATTCCAGAACTGACTGAAAGGGGATATGCGTTTTCGCATATCCCCTTTCAGTGTTTTTTTTAAAACTCGGCTCCCTCAATCATAGCAACGGTAAGCATGAAGTATAATGGAGAAAAAAGGAGATGATATCCAATGACTGAGAATGTAACACAGTTCCTGCCTATCCTTTTCATGCTAGTGCTTGTCGCATTCGTTATATTCATCGTGTTTTTCCTGTCAGGGCATTTTAATCGTACTAAACGGATCGAAGAAAAATTGGACAAAGCATTAAAGGAAATCGCCGAAAAAAAGGAAAAATAAAAAGACTCCAAAATCGGAGTCTTTTTTTTATATGCGTTCAATTATTTTTGAACGTTAGCAGCTTGTGGTCCACGAGCGCCTTGCTCGATTTCGAAAGAAACTTCTTGGCCTTCTTCAAGCGTTTTGAAGCCTTCACCTTGGATAGCTGAGAAATGTACGAATACATCGTCTTGGCCTTCAACTTCGATGAAACCGAAACCTTTTTCTGCGTTAAACCATTTTACTTTACCTTGTACCATGATAGTTCCTCCTGTGTTTGGAAAAATCCATTTTATTACTATTTTTGGTTCTGGATAATGTTTCAAGAGGAATCCTATTACAGTAAATCCTTCTATCAAACTTTTCCGAACAAAAATAATTACTCATATTATATCATGGAAAATCCTAAAAAAACAAGATTATCGCCGGAAATCAACCGACAAATTATCCTAAAATTCTACATATTCCTCTTCTTGCTTTGTCGGAAGCCTTCGTCCAATAAGTAGCGCTCCGCCTCAACCGGACTTTCGAAACATTCCTCAAGATTCGACCCTGAATAAACATTCCAAAGCAGGTCTTCCTTTTGAAGTGTAAGCTCTTGCTTTTCAGGGCCAATCCATGCCCCTTCCAACCTAGCGAACTCGTTTTCCTCTTCTTCGATTTCAGCCGGAGGTTCAGATAGGTAATCCACGCTTCTTTGGATCAATTCTTTTAATTCCGCTTCATTATAGTCACGTATATTGATAAACCCTTTACGGTCAGTGTCTTTTTTTCTCATATGCCCTGCGTAAACGAACCCATTTCCATTGGGATGCAAGTGCTGAACGACGATCTTTTTCTCCTGGACGCTATCTGGATAATGGAAGTTCACACGTCCCAATGAAACGTCTTTTCGCTGTAATTCCGGAAAAGTTTCAATGATGCTCAATTTTTCTTCAAATGTTAACAAATTTCTTCCTCATTTCATTAGTTCATATTGTTTGTCGATTATAACACAGACTGATTAGAAACAATAATCCCCCTCTTCCATTATAATGTAATGAAAAGGAGTGATAGGATTTGATCATGAGAATTCGGGACCTGGAATCAGACTATGGCCAGCAGCTATTTAAACTGCAGAAAGAATCCTATAAGGTGGAAGCGGAAATGATCGGTTTTGCCGATATACCTCCTCTATTGGAAACATAAGAACAATTCATACATTGCCATGAAACGTTTTTATGCTATTTAAAGGGTTATGCCTTAGCTGGTGCCATATCTTATACAAAAGAGAATGGCCAAATGCTGATTTGCCGAATGATCGTCCATCCTGATTATTTTCGGCAGGGTATTGCGGACGCATTGTTGCATGCTCTTCAATTACACGTCGACTGGGAAAAGATATCCGTTTCGACCGGTAAAATGAACCTGCCCGCACGAAACCTTTACGAAAAAAACGGATTCACCCATAAAGAGGACGTAGAAGCCGCACCTCGCCTATCCATAAGCATTTACGAAAAACAGCATTCATTTTATGTATGTCACGATAAAAAGCATAATGAATGAAATGACAATGATTACGGCAACCCATAGCCAGGCCAATGTCATATTCCCGGAGTCCATGGCGATATAAATCGCGGTCGGTATGGTTTGTGTCTGTCCGGGAATGTTTCCGGCAAACATGAGTGTGGCCCCGAATTCCCCCAACGCACGCGCAGAACTTAAGATGGCACCTGTGACAATTGATTTGACCGCCAATGGGAGGGTTACAAACAGGAATAACCTCCACTCGCCGGCCCCGTCAACCCTTGCTGCATTTTCAATTTCTTCATCTATACCTTCAAAGCCCGTTTTAGCCGATTGGTACATTAGCGGAAAAGCTACCACTGTAGATGCAATGACCGCAGCCCACCAGGTGAACATCAAGGGCTGGTCAAAAACCCTTTCAATGAATTGTCCCGGCAGTCCATTCTTGCCAAAAATCACGATCAATAAAAAACCAACGACGGACGGCGGCAAAACAAGCGGCAATAAAAACGCTGTTTCCAACAGGACTCTTCCCCTGAATTGCTTTTTAGCCATCATTCGCGCCAGGAAAATCCCTAAAATGAAAACAAGGATACCCGCTAGTCCCGCTACTTGTATCGATAGCCTGACTGGTGACCAAAAATCCCCTGTCATGATACTTCTCTCACACCACTATTAAATATCGGCATATGCAGGTCCTTATTCGGTTTCATTACCCAAACCGGTTCTTTTTCATTAAAGGCAGATTTCATTTCATTTTCTCCCTTTCCTTTTAAAATAACATTTAAGTTTATTTTTCTTGACATCTTGCTGACACAAAGAAACGTTAAAGTAAGAGTATCACAAATATAAAAATAATTTCATTCCAATAAACTTGAAAACTTTGAAGGAGTCGATTTTAATGGTAACAATTTATACTACTCCAAGCAGTTTAGCCTGTCGTAAAGCAAAAGCTTGGCTTAAGAAGAACGAAATTTCCTTTAATGAACGTAACCTATATTCCCAACCTCTTTCTATAGAAGAAATAAAAGAGATTTTACGTAAAACGGAAGGCGGGACAGATGAAATCATCTCAACCCGTTCCAAAAAATTCAAAAGCCTGAATATCGATATAAATAATACACCGCTTAATGATCTTTGCAAGCTTATTCAAGATAACCCGGATTTACTTCGCCGGCCAATCATTTTCGATCATAAGAACTTGCATGCAGGATATAATGAAGAGGAAATGGGACGCTTCCTTCCAAGGAAGGTCCGTCATGTACAATTATGGCGGGCAATCAGCCAATTAGCTTAATTAGTTAGCATTCTGCATAATAAGAGGGTTGTCCATTACCAGGACAACCCTTTTTTATATTTGATCCGCTTTTTCTATGACAATCGTGAAGATGGTGCCTTGTTCATTACTATCCTTAAGCACAAGATCTCCCTTTTGCGCTTTTGCGAGCATCTTACTGAATGGCAGTCCCAAACCTAAACCGCGTACCTTCAACTTTTTGTTTTCGCCTCGATAAAATGGTTCGAACACATATTGCTGTTCATGCTTGGGAATCCCCCGCCCGCTGTCCAGAACATCAATGCAAATTCGTTCTTCATCCTTTTCATAAAGATGAATCGCTATTTTCCCTTTGCCGTCAAGTGCATGTCTGGCATTATTCAAAAGGTTAATGACGATTTGCTGCATCCGCAAAGAATCAATTTGACCAAAGACCGGTTCATCAGGAACTTTTATTTCAAAAGCGAACGCTTGATCATCATCTTGGGTCACCTGCCAGCGATAGGCGATTTCCTTGATGAATATATTGATATTCTCTTTTTGCACCCGGATTTTAAAAGCGCCTGCCGAAATGGCATTATAATTGAGTAAATCCTCTATCATACCTTGTAAACGCTGAGTTTCCTTTAAGGAAATATCGAGGAATTCCTTACTTTGCTCTCCCTTGACGACATCATCCTTCACCGCTTGTATCAGTCCGCTAATGGAAGTGACAGGCGTTTTCAAATCATGGGTTACGCCCGCGAGCAATTCCGCCCGCAACTTCTCCATGACCTTCAATCGATTGGTCATTTCCTTAAATGATTCTATCAGTTCATAGATTTCTTCTTCCTTGATTTCCTCTTCCTCTTTGAAATGGATATCATAGTTGCCTTCACGAACCTGGACCGCGGCGTTAGCTACGTCTTGGATGGGGCGCGAAATCTGCCTGGAAAGAAAATAAATGACGCCCGTTCCGAGAATCAGAAGTCCTCCAATCATGATCGCCAACAAGCCATGATCTTGGTTGATTTCCTTCAATGCCCCTTCTTCCTGGGCGATGACCACCCAGCCTCTCGTCTCATCATTGAACGTAATGGGGGATTTAACGACATATACTTTATTATCGGAAATCTTGACCTTCTGGACCAACTCCGTATTTTTCATGATGACGTCCGGGAGTTTATTTTCATCCGGATCGATATACAACTGTGGCATCGTATATATGATGGTGGCATCGGGATCGACGATATAGATGATTGGCTGTTGATTCAGATGGAGGATTTTCTCCCGTTCCTCAACAATTTCCGAAAGGATCGGGCCAACGACAATCTGGCCATTTTCCTTAATCGCCCGATCAGATGTTTCATCCGCTAAGTACTTTAGAAGGCTGAGCCTATATTCCAAAGCCGTTTTTTCCATCCACCATAAGGAAAAAACAGATAATAATATCAAACCGGAAATCAAGGTCAATACGTATCTCTTTGTCCAATAGCGTTGTAAAGTGGTTCTTTTTTTAGTTTTCATAGACACTCAATTGATACCCCAATCCACGCAATGTTTTTATTTCCCCCTCAGTTACCGGCCATGCATCTATCGCCTTCCTGATTCGTTTGATCGCCAGGTCCACCGCACGGTCACTGCCGTCATAATCCATGCCCCACACCTGGTCGAGTAGCTGCTCCCTCGTGAAAATTTGATTAGGGTGCTTAGCGAAAAAAACGAGCAGAGACAAATCACGCGGCGTCAAGTTTATCTCTTCCCCATTCAAATGCACCATATATGACAGATCATCGATGGTTAAACTCCCAAACTCGTGTACATGACCATCTTCCGTAGCAACCGATGATGATGATCTTCTTAAAACGGCATGCACCCGGGCCACGACTTCTTCAGCAACGAAGGGTTTGGAGATGTAATCATCCGCACCTGACTTAAATCCTGATAATCTGTAATCGACGTCTGTCAGTGCAGTCAACATGATAACCGGACATGTATCGTCCTCACGAATTTCCTTCAATATATCCCAGCCTTCCTTACCCGGCAGCATGACATCTAGCAGGACAAGGTCTGGCTTCGTTTCTTCAAACATTGGAATGGCCTTTAGCCCATCGTAAACTTGGACTACATCAAAACCTTCCCGCTCCAAATATGCTTTCAATACCATCGATATGGCAATTTCATCTTCTACTACAAGAATTTTCTTCATATATGGATTCCTCCTTCCTGAATTATAGTGGAATTATTTTGTATATGCTAACTATTAAAAAACACCAAGCCTTTTCCCTCAATTTTACCCTTTTTATGTGTCAGGATTATGTTCGCAGTAAAATTAACCGGTGTTTTCACTTCGTAACTTTGTGTAAGTGATCTCGATTCATTTTAACAGGAATGCCGCTACATGATCGTAAAAATCATACAGAAAAACTATGAGCTCCTCATTACACTCTAAAGAGGCTGGCTCTAAACTGAGCCAGCCCTTTTCAATTACATGTCTCGTGTGGATTTGGACAACCCGCTTCCTGCCTTTCCACTTGGATCGTGCTATGTTCAATTCCAAACTGATCATGAAGTAGTTTTTGCGCTTCTGCTAAAACTGAATCGTGATTACCGTTCTCATCTATGACAACATGGCAGCTCATTGTCAAAAAACCAGAGGTGATCGTCCAGATATGGAGATCATGGACATCGGATACACCATCCAATTCCAGCAAGGATGCTTTCACTTCATCTATATCGACTTGGTCTGGTGTGCCCTCCATCAAGATATGGAAAGAATCCCTCACTACCCTAAAACCGCTGATAATAATTAAAATCGCGACTATGACGCTCGCAATCGGATCTGCAATTCCCCAATCGAAAAAATAAATCAAGAGTGCGGCCGCAATGGCACCCACAGATCCAAGCATATCACCAATGACATGTAAAAAAGCACTTCGCACATTCAGATTGTCTTCCTTATCTCCGCTCATTAAAATCCAGGCGGCAATGACATTAACAAGTAAGCCGATGATTGAAATCATTAGCATTCCCATGCTTTGAACCTCAGGAGGATCCAGGAACCTCTTAATTGCCTCTGCGAAAATGAATACGGATATGACGATCAATGTCAATCCATTCAAGCAAGCAGCAATGATCTCAAACCGTTTATACCCAAACGATTTGGACGATGTCGCTTTCCTTTCCCCCAACCTTATCGCTGTATAACTAAGCCCTAATGCTGCCGCATCGCTAAGCATGTGACCTGCATCCGACAGTAAAGCCAGACTATTTGTCAAGAATCCCCCAATGACCTCGACTATCATAAATGTGGAGATTAATAAGAAAGATGCCAACAATGCTTTTTTATTGTTAGAATGGTGGTGGTGTCCGTGCCCATGATCATGGGAGTGACCATGATGATGTCCCATGCCATCCCTCCTCTCGATTTGAAACTTATATATAGTATGGAATAAATCCAGAATGGTTTCAAATGATTCACTTCCGGGATTCACTGGCTG
Source organism: Peribacillus sp. TE19612 (assembly GCF_056279465.1). NCBI lineage: Bacteria > Bacillati > Bacillota > Bacilli > Caryophanales > Bacillaceae > Peribacillus > Peribacillus sp. TE19612. Next base: position 254,616 of record NZ_JBWCCL010000003.1, on the reverse strand, counting down.
TAAAAAGAGCGATCAAACGGGCAGGAAGTGAGTTTTTACGAAATATAAAAATCGGCCTTCAATCAATTCAAAGTAAAAATAAACGCTACAGACATTTCCTGCAGCGTTTTCCCCGTTTATTTTTCCTCTTGCATCGTATCATCGACAATGGCAAACAGATCCTTATTAAACAATTCATCATTACAGACAAGACTATGCCGTTCCATCTCTTCCTGCTCTTGAATTACCTGTTCATTTTCCTTCATGACCTACCTCCAGCTTCATGATGTTTGCCTATTAGCGTATCCGCAGGCATGTACCTTTATGCTCAACATTTCCCTATACTTCATCTTTTATAAACGTCTTAGGCCTGCTGCCCGCCATGGAAGGCACGTATAATGAATTCTTTCTCTGGAACTTGTAAGCTCTGGTACGATGACAGGAACGATGTATTATCATAGGCCACTTTTTCAAGCTTTACCTGAATACCCGCATTTTCAATTGAAACAATGGCAAAAGGAGCAACTGGTTCACCATTACAGCCAAGAGAGCCAGGGTTCAGGAATATCGTTCGGTCATTTTTATAAAGGTGGATAGGATGATGGTGTCCGAATCCTATTAAATCGTGATGCTGATCTTTGAAAAGCATTTCCAAGTTATTTAAACTCGGTTCAACGATTTTACTATATGGATTTTGGCTTATGTGCTCATCCAATTTCTTCGATTCCATGTGATAATGAGTGAAGAAAACGGAGTGATCATTAATGATATGATGTATGGTTCGAGGCAATTTTTCCAATTCATTTATGAATTTCCGCTGCATCCTTTCAGCTATCCATTCATGATGCTCCTTAACATGAATATGTCCGTCCGGATGCGGCTCCCCGTTAATGATGGCCAGGACAGCTTCATCATGATTTCCAGTTATCATCGACAAATCATTTCTTGAAAATAAAAGTTCAAGGACTTCATTTGTATCCGGGCCAATCCCAACCATATCTCCCAAACAATAGAGACGATCTATTTCTTCCCTTTTGTCAATATCCTTAAGGACGGCTTTTAACGCTGAAGCATTACCATGCACATCCGTTATAATGGCAACTTTCATGACTTAGTTCAGCTCCCTTCCTTCACAATCCACATGGTATATTATAACATTTAAAACGAAATCAAAAAAATATTCGGGCTTAATCCCTTGATTTGCCCACGCCCATTTTTTATGAATAAGCAAACACTTCGGCCTAGAATACATAGTATGAAGTATTCCCGGTAAAGATGTTTTGCTAGGTATGTAATTCATAATATATATGAGGAGGAAATCAAATGGGTGGAAATGGTAACGAATGTTGTGGCGGCGGTTTCGATAACGGATTCGCATTGCTGATCGTATTATTCATCTTGCTGATCATCATTGGATGCAGTTGGGGATTCGGCGGCGGCTTCGGCGGCGGCTGCTAATAATGACATAAATCAAAAAGGCGCCTGACCATGGCGCCTTTTTTGTTATGGATTGACTTTTTAGTTTTTGTTTTTACTATTCCAAAGAGGCTTTCCCTCTTCAAACTTTTATTACATAATACGAGGCCAAAATTTCAGATGTTAACCTAGGGAAAACCTTCTTCTAGACATGAACGGATGGCAAATTAGGTACCTTCCGCACTCAAATCATAAAAGGGGCAGAGAGCCTGCTCAATCCATCCTCCATATGTTTTTTCGCATCTTTCATCATGCCATCAAGTAATTCCTTTACCGTGGGTATATCGTCAATCAATCCGGCAACCTGGCCGCTGTTCATAAAACCATTGGTAACATCCCCGTTCATCGCTCCATTAATATGATGAACTTCAGAGGTCATTTCACGATAATTCACGGGAGACAGTCCCTGCTTCTCCATATCCAGCACTTTCTCGGTATATGGGTCCTTCAATACCCTCCTGACCTGTCCAAATGATCTGCCCAAAATTACCGTATCATTGCCCATCGCTTCGATTAGTTTCTGCTTATATGATGGGTGGAACGGTGCTTCTTGTGTAGCAATCAGCCTGGTTCCCAATTGGACGCCTGAAGCCCCCAGCATCAACGCAGCTGCCAACCCCTGCCCATTGCCTATTCCGCCAGCGGCCAAAACGGGAAGCGTCACATGCTTGCTGATTTGCGGAATGAGTGTAAACGTCGTCATTTCCAGGTTCGAGTTGATGCCGGCAGCTTCAAACCCTTCTGCGACCAGCACATCTCCCCCTGCATCTTGCGCTTTTTGTGCGTGCTTGACCGACGCAACGATGGCAATCACTTTTATATTCTTATTTTTTAATAGTGGAATGAAAGGGGCAGGATTCCCTGCAGATAAGGAAACTACAGGTATATCATGCTTCAGGACAAGATTCACTAACTCATCTGTATATGGACTAACGTTTATTGGAATGTTCAACGCAAAATTGTTATTGGTTTTATCTTTGGTTTCGAGAATGATGGCTTCTACCTGTTCAGGAATCATGGTACCGCACCCTATTGTTCCCAGGCCCCCTGCATTGGATACTGCAGCCGCTAGACTTGCATTGCTTATATTCCCCATACCGCCTTGAATAATTGGATATTTTATCGCAAAAAGTTCACAAATATATTTCACTTTCATCCCTCCCAGTCAATTTAATGTTATACTATATTCATTAGAAAAACAATTCTGACTTTTTAAAAAAAGGAGCGAGACTATGATTATTCCGTACAATAATAAAAAACCATCCATTGATGATACCGTTTTCGTGGCACCGGGTGCTCATTTAATCGGTGATATTTCGATTGGGAAAGAATCGACCATTTGGTTCAATGCGGTACTGCGCGGTGATGAAGATTCAATTACAATAGGAGAAAAATGCAGTATTCAAGATAACTCCACCATTCATTTATTTGAAGGATGCCCGGTTGTCATTGAAGATGAAGTGACGGTCGGTCACAATGTCATCCTGCATGGTTGTAAAATAGGCAAACGATCCATTATTGGTATGGGTTCCACGATATTGGATAATGTAGAGATCGGCGAAGAATGCATCGTCGGAGCGAACACATTGATTTCCTCTGGCAAAATCATACCTCCGCGTTCATTGGTCATTGGTTCCCCGGGGAAAGTGGTTCGCCGTTTGAATGATAAAGATCTTGAATTGATCCAACTTTCCATCGATACATATGTTCAAAAAGGGAAAGACTTCAAGATGATACTTGATTAATTATTGCAAGGAATTTGAAAAGAGCTTCGGCAAGTCGTCGTTAACGGCTGGCCGAAGCTCTTTTTCACTTAATGATAAGTGGATGGTCCTTGGCATCATAGGTTTCATCTTTCCGGCATAAATCATTGTTTTCCTGAAATACGCTTTCAAAGAAACGGCTTGCTGGTTCAGCCAAGACTTGATAATATTGGCTAAATAAAAGAGCAGCATGATTCCCATTCCACTTAGAAGGCAGAAGTTCCTTTGGCAGGCCCGGATCGATGAATAAAAATTTACGGTATTCATGCACCAAGTTCGTTCGTTCCACAAAACAATCTGCATCGGACATTTCGCCCCTGCTAATGATGCTTTGATGAACGATGAATTGTTTACTGTATTTCTCGATGAATTCTTCATATTTATTTTCAATCTCTTCTAATTGCCAGCTCTTCTCTACAAGCGATTGGTTTTCTTTTGGACCTTTGTACTCCGAGATGAAAAAATCAACATATTCATCTATGTCATATTTCTCGATCAAGCGATTGATTTGCTTCTCCAAATCATTGGGGGAAATCCAGCAACCACTTGAAAAACTGCCAAATCCGCTCCATAATAATTCTTTGCGGAGATCATCCCGTAATTGCCGCTTATCTTCAGGGATCGTGTACATTAAGATGCGCCATTTACCGTCCCATTCATTCGGTTTCATCTTATATATGCGATTGGCCGCTTCATCCATTCTCTGCACACCGCGATCAGTCAAAAAATAATAGCTTTTATTTCCCTGCTTCTCTGACTGAATCCACCCTTGCTTGACCATTCGTGAAACGGCTACACGAACGCCCTGCTCATTATGGCCGAATTCCTTTAACAAACGAATTAAACTGCCTATCCAGATTTTACTTCCATAGTTACGGATATAATCGCCGTATATCGTAAAAATCATGGATTGTGTATTAGTACCTATCTTTCTCACCTCGTCCTAACATTGTTACTATTTTCACACGGAAGACATAATAATTATTATATCTTTTTAAAATGAAAGCGCAATATTATTCACCAGTAAATCGCGCTTTTCTCCGTTCACTAAATGCCAGGAGCGCTTCCGATCTATCTTGAGTCGGAATGGTCAATTCATAGGCTTTTCCTTCTATAGCCATTCCCGTTTGCAAGTCCGTATTCATTCCTTGGTCAATCGCATATTTGGCTTGTTTGACTGCAATCGGCCCATTCTTCATGATATTGGCTGCCAATTCCTCACAGGCTGACATAAGACGATCCCTTGGCACGACCTTCAAAAGGATCCCTAATTGACATGCTTCTTCCGCAGTCAATTTTTTAGCGGTGAAGATCAATTCCTTCGCCTTCATTTCCCCAATCAATCTCGGCAGCCGCTGTGTCCCGCCTGCTCCCGGAATAATGGCCCAGCTAGTTTCAGTGAGCCCCAAAGAAACACCTTCCGCAGCAATTGCAAAGTCACATGAAAGCAGCCATTCAAATCCTCCCCCCAATGCATATCCATTGACGGCAGCCATTGTCGGCTGCGGAAGCCCTGCGATACTATTAAAAACATCGCGAATCGCTTTAACGTTCCTTCTTACTTCGGCATCATTCAAAGACTTCCTTTCTTTCAAATCCGCTCCCGCGCTGAATGCTTTTTCCCCTGCACCGGTGAAAATGACGACACGAATATCGCCGTCATAATAAACGGCATCGATGACTTCCTGCAGTTCACAAAGTGTCTCATAGTCGAAGCAGTTCAATACGTCGGGCCGATTCACTGTTATATACCCGATTTGATTTATCACTTTATAAATAACCTTGGACATGAGTCTCCTCCCCTTTTGAAAAAGTGACCCCTTATGCAGATAAAATTAATAAGGGCCATACGCATAATCATTCTTTGTCAATATTTTCTATAATGGCGGATATGCCTTGGCCGACGCCTACACACATCGTCGCAAGGCCATAGCGTACTTTCCGCTTTTTCATTTCGTGGACGAGTGTTGTTAAAATACGCGCCCCGCTTGCACCGAGCGGATGGCCAAACGCTATTGCACCTCCGTTGACATTCACTTTCTCCTGATCCAATTTCAATTGGCGGATGCACTCCAAGGATTGGGAAGCAAATGCTTCATTCAATTCCACCAGCCCGATGTCTTCAATCTTCAAACTTGCCCTCTCCAATGCTTTTTTAGTGGCATGAATCGGGCCAAGGCCCATAATGGACGGTTCCAAGCCCGCTACCGCCCCTACAACATATTTGGCCAGAGGCTTCAATCCAAGCTCCCGTGCTTTTTCTGCACTCATCAAAAGCAGTGCCGAGGCTCCATCATTTACACCTGAAGCATTACCGGCGGTTACAGTGCCGCCTTTAAAGATCGGTTTGAGTTTTTCCAGCTTTTCGATGGTCGTGTCAGGACGAGGGTGTTCATCTTTATCGAAAATGACCTCACTCCCTTTTCGATCCTTATATCGAACAGGTACGATTTCATTAATGAAACGCTCATTTTCCACTGCGTTTTTCGCCCTTTGCTGGCTTTGATAAGCGAATTGATCTTGGTCCTGCCTTGAAACAGAAAAACGCAGGGCGACGTTTTCAGCCGTTTGAGGCATGGAATCCGCACCATACATTTCTTTAAGTTTCTCATTCGTGAAACGCCATCCGATCGTTGTATCCTGAAGCTCCATTGAACCCCGCGGAAATTCACTCTCAGGTTTGGCCATGACGTACGGAGCCCTTGTCATGCTTTCAGTACCCCCTGCGATATAAATATCGCCTTCACCGACTGCAATGGAGCGTGCTGCATACATGACGGCATCCAATCCGGATCCACATAAACGATTTATTGTCGTTCCAGCTACATTTACCGGAAGACCAGCTAAAAGGGCGGACATCCGGGCCACGTCGCGATTATCCTCTCCCGCTTGATTTGCATTCCCGAAGATGACATCTTCAATTTGATCAGGCGGCAGCTCTGGATTGCGATCTATCAGCGCCTTGATTACAATTGCGCCGAGATCATCCGGGCGAACGCTTTTCAATGCGCCTTTATATCTTCCGATTGGTGTTCTCACAGCATCAATGATCACAACATCCTTCATTTCCTCACCAGCTCGCCATCTTTTGTATAATCGTACACACCTTTACCAGACTTACGGCCGAGCCTGCCAGCTTTAACATACTGTTCAAGGAGGGGAGCCGGGCGGTATTTCTCACCCAGTTTACTATGTAAATATTTCAAATTATTCAAACGGGCATCCAATCCCACCAAATCACCTAGCTCAAATGGTCCCATTGGGTAATTCAGCCCTAACTTTATTGCCTTATCGATTTCTTCTGGTGTTCCTAAGCCTTCTTGAAGCATAAAGAACGCTTCATTACCTACCAAACAGCTGATCCTGCTTGTAACAAACCCAGGGAATTCATTTATGACCACGGTCTCTTTCCCCATTTTTTCGGCTACCTCTTTTATTATGGCTGCCGTTTCATCGCTTGTTTCAAGACCACGTACAATTTCAACGAGCGGAATCTTTTGTACAGGATTGAAAAAATGCATGGCAATCGTTTTTTCGGGACGCTTTCCATAAGAACCAATTTCTGTCGGACTCATCGTGGAAGTATTGGTTGCAAAGTAACAATCTTCTTTTGCATGGACTTCAATCGTTTCGAAGACTGCCCTCTTGATTTCCGCCTTTTCCGGAACTGCCTCTATGATCAAGTCGGCATATGCTGCTGATTCTTTCAGATTGGCAGAATAGGTAAATCTGCTTTTTGCAGCTGCCGCTTCTTCCTCGGTAATTTTTTGGTAGCGCAAACCCTTTTCAAAAATGGAATCGATTTCGTTTCTTGCACTTTCCAAAGCATCCTGATTCACATCCACCAATACTACATTAAAGCCCCCTATTGCTCCTACATAAGCTATTCCCCTACCCATGACACCAGATCCGACAACCACTAGATTACTAATCATTCGTTCATTCCTCCTTCAAAAATAAATAGGGCTGGCTGCGGATGAATCAGATCAGCATTCAACCATACCTGAATTACTTTTCCGACATACCGTTCAGCCAGCCGTCTATTTTTTTGTTTTATTGAATTCCAAAGGGATTTAAGGGACGGCTTCCATGATAGGAAATGATGCTTTTCGTTTCTGTATAAAGATCAAGTGTCTCAATGCAAAGTTCCCGGCCGAATCCTGACTGTTTATACCCTCCGAAAGGTGTTCCAGGAAATGCGGAGAATGGGCAATTCACCATGACGATTCCCGCTTCTATTTGATTGGCCACTCTAGTCGCACGCCCGCCATCTTTTGTCCAAAGGGCTGAACCCAAACCGAATTCCGTATCATTCGCGAGCCTCACAGCTTCTTTTTCATCTTTGAATTTCATTATGACAACGACCGGCCCGAATATTTCCTCTTTCACTACATCCATTTCATGATTGACATTCGCTATGACCGTCGGCTCATACCAATAACCGTTTTCGAAACCTTCAATGACCGCCGGCTTTCCTCCCGTCAGGATCTTCGCTCCATCAGTAATGGCAGATTGGACATAATTGTCGATGACATCCAATTGCCCTTGATCTATGACTGCACCGATGTGTGTTTCTTTGTCGAGCGGATTGCCCAATTTCAATTTTTTCGTCTTTTCTACGAATCTGGCAACGAACTCATCGTATATGTCTTCGTGAACGTATAAACGGGATCTAGCTTCGCAAGACTGCCCAGTATTATAGAAAATTCCATATAATGATCCATCGATGGCTGCTTCAAGATCTGCATCTTCAAAAACAATATTAGGGGACTTGCCGCCAAGCTCCAATGTGACCCTTTTTAATGTCTGTGAAGCCTTGCCCATAAGATCTCTGCCGATTGGCGTAGAACCCGTGAAGGCCACCTTATTCACTTTCGGATGCTGAACAAGGTAATTCCCTACGTCCGATCCAGGACCTGGAATGATATTGACCACGCCTGAAGGAACACCTGCTTCTAAACAGATTTCCCCTAAAACAATGGCCGTCAGCGGCGTTAACGAGGCTGGCTTAACGATTACTGAACAGCCAACCGCGATTGCAGGTGCAATTTTCCACGCTGCCATCATCATAGGGTAATTCCATGGGATGATTTGGGCACAAACGCCTACTGGCTCTTTTTCCGTATAGTTATGGAATTGACCAGGCACATTATTCACAGATCCGCGGTGTGCAACTAACGCTCCTGCATAAAACTCGAAATCTTCAATTGCCTGCATGACTTGGCCTTGCGCTGCAGAAATGGATTTGCCGCTGTTCAGGACTTCCAATTCAACCAATTCATTAAAGCGTGAACGCATGATCGCTGCAATTTTGTTCAAAACACGTGAACGTTTGTTAATCGGAGTCCTCTTCCATTTCCCGTTATCAAATGCTTCACGTGCAGCTTGAACAGCCTTTTCTGCATCTTCCTTGGTCGCCTTTGCAACCTTGGCAATGATTTCACCAGTCGCAGGATTGTACGCATCAATCGTGGAACCATCCGAGCTTTCCACTCTTTCCCCATTAATGATCAGATGATAATAATCACGCTTCATTTCCGCTTTTTCAAATGCCGCCTCTTGTACTCTAACCATGTAATCCCACTCCCTTTTCTATATTACTTGCCTATGAAATGAGCTTTCCTTTTTTCAGCGAATGCTGCCACACCTTCTGCATAATCCTTCGTTAAGCCAGCAATGCGCTGACCCTCCGCTTCTTCTTTTAAGTATTCTTCCAATGAAAGATGATAGGACGCCTCTAAGTATCTTTTGATTAATCCGATTGCCTTCGTTGGTTTGTTTGCGATATTCTCTGCAAAGGCTTTCAAATGCTCGTTCCACTCATCCACACCGATCACTTTTGTAGCGAGCCCGATATTTTTCGCCTCGCCAGCCGTAACCTTTTCGCCCAATAAAGATAATTCCAGGGCTTTCGCATGACCAACGATTCGCGAAAGGTAATACAGATTCCCCGAATCAGGAATCAATCCGATATTGACAAAGGCATTTAAAAAACTGGCTTTTTCAGAAACAAGCCGAAAATCGCATGCCAGCGCCAGGCTGAAGCCAGCACCTGCAGCCACTCCATTGACTCCTGCAATGATCGGTTTTTCACAGTTTGCTATTTGCTCCATCATCGGACCGTAATCCTCACGCAGCTTCTGGCCTAAATTCATGCCCTCATCAACATCCGATAAATCCTGCCCCGAACAAAATGCCCTGCCTGCCCCAGTAATGATAATGGCCCGGACTTCATCTGCCCCCGCGGATATTTTGATCGCTTTCTGTATTTCCTTATTCATTTGTGACGTAAAGGCATTTAGTTTATCAGGACGGTTCAAAGTAAGCCAAGCCACTCCATTTTCAACACTATATTTGATCGTTTCGTACATAGAGCACCCCTTATCCGCCTGTGAATTTTGGCTCCCTTTTTTCAACAAATGCTTTCATTCCTTCTTTTTGGTCCTCTGATGCGAAAAGGATATAGAAATTCTTCCGTTCAAATTGCATGCCCTCATTTAAGGGATAATCAACGGCCTTATTGATGGATTCTTTGATCAGCCTTACAGCTAACGGGGGTTGCTTTGCTATCTTTCTAGCAAAATCAACCGATTCTTCCATTAACAATTCAGGTGCCACGATCTTATTAATGAAACCATATTGCAGGGCTGTCTTTGCCTTTATCCTTTCAGCCGTCAATATCCATTCAAGTGCCTTCGTCTTGCCTACCAATTTCGTCAACCTTTGGGTTCCTCCTGCACCAGGCATGACCCCTAGTGTCACTTCAGGAAAGGAAAACTGGGTATCGCTGGCGGCAATCAGGAAATCACAGGATAAAGCAAGTTCAAAACCACCGCCGAATACAAAACTTTTCACCGCACCAATCACAGGCTTCTTGACTAGGCTTATTCGGTCCCAATCGGCAAATTGGTTCGTTAACTCCATACTGATTGGATCATCGTTCACCATCTCGTCAATATCAGCTCCAGCGGAAAATGCTTTTCCATTGCCCGATAGCAAAATCACCTTCACTTGTGGGTCCCGGTCGAATTCTTCCATGGTTGAAACTATTTCCCTAACCATTATCCTGTTAAGGGCATTAAGTTGCTTCGGCCGATTTAAAGAGATATAACCAATTCCATCCGCGATTGACGTTTCGATGAATTGAAGCGCATTCATTTTATTTCTTCACCGATCATCATAGTTACAAGTTTCCCGGCAAAGCCCATTAGGTCTTTCCCTGATGCTTTTCCTTCCGGGGAACGCATTCCTTTTTGCAATGCATCATGGTCTTCATAATACATTTCACAAAGAATATAGTACTCAGAGTCTTTGCCCATTGGGGTCCCTACAATTTTAGTGACCTCCATTTTTTGAAGACCAGGAATTTTTTCCGTTATCGGGCCATGTACATTGAAATAGTGCTCATCGAACTCTTCCTTGTTTTCAGGTTGTTTGTATAGGGCGATTAACTTTACCATTTTATAACCTCCATTTTATTAGATTAGTTTTATCATCGGTTTCATCGCTTCGAACGGATTTTTGCATGCTTTACAATATAAAATGCTGCGGCAGGCCGTAGGACCGAAGATATTTTCCATCGTTACATATGTCGATTCACAATATGGGCAGTCCACATGCCATGATCCATCACTTTTCATTTGTCGAGGAGGAGGGGAGATTCCGAAAACCTTCAATCCAGCTTTCCCCTTTTCCGTGATTCGATCGGATGTCCAGGAAGGGGAACGTAAAAATTCCACACTTACATTTTTTACGGCAGGCAGCTGTTTAAGGGCTGTTTCCACATTTTTTTGAATGATCGACAATGCCGGGCACCCTAGAAAAGTTGGCAGCATTTTTACCGAGACGTCCTGGCCCGAAACCGTCACGTCTTCAACCATCCCTAAATCCAAAATACTTACTGTATCGATTTCGGGATCTTTAACGTCTTCCAGGAGCTTATATATTTCTTCTGTGTTTAACTGTACGGTCGACATGGTACCCCTCCCCTTTCTATTGAATTACCATGAAGCTGCTTTATCTGTTGCGTACACTTCACTTAATGTTTTTAGCGCCTTTTCCAAATCTTCCGTATGCTGGCCATTACGGCCATCACCTCTTGCCATGCCTATTTCAATAGTTGTTGCCAAGCCTACACTTTCAAAAATAGGGGTAATGGCCTCGAACCATTTTTTCTGTAAGTCAGCTTCGCCCTCTATCAAGCCGAGCTCAACCATTTCCTCCCCATATTGTCCCAGTGAAAATACGCCAGCAAAATCGGGCATTGTTTTTCCGATCGCCGCTTTCATTCTCGAAACCGCTTCCAAGTGACCAGATCCCAGCAATTGGACGAACCAGGTTTTCCAGTGCATCAAATGATAGTAAAGTTCCATCTGTACCTTTTGTGCCACTTCAGCAAGCGGTTCATATGAACATGAATGAAGGGATTGAACCTTAATTGCTTTGGCTTGTGTATAAAAATAATTCCGCACTACCGCAAACGCCCAATCATAATCCGGGTCTTTCATATAGTGACCAGGACCATTGACCAATTCGAGAATGATCGCATTGCGCCGTTCCTTGGCGGGACGGTCATGAGCCAGCTTATCCGCATCCCCTTCACCGAGTTCATCAAGCAACTTATAATAAATGGCTGCATGCCCCATCGTGTCTTGGGATATCGAGGCGGATGCAACATCTTCTTCGATATGCGGTGCGAGTCCCAACCATTCTGCACCACGGTATGAATGGATGAAGTCATCGTCCGCCAGTTGAAGCAGCAATTCCTTGATTGCGATGTCCTTCAATGATTCATTCCTCATTTTTCACACCTCCAGCCCAAGACATTATCTCTTTTTCATCGAGCATTCCCTGCTCATACTTCCGCCATTTTTTCTTTAAATACCCGTACCCTTTTGTGGTCCTATAGTCTTTATTATCGATACGTTGAAGCGTTTTCTTTTCCTCGGCCGTCATTTTCCGTATATTCCGTCTTTTCACGACCCAGATATCATCAACCGCTTCACGTCTCATGAAGTTTTCTTGTGCCATCATGATGGCGATATCCTCATTCGGCGCCAGCAGGCTGAAGTGGTATTGAACGGGTGATGATTGCGTTTTACGGCTGAATACTTCAAATTCTTCAAAGTAATTTCCTTGTCTAGTTTCCATATCGTCCTCCCCCTCCCTTAAATGACCTTTGGCGCCAATGCCTCGCGTACCCATTTATTTTTTTCATAAGAATTTCTTCGAAGACTTAAGCGATCCTGCGAACGGGGACCTTCATTCCTTGCGAACACCTTCAATTTCCCCCAATCGGGTTGTTGGTAAATCCAGGTTTCAGACTCTTTGTCAAACCTAAGCGTTTCATCTGGAATGCTGAAGCCAAGTGAAAGGATCCGCTTCACATATTTGGAAAAAAAAGCTTGTCGAAGTTCTTCATTCGTACTGGTTCTGATTTTGTACTTAATCGTTATATCCTGTTTGGATGTGCCCACTTCTTTCTTACTGGGAGGTCCAAAGAAAAGCAATAAAGATTCCCACCAATAATTGATGGAGTCTTGAACCAATTTCCTTTGTTCTTCCGTCCCTTCAGCCAAAGCCATGATTATCGCTTCACCATGCTGCGCGTGAAAAACTTCTTCCGCGCAAATCCTCTGTAATGCCCGGGCATAAGGCCCGTATGAGGCGCCAAGCATGTTCGTCTGGGAAATGATGGCTGCACCATCAACCAGCCAGCCAATCAATCCAGCATCGCCCCAGGATTTGGCTTCCATATGGAAAACATTATGAAACTTTAAATCTCCTTTAAACAAATCTTGCATGAGGTCATCCCGTTTTTTACTGTAAGGCTTTAGCAAATCCTCGGCGACCCGAAGCAATAATTGCCCATGCCCCATTTCATCCTGCACCTTTGCCATGATTCCAAGTTTCCTATTTAAAGTCGGGGCTTTAGGTACCCATTCCTTTTCTGGAAGCGCCCCCATGATTTCACTGATTCCATGCATCGATATTAATTTGATTAAAGTGCCCCGGTATTCTTCCGGCATCCAATCATCCGCCTCTATCTTTTCTCCCGCTTCGATTCTGGCAATGAATTGATTTAGCTTTTCTTCTCCTGCCATATCATTTAAAAGAACGTTCATCCAAATCACCTCTTTTTTCAAATATAACGTTTATATAACGTTATTATATTTTACCGTTATACTTAATGCAAGACTATTCTGTCTTTTTTAAAAATAAAAGGAAATTTTCTGGGTTTCTTTGAATCTTTTAATCCACTAAAACTTTAAAGGGAGAAGTTTCCACTTTGATAGAATCTGTCGGACAACCCTCCAACGCATCATCCAGATCATCAAATAAACCTTCCGCGACCTCTGCAGTTCCTTCATTTTCATCCAGGATGACAAATGCCACTCCCTCATCATTATAATCAAAGATTTCAGGTGCAGCGGCACCGCATGCAATGCAGGTTTCTTGATCCACAACTGTATATTTTGACAAGAGGCCCTCCTCCTTCTCCATTTCATGATTGGCTCCATCTTCTCTTCCATTAAGAGATAAACCCATATTTAAACACGATGGCATCCGCTTTATGTATGGCGTTTACTTGTTCAATTTCTTCAGCTCCACTTATTCCAATCGATACTTCAGCTGGAAAGAACTGAACGATAGAATCGTCGGTTTCAACATGCATTTTCATGGTATCGAATTTATAAACGAATGACTTCATCCTTCCGCTTATCAACGACACGAATCGCTTTTCCTTCTGATCGGGGAATGCTTTTTGGGATGTTGACAACAATATCCATCGTGACAAGACATGCGGACTTCAAATGATGCTGAATCGTTTTCCTTAATATCTCTACATTCCCATGCGTTAAGTCTTCTTCAATCTCCCTGTAGAAACCGCTTTCAATTTCAATATGCAGTTCAACACCGTCCATATTTCCCTTCTTAACCAGATGAATCTGATAGTGCGGCACAATTCCCTCCATTTGGAATAACACACGCTCTATTTCAGATGGAAATACATTCACTCCCCTGACTATGATCATATCATCCGTTCTGCCCTTAACACGGGACATTCTAGTTGTCGTACGCCCGCATTTACACGGTTCATGTGTAATTGAGGCGATGTCACCTGTACGGTAACGAATGATTGGAAGCGCTTCCTTTGTAAGGCTGGTAAAGACAAGTTCCCCATCTACGCCGTCCTCAACCCGTTCAAGCGTGTCCGGGTTAATGACCTCGACAAGAAAATGGTCTTCTGCGATATGGAGTCCATCCTGTGCTTCATGACATTCAATCGCCACTCCCGGCCCCATGATTTCACTTAATCCGTAAATATCGATGGCTTTCAAGTTCAGTTTCCTCTCAAGTGTTGCCCTCATTGCCTCCGACCATGGCTCAGCTCCGAAAATCCCATACTCAAGCCCATTATCAGCAGGATCGATTCCCATCTCTTCCATCTTTTCAGCGATATTCAAAATATAAGTAGGGGTTCCGCAAATGCCTCGCGGTTTAAAGTCATTGATGATCGTAATCTGCCTATCGGTATTCCCCCCTGAAATGGGTACTGTCGCAACTCCTAGCTTTTCTGCCCCGCAATGCAAGCCCAGGCCCCCTGTAAACAGACCATATCCATATGCGTTATGGAAAATATCTGACTTGCGGCCTCCTGCAGCTACAATTCCACGTGCGACGATTGTTGCCCAGTTTTCCAAATCATTTTTTGTATACCCGACAATTGTAGGCTTTCCGCTCGTTCCGGATGAACCATGAATGCGTGTTACATCCTCCATCGGAACGGCAAATAAACCGAATGGATACTGATCACGAAGCGTCTGTTTTTTTGTAAAGGGAAGCTTTATCACATCGTTTAGAGTTTGAATATCTTCTGGTTCCAGGCCCATCTCTCTAAATCTTTCTCTGTAATAAGGTACATTTTCATAAACATGGCTAATCGTTTTTTTAAGGCGTGCCATTTGTAGACTTTCCATTTCAGCACGCGAAGCCGTTTCAACTTCCGGATTGTACATTTTTTTCAGTCCCCCTCAATTTTACTATTGTCCAACCGACATTCATAACGGTAATAAAACGGATATTAAATTACTGTTATGATTTAGTTCAAGATTAATACGTCATTTCTACGTTGTCAATAATGTTTTTATAATTCAGATAAAATGGATGAATAGACAAAATACTAATTTACTAAATTTTCAGACTATGTTACTTTTAACAATGATATATCATTTTATCAAACACTCGTTTTAAAAGCGTGCTACACTAAAAGGGGGCTTACCATGGAATCACAGGCTAAAACTGGGCATTCGCCATCAGGACATGACAGAAGAAATAAGTTTCGTCAATTAATTGAAACGGAAGAATTCAAGGAACTAATCCAAAGGAAAAAAGCTTTCATCGTACCTGTCACTCTCTTTTTTCTTGCTTTTTATTTTGTTCTGCCAATTTTAGCTGCTTATAGCGAAGTGTTGAAAGGCGAAGCCTTCTTCCATATTACATGGGCTTGGGTATACGCACTCCTCCAATTTGCCGTCGTATGGATAGGGGGAATCGTCTATATAAAAAAAGCAGCGAAGTACGACAAGATGGCTAAAAATATCTTGAATAAATATGAGAAGGAGCTTGGCGAATGAGCATTTTATCCCTCACGCTTTTTTTGGGCATCATCTTGTTAACGCTTACTATAACCTATTACTCTTCTAAGAAGACGAAAAATGCCAGTGATTTTTATACGGCCGGCGGCGGATTGACAGCATGGCAGAATGGATTGGCCGTGGCAGGTGACTTTATGTCAGCCGCATCTTTCCTCGGAATTACGGGTGCAATCGCACTGATTGGTTTTGATGGCTTTTACATGAGCATCGGGAACCTTGTTGCCTTTCTTGTCTTATTGTATCTTGTGTCGGAACCACTACGCAATCTAGGTAAGTTTACGCTGGCAGATATGATTTCAGCACGCTTCAAATCAAAAAAAGTGCGAGGGATAGCTGCGGCTAATACACTTGTCATTTCAATCTTTTACATGATTGCCCAACTTGTCGGTGCAGGAGGATTAATTAAACTCTTGCTGGGCATCGATTATTGGCTATCCGTTCTTCTTGTCGGTGTACTGATGACGATTTATGTGATTTTCGGAGGGATGACAGCGACAAGCTGGGTGCAGATCACCAAAGCGGTTCTCTTGCTAGGCGGTTCTGCTGTGTTGACGTTCATCGTATTTTCACGCTTTAATTTCAACATTTCAGAGATGTTTCATCATGTCCAAACTGCAACACCGCTCGGAAAGGATTTTTTGAATCCAGGAAATAAATACACCGATGGACTCGACATGATTTCATTTAATATGTCGCTTGTCCTTGGAGCAGCCGGCCTTCCGCATTTACTCGTCCGCTTCTTTACAGTAAAGGACGCAGCTACTGCAAGGAAATCCGTCGTATATTCCACATGGTTTATAGGGGTATTTTTCATCATGACGATTTTCCTTGGTTTCGGCGCTGCATCTTTCGTCGGGTTTGAGCGGATCGTCGATGCAAACCCGGCTGGAAACATGGCCGCTCCTCTTCTTGCATTAACCATAGGTGGTGAATTTTTATTCGCATTCGTTTCTGCTGTAGCATTTGCCACGATTTTAGCGGTTGTATCCGGTCTCGTTTTAACATCGGCATCCGCTTTTGCTCATGATATATACGGTGAAATTATCAAGGATGGAAATATTACTGGAAAACAGCAAGTATTCGTTGCCCGATTGGCTTCTGTCGGCGTAGCGGTCATTTCGATTCTACTTGCTTTATTCGCACAATCAATGAATGTCGCTTTTCTTTCAGTCCTCGCGCTTGGGATTGCTGCCAGTGCCAATTTACCGATCATCCTTTGCACAATATATTGGAAACGCTTCAACTCAACCGGAGCGATCACAGGAATGTCATTCGGGTTACTCAGCTCCATCATACTGGTCATGCTTAGCCCCAATGTATGGAATCCGGAACCTGGAATGGGGATTTTCACAGGCGATCCCCTCTTCACCATGAGCAACCCGACAATTTTCACCGTGCCGCTAGGCTTTATTGGAGCTTATTTAGGCACAATCTTGTCAAAGGCAAAAGATGAGGAAAACAGTTTTGCTGAAGTACTGTTCAAATCAAACACCGGATATGGGATAAGTTCAGCAAAAGACCATTAAATAAGGGGGATTTCCATGACCACACATTTAGATAAGGATATTCACGAATTGCATTACGATCAAATCAAACAAGTACTGGTCGACGAACCATATGCTTCTTTTCTAGGGATGAGGTTGACGAAACTCGGTCCCGGCACAGCGGAAGCAGAATTGATTCCAAGTGACCACATGCTAAATAGCCACGGAACGGTTCATGGTGCCATTATCTTTTCACTTGCAGATTACGTGTTTGCAGCAGCCAGCAATTCATATGGCAAAATAGCGGTTGGCGTTTCAAACAACATTAATTTCTTATCAGCTGGCAAACGGGGTGAGACTTTAACTGCCAGAGCGGAAGAGATCAAGAAAAACCATAAACTGGCCTGGTATAAAATAGACGTGTTAAATGAAAGGGAATTGATTGCAACCATGGAAGCGATGGTATTCAGGAAAAATCAATATTTCGTCGACCAAGTTGAATAAGTAATGTTTGAAACCGGACAAGCAATCCATTTGTCCGGTTTTCTTTCCCTTGATTTGCCAAGGATACGTACGCATAGAAAAAAAAGGGGGATTCCCGATTGGAATCCCCCTCCTCTATTTATAACCCTTCTTCTAGTTATTGACCGCAATACTGGAACCTATCACTATTAACGACTCCCCGCACTCCCGTTCACTTATCCCATCCGTCTGATAAGCGATTTTCCCTCTATGCCTTCCCGATGATCATGGCCAGATTTGCTGAAATCCATATGGACGTCCATTATTCAAAGAGACCGTTGTGATGCTACCATTTTCTCCTTCTTTCCTGCATATACATCCAGCGCAGCCTGCAAAGCCTCGCCCCGATTAACTTGGAACCCCTGGCGCAAAAGGACAGCTTCCAAGGAGGCCAATACAAACAGGATGTTTTCTTTCCTGCAACTGAATCCCATGGTCCCGATTCTCCAGATTTTCCCGTGAAGCGGACCAAATGAGGAAGCGATTTCTATGCCAAATTCATTCAACAGCATGTCTCTTACAGCTTCACCATCGGTTCCTTTTGGAATTTCAATGCAAGTTACACACGGAAGTTTGTTTTTCCCATCCCCGAATAACATTAGTCCCATTGCCTTGATCCCTTCAACGAGAGCAGCTTCGTGGAGTTCATGACGGGCAAAGCGCGTTTCCAGACCTTCTTCGAGCACAAGGCGCAATCCTTCACGTAACGCATAAATCATGGAAGTTGCTTCTGTATGATGATTCAAACGACGCGGTCCCCAATAATCCTGCAGCATGCTTAAATCGAAATAATTACTGGCGATCGGACGGCTGAGCGAAACCTGTTGGTTGTCTTCATCCGTGGCAATACCACGTTCCACCTTTTTGCGGGACTGGATGATTTCTTCTATTCGCTCATTATAAGTAATCGGTGCCATACCGGAAGGAACGGACAAGCATTTTTGCGTCCCTCCTATCAATCCATCAATACACCATTCATCCACCTTAACATCGGTGCCCCCGATGGAGGCAACCGCATCCACAACAAGCAGGACACCCAATTCACGGCAGGCCCGCCCGATTTCCTTCAAAGGCTGCATACAACCAGTGGAGGTTTCCCCATGTACGATTGCTGTTATTTTTGGGGAGACTTTCTTGATTTCCGCAATGACTGCTTGCGGTTCGAACACTTCTCCCCAAGGACATTCCATCGTATGGACTTCAGCTCCGTATCGCTCACAGATCTCCACCAATAAATGACCGAACCTTCCGAATATAGGAACCAGGACCTTATCCCCCGGCTCAATGATGCTGCAAAGAATCGCTTCATTACCGGATCTTGAGGTGCCATCAATCGGGAACGCCCATTTATTTTTCGTTTGAAAAACCAAACGCAGCATTTCCATCACTTCATTCATGATAGTGGTGAATGCAGGATCGAATTGCCCTAATATCGGTGTGCTCATCGCCCTTAAAACACGCGGGTCAACTTCGACCGGTCCTGGTGTCATGATCGTTCTCATCGGTGCATTCAATTCTGAATATGCCATTTTTACCAACTCCTTCAATAGGCTATTTTATAAAATATTTCATTCAAAAATCCGATTCCCTGATCCATATCCATCGCAACAGGTTTGAATCCATCCATTGTGAAACCCCAGCTTCATTTCCGCTTTCTTTGCCAGGGAATCGAGAGTCGAAAAGTGTCCTTACAAAACCTTTCAAAAACCTCTTCCTCACCGATGCCATTCGGAACATTGAATTCCGAAGCCAGACGACAGCATCCTTCCTGTAGGAATGGGAGTTGTGCCCGCATGATCACTCTTACAAATGATTTCCACCGTATAACGGCGCAGCCCGACAATATGGCTGACGACCCCATATGCGCCGCCATATTCCCCCCATCCTTGTCCGTTTCCATATGGGAACTGGTCAGAATGATTCCACCGGAGGGACGCCCTAAAGCAAACACTATCAAAATATGTAATAAGTTTTTTCCCATCCTCAGCTTTCTTTGCCTGCTGAGCGCTCATCCTTTCCTTGGAATATAATACCCGGGTCACCCCATTACTCTCAGTTGCCCCGAAAAATGCTAACCATTCTATCATCGAACGCAACATCATCCTTTTCATCTATTAATTTTTCGTTTTGATTGCCCATCTTATCGCTTCCCTTCGCAATAGCCTTTGATGCCATGAACATTCACAAAATTTATGTCATCTATTATTTTACTTGCTTTCGCATTTAACTTCATTGACAATTTTGTTAGTATTTCGGTGTTTTTTTGTGCAAAATAACCAACTGAAAGACAACCAATAATGTGTATATATACAGATTTCTATGATCAAAAGAACTTTTGTTATAGTCAGCTCCTTATCATATTGACTGGTATTTTTGATAAATTAAGATACTAGTTCTACTTATGCCAGCCAAATTAACTTTTGATGGACTGCAAACCTAAAAAGATGATGACTTATCTTTATTACATCTAATTCACATATGTTTTATTTGCTTTTTCTTTTTATAAAGAATTAGACCAAAATGGGGAACAAGTAATCGTAATCACTTGTTCCCCATTTTATCGAATAATCACTTATTTTAATCCGAAGCCCCGTATGAATTACTGGTAGAAGCAACCCTATATTGTTGATATCTGGTACTTTGGAACAACCAATTCCTTGTTCTACCCAACGTACAACATAACCGAGGATACCTTGAGCATTGTTATCCAGCTCTTGCTGAATTTCTTCCGGACTCCATTCGGGGTTTTGAGCCACTGGGATTTCTAAATATCATCACATACTTCTTATAATCAATTTCAAGTTTATCGTTAGAGATGTCCAATCGTATGAACACCTTTTTTCTTCAATCGTAAAATGAAATAACTTTTTTTTAGAATAATCACCTTATGTTTCCATTATCAGGTAGATATATCGGTTACTGCCCGACTCCCAACTTATTTGTTAATTTGTTCCAATTAATAAATTTTTCCAAAAAGATCGATATAATGACACCCATAATGAGACCATTTGTAATGAAAGGCTGCAAGAGGACAGGTATACTGCCGAATAATGCTGGCGGGATATTCATAATGCTAACTCCAACTAGGACTGGCCCCGCTAAACGGAGTATCGTTTCAGAGTTGAATAACGTTCCTTTCAGGCTGTTTAATGCGGTCCCGAACAATTGAAGGTATGCGACAAATAAAACAGCGTTACCTATTGTTAATGGTATTGTTCCTAAGAATCTCCCTAATGGCGGAATAACTCCAAGGAGAGTAAACAAAAATCCGCTTATAATGAATGGCTTTCGTTTGAATAACTTTGTACTTTGTAAAAAACCTATGGTAGATGTAAATGGTGTAAAAGGGACCAAGCCAAAAATCGAAGTGATAAACGCAAAAATACCTGTTACAAAAATAGATCTCCTGTATTGACTATGTTCCACCTTTTCCTTGTAAACATCTGCAACAGCTTGAATAGAAGCGAAGGAATTCGTTAAATTCAGAAGGACCGCAAAAAAGGAAACAAAAATAATACCAATATTCAAGTTTGGAGTTCCAAGTGGAAAGAAAGTGAATGCCATACCTGAAGAGCTAGCCGTCGGAAGATCTGAAGGGAAAATAATTCGATATAATGACCATCCTACGATAATTCCGATCAGGATTGAGAAATTGCCTAGTATTTTCCCTCCTTTAATCCTTAAAAAGCCAACGAAGATAACTATCAAGATTGAAAACAAACTGACAGGGAGATCAATTGTTCCACTTTCGGTTATTTTAAACATACCTTTGAAGAAAATAAAAATGAGCTGAAAGGTCAGTAAAAATATATAAACACTTATCACCATCGGCTAAATTACTTTCGGTTGCAAAATCCAATCCGAGTGCAGATGCAGAGATGCCCATATTTATCATCAGACCCCACATTAGCCCCGAATGGCTGTCCAATAATGGATAACGATGCCCAATCCAGGCCTGCAGAATACAGGATATTCCTGTAAAGATAAAGGAGCATCTTATCGTCATTTCAATTGTTTCTGCAGGAAGCTGGAATGCTGCTCCTACAGAAATTGGTACGACAACCGTGTTGGCAAAAATAAAAAAAAGCCACTGTAAAGAGGAGAATAATGTTACAGTAACTCCTTGCTGTTTCATCTTAATCATCACCATTTCCGATTTCTGGATTTTTATAAAATCTGTTTGCTAGTTTTTAAGGATGCTAATTGGAGAAATTACAACTCATCACATTTTATAAATAAAAATATAAGCGAAGCGCTGTCTTCATTACAATCGCTTCGCCTTAATCACTTTTTTTGTTTTTTAAAGAAGAAACTTAAATTATTTTGTAATGTTTAATAATCTTAGCCTTTTTCTAATATCTTGTTATATCCATAGGCAATGCCCCTGCAGCAAAGCCTACAAACATGAATCGGCTGTTTCCTGTATTACGCATTCCATGAATTTGATTAGGCTTGGCCAATACTACCATTCCTTTTCTGATCGTGATCTCATTCTCTAGATCAGGAAAGTATGTTCCTTCCCCCTCAATGCAGACCCAAATATCATCAACATTCGAATGGGAATGTAAAAATACTTCCTGCTCAGGTTCAAGACACCAAACTGCCCCAACAGTTTTATCCGTTTCATAAAAATAATTTTTTTGTGGTGCATTAGAATCGAATTTTGCTATTTTATCGATTTCAAAAACTCTTTCCTCAATTATCGACTTTTTGTTCAAAATTACATTCTGGTCCATACCTCAGCACCTCTTTTATATTTAATGGTTTTGAATTACACTTACCGGATCTCCCTAAAATACAATTCTGCCCGCATTAAATCTCTTGAAGTTGTCATCTACGCATTTCTTCTAAATGATGTGACCTTTTACAAGGATGCATCACGATTACAATCTTTAGAGTAAACATATGTTAAATTTTCTCTGCCTACCGCATAGGCTGCTTGATGTACATATGGACCCATGAAAATGTAATCTCCTTTCTTTACAGGAACCCACTGATTATCCAGGTTATACATCCCTTCTCCCGAGAGTAAGTAGGCTCCATGTTCTTGCACATGTGTTTCGATGAACGGATGAGATGCAGCAGGATCAAAGGAAAGAATATGAAAATTCATATCAAAATCTATATCAGCAGGCAATAGATCCTTAAGATGGACATTATGCATATCATCATAAATCCTGAATTCAATGTTGTTCGCATGGTTTGAATAAACCCATGGCCTCCGTCCTTCAAGTGGACGATACTTTTGCTTATATAGGAATAGTTTAGAATCTCCATCCGATTGGTTTTCTAAATACATCTTTGTTCCTGGCGGACAGTATAAATAACCGCTTTCATCGAGGACAAACTCTTGTTCACCTGCAACAGCTTTTATTTTCCCTTCAATAACATAGACAAATGTCTCAACATCTTCTTGTCCACCAAACCCTTCGCTGTTCTTTCCTTCCTTTTGCATTGTCACAATGTAATCGACAAAGCTTGCTCCAAGCTTTGGAGAACCCAAAATGGAAATGATACAATTCTCAAATCCCGGAACAACATTATTAACCAATCCTTCAGGTGCAATTAAAGCATATTTACCGTGCTCAATTATTGATCTGCTTGCTAATAAATCTTTAGGATAACCCATCTTTTAAACTCTCCTTTTAATCGTATTTTATTTGAAATATGTGACTCATGGTGTGCCCTGTTCCCGCTATAAATCAACTTATAATTGAAGCTTCTTTTCATATATTATTAGCTTGTGTTAGAAACAATTAAGTCCCTTATATAAATATTAACCGCTTTCATTTAATTAGTCTTTATGCCTTATCGATAAAAACGTTTTATATTTTTGTTCATTATAGATAAACATATTACCTTCATATATTTTCTCTTTCAGGTAAGGTCCTGGTTCCTTATATGCTTCTTTTGCTTTTAAGATTGTGCAATAAGATTTTCTCCAGTCCTTTATAGCTTAACAATCCTAGATTTTAATTTTTTCCA
This sequence comes from Peribacillus sp. TE19612, assembly GCF_056279465.1. NCBI lineage: Bacteria > Bacillati > Bacillota > Bacilli > Caryophanales > Bacillaceae > Peribacillus > Peribacillus sp. TE19612. The sequence goes on along the minus strand of NZ_JBWCCL010000003.1, from coordinate 230,748 downwards.
CAGTGGTAATGCTGCCATTTTCAAAAACAATAGCCCCATTGACGATCGTTGTTGTTACTTGCCCTTTGAATGTCCTGCCAACATAAGGCGACTGTTGATGGCGGTAGAACAAATCTTCCTTTTTCAGCTCGAAGCTTTTGTTCAGATTAACTATCGCCAGATCAGCGTCGCTATCAACGGCTATTATCCCTTTATGGGGATAAAGGCCAAATAACTTAGCTGGATTCGTTGATGTTAATTCAACAATTTTCCCCAGAGGAAGATTACGGTTGAAATGCCCCTCTGTCAACATAATATTGAGCGTAGATTGGGCACCGGAAATCCCACCCCAGGCACTGAAAAAGTCATCATTTATTACTTCTTTCATAGAGGCAGGTGCTGGTGAATGGTCGGATGCTATTACGTCAATTTCACCGTTTGCTACAGCTTCCCATAATTGTTCCACTTCTTCATCATCACGCAGTGGAGGGCAGCATTTTGCCAAACCGCCTTTTTCCTCTAAATCTTTTAATGTCAAAGATAAATAATGAGGGCATGTTTCTACCGTAATATCCAGGCCTCTTTGCTTTGCCTGATTGATGACTTCCACTACTTTGCGGCTGCTCGCATGAACAATATGCAGCTTACACCCTGTAGCTTCTGCATATGAAATTATTCTTCTTACCGCTTCAATTTCGGAAATTATCGGTCTTGATTCGACGAAGTCTTTTGCAGTCGTCTTATTTTGTCTTTGTTTTTCTTGTGCAAGCTGATCACAAATGACTGTACTTTCAGCATGAACGGCTAAAAGTGAACCTACAGAGGCAATTTCTCTCATCCCTTTAAAAATCGTAATATCATCGACATGATTGAAATCGACAATTCCGCTCGGTGACATAAAAGCTTTAAATCCAATTACTCCATTTTCATCAAGTTCCTTAATATTCTCAATATTTTCTGGTATAAGTCCACCCCAAAAGCGGCAATTGACTACCGACTTTTCTTCGGAGCAAGCTCTCTTTAATGCCAAATATTCTTTATTGATTGTTGGCGGTGTACTGTTCAATGGCATATCAAAATAGGTTGTCACCCCACCTGCCGCTAAACTTCTGCTACCAGTTTGAACACCTTCCCACTCCGTTCTGCCTGGCTCGTTGAAATGAACATGAGAATCAATTAATCCTGGGAGGATGTGCTGCCCCTCAGCATTAATTTCTCTTGTTGCTATAGCATCAATATTTTTTCCGATAGTCACTTCTTTAATTTTCCCTTCCTTAATTGCAATATCTCCTTGAACAATCGAATCAAACATTACAAGATTTCCATTTCTAATGAGTAAATCATATGTAGCCATAGGTTCATTCCTTTCTATGGGAAATCAAATTTTATAAAAACTACAAGGCCAATCCACTTTTACAGTTGAATAATGAAGAAACGAACATCTTGCTTTGGGATGTTGGAACGTTAATATTCGGAATGAAATACAACTATTACATTCTGAACATCGTTTTGAGATATAGTAGATTCCACTTTCTATCAAGCAATTTTGGAAAGAATCGCATCCACCTATATGCGCAGCCTTGGCTGTTATCTTGTTTTGTACGGCATTTCCTCGCCAAGGCAAAAAATGATTTTAAATATTCAAACTCTTCCACTGACTATTTCACGTTTCCATCAATTAAGCCCCTTTAACCACATCCTCTCGTTTCTGTTGCACTTTTTAAACAAAAACAATATAGATGAACGAATGCGAGCATCGTACCTGAGAAAAATGATAGCAGGCAAAAACTGGCGAATTGTATGCGCCCAAAATATAAATATAGTTTCTAAATATAATAAAAAACTTGGGATTTATGGAATGTAAAAAAAATCTTGAAAACAGTATCATTAACCTTCAATCCTCTATACAATTGATTATAAGCGGATTCATCCACAAAATCATTATGCGATGTAAACAATTTCCATTTAAATTTTTGTCCAAATTTAACAAGATTCGTTTGCTTCCCTTTCTAGTAATAAAAACTGACAAAATGTAGAATTAGAAGGTGTATGATGAAAAAGGTAGAAGATTTATTTATCGTTGATGTGTTTCAAGAAGCCAAAATTATTGCTGGACATGCCGGACTTAAAAGGAAAGTAGAATCAATTGAGATTTCAGAAACACCAGATGCCATCAATTTTTTAGCTAAGAACTCCCTATTATTGACAACAGGATACGCTTTTAAAAACGACCCTCATGCATTATGCAATCTCATTTCCCAAATTAATGAACTTCCATGTGCAGGGATTGCCATTAAACTTAAAAGATTCATTGATAAGATTCCGCAGGATGTAATCGAATTGGCTGACTCATTAGAATTTCCAATTATTCAAATTCCAGAGACATTAACATTAGGTGCGGTTGCTCATCAATTATTAAGCTTTATATGGGATAATCAAATTGAAGAGTTATTCTATGCGATGCATATTCACAAGGAATTTACCAATATGATGATAAAAGGCTACAGTCTGAATTCTTTAATTGAAAATCTTGGCTCCCTATTAAAATGTCCTGTTCTCCTACTTGATCCTATTGGTGATGTGACATCCTTTTCTCATCATTTTCGTACAGGAAATATGAAAATCGTTATGAAAAATGTTCAAGAACACATTAAACGTGATATAGAAACATACCTAGAGAAAAACCAGCTCACAATCGACATCCAAAATACGGACATTTCCATAAAAATGTTTCGGGTGAAAACAATGCGTCCCTATCCCTATTTTCTATTAATTCTTCACCCTGAGAAGCTTTCATACCCATCTTCACAATTAGCTATAGAACAAGCATCAACAGTCATTTCATTCACGCTGCTTAAAAACGAGGCTATTAGAGAAAACAGCCGTTTGTTAGAAAATAACTTTTTTGCTTCCCTTGTTGATGGAAAGATTTCTAACAAACAAGAAATTATTCATAGGGGAAAACAGCATGGCTTAATCGACAATATGAAATACGTATGCATTGTATGTAAGATTGATGATGATAAACAAAACGCTTTACAAAAAAGTGCAGACATAATGAATAGATTATACGACTATTTATATAAATTTTTACATAAATCATTTTTAAAAATAGATACTAACAACATCGTTTTTATGAAAGATGGATATTTTGTTATTTTGATGCAAGCTCCTCTGAATATTAATGATTCGATTAAAAGCATAATAGAAGAAAGGCTGAAGGAATTCCAGAATGAGGCTTATTCAAATCTAAAAATTTCGTTGTCGTTTGGAGTTGGTAACTTTTCTAATGACCTTACCTATATCCACCTTACATACGAAGAGGCAGTGGAAGCATGGACAAATGGGGCTGAACTGTTTCAAAATAAATTTATCAACTTTTACGAAACCAAGCAATTAATCGAACTGATTCGGTTAATTCCCGAAAAAGATCTAAAAAAATTTTATGAAAATACTTTACGTTCTCTATCCTACCCGAAAAATAAAGATGAAAAAGACTTAGTTAATACCTTATTGGTATATTTGGATAATAATTGTGAACTTGCTATTACATCCAGGAAACTGTTTGTTCACCGTAATACCGTTAAATACCGAATTGCCAAATGTGAGGACATATTGAATTATTCCGTTCATGATGCAAAAAACTCACTTCATTTACGTATAGCTTTACTCATGAGTTCAATTTTCAGGGGTAATAGTGATTAATAAGTTATTGTAATCACTACTAAAGCAGATATTGACTGAAGGTAACTGCCCACGCAGACAGAGATCAATATAAAGAGTAAATCTCGACTTTATTTTCTGGAGTGTCTTGGATTATGGAGGAATCCAGGAATTTCAGTGGCTTTTTTATGAACATACAGAACTCCTTTTATTACATTGGACCATTGTCGATACGCATGACTGTTTCATCGAATGAAGGATCTCTGTCCTAAAATTGAAATGTATTCATTTTGAAAAAACTCGTGATCCGATACAGTCGGATCACGAGTTTTTTGTAAGTTCTCTTTTAGTTGATAGCCAAAACTTATTAGTTCCTCAATATTGGTTTGTGGCTATCTTAATCACTGTAGAGTAAAGGACTCTAGCTCCTGCACCCATATCTTCTACAGTAACGAATTCATCAGGATGATGACTAAGACCATCTTTACAACGAACGAAAATCATTGCAACATTCGTTACATCCGCCATAGCCATTGCATCGTGACCAGCACCGCTTACAAGACTGATAGCACTGCCATCCAATTCCCTAATGGACTCCTCGATTACTTTAATCAATTGTTCATCACAGTATACAGGATCGGCTTCCATGACCTGTTCAAAATGAATTTGGAGTCCTCTAGCTTTTGCTACTCTTTCACTTTCAGTTAATATGGCATCAATGGCTTTTTTCTTACGATCCACATTTAAATCACGGATATCCAGCGTTCCTGTTACGAGGCCAGGTATTACATTACTAGCACCCGGACTTACAGTAAGCTTTCCGATGGTCGCCACTAATGGTTCATTTTGGATAGCGATGTTCTCAATGTAGGAAATGAGATCACTGGCTCCTAAAAGCGCATCTTGTCTAAGGGCAACAGGAACTGTTCCTGCATGTCCAGGTTTCCCGATAATTTCAAAATAAAATCTTGTCGCACCAGCAATCCCACGAACTATGCCGACAGGTTCATTCTCCTTCTCAAGCACAGGCCCCTGTTCGATATGGAGTTCCAAATAAGCGAGAAGTTCTTCTGGAGTACGACTAGCGTCTTTATAAGCATATGGGTCTGCAATACCAATTCCTTTTAACGCTTCAGCAATTGTTATTCCTTGTTCATCTGCCCTTTCTAAATCTTCAGCAGTAAAAGTTCCTGCAATTGCTTTACTACCAAGGAAAGTTGAGTGAAACCTTACTCCTTCCTCATCACAAAAACCTACCACTTCGATTGGATTGTATAATATAATGCCATTATCCTTAAGAGTTTGAACAACTTCGATTCCAGTTATAACTCCTAAAATACCATCATATTTACCTGCTTCAATCACGCTATCTAAATGTGAACCAATCATTAAAACTGGTGCTGTAGGATCTTTCCCTTCATAACGTCCGATTATATTGTTAAGAGCATCTTTTCTTACCGTCATCCCAGCTGCTTTCATCCACTCTTCAACTAGACTTTCTGCTTTTAAACTTTCCACTGTGAAAGGTAGTCTAGTGACACCAATAGATGTTGATGAACAAGTAGCAAGTTCTTCGGTTCTAGTGTTGATTCTTATAGCATCAACATCCTTCTGAAGTTTAACCAATCGATCACTTCCCTGCCAATTTAATCTCTAAGAAAAATTTTTGTTATTTAAATCCAGTTACTTAGTGCAAAGTCATATTAACACCTTATTTAGTCGTTGCTCAATAGGAATTCTGCATGATAAGCTAATTAAAAGTTAGATTAAACGGTGACAAGCAAAAGCACTTGTCACCGTTTAATACATATCGTACATATATAGGCTAACTAACTAAACTCCCTTTTTTTGAATGTAATAATGACCATGCATCAACGAGAGTACGTTTTGACTGTGCAATTACAATATCAGATGATTCTGTACCGACAGGTTTTACTTCAAAAGCGACTATATTCTTTATACCTTCACCGATGTAACCAATTTCTAATAGAGATCGTAAATACTCCGCTAATTCAGGAACATCAACTTCACTTCCTGGATATCCGAAACGCGGATGCTGATCGCCGTAAGCAGGATCAGAAGTATCTTTAATATAGCAATTTCCGATATGGGCATGGTTAATATAATCACGAGCAACCGTTAATGCATCATGAGACGTTTCACGTTGCATTGGTAAATGACTTAAATCAAGCATTAAACCGAAAGTGGGATCTACCTTACGAACTTCTTTTGCAACTTCAACAGCAAGTTTATTCGAACCGATTAGACATTTCTTATCAGTCTCATCATCAAATGTTTCAAGTGAGAGTACTAAATCACCTTTAGATTTTGCATAATCGCATAATTCTTTGATAGAATTCGTTAGTAATTGTAAGGCAACATCTTCTTGCGTATCTGGTTTAGCCCCACTTAAGAAACCAAGTTTAGCAGCATTTACTTCGTAAGCCTGATCAATTCCGCCTTTTACTAAATCGATAGCCCTTCTACGCTCAGCTTCATCAAAAGAATTAAGGTTTCCTTTGTTTCTTAATAGAATCGGTTGTGCACCAAATCCTACATTCATTCCACCGGATTGTAAAATTTGAGCAGCCTCTTTACGTTCTTCAGGATTGTTAATGGATGTAATTTCAATTCCAGAGAAAAAATCATCTTGTACAATTTTCTTAATTGTTTCAACAGCTGGGCCATCTCCACCCATTGTTTCCGGATAAGCCATAAAGTGAACAATTCCGACTTTCATAGAATTATGAAGATTTGCTGACATCGTTTCGCCGATTTTTCGGCTTCCCTCCTTTTATAAACCCATTATTTAAGTACAGTCAAGACTGCTTTTCATTACTAATTTGTTTTTTGAAGCAATAGGTTATATCCTATTGCTTCAAAAAAATCACTTCCATCAATATGGCGATTATTTAGAATAATCAATTTTTTCGGAGTATTTGAAGCCGTTAAGTGCACCGTTATTAGAGAATTCGCATGCGTTCTTAGGATCTGGATCAACTATAACTTCGATTAAATATGGTTTACCTGAGTCAACTGCACGTTGTAGAGCTGGTTTGATATCATCATAATGTGTAACAAGCTCACCACGAACCCCCATACCTTCAGCCGTTTTAACAAAGTCGATTCCTCGCTCTTCATTATCACATAATTCATTTTTGTAAATTAAGTCCGTAGAAATTTGACGTTCATTATAGAACCAGTTTTGTTGTTGACGAATTAATCCCATTAATGAGTTATTCATACAGAAAATAATGACCGGAATATCATGCTTTGCAGCTGTAGCGATATCTTGTAATGACATCCCTAAGCTTCCATCACCAAGGATGTTTACACTTTGTCTTTCAGGAAATGCAAGTTTCGCTGCCATTGCTGCACCAAGGCCCCAACCCATTGTCCCCGCACCACCAGTTAATAAGTATGTTCTTGGTACATACGTTTCAAATAATTGAGAGGACCAGATTTGGCTGATACCGCAGTCATGTGATACGAAGGCATCGCGATCTAAGAATTCACGAAGTTCTCGCAATGCACGCTCTTGTCTGATTGGAAGTGTTGTGTAATCCGTTTTACGTGCCCATTTCTTACGCTCTTCAGTTAAGTTAACTCTAGTACCTACTTCGGCAGTTGCAGCTACATGAGCACCAAGTGCTTTATGGGCTTCTGCAAGTTTAACCATGAAGGTTTTAACATCAGAAACGATACCTAAAATCGTTGGTACAACTTTACCAATTTCCTTATTGTCAAGATTTACGTGGATGATTTTCTTACCGTTTTGTGTGAATACCGAAACATTACCAGTTGAACGATCAGCGAAACGTCCGGCAAGGTTGATTACTAAGTCGGCTTCAACAATTGTTTTGTTACCGAATGGAGTATCAAGCATCGTTCCCATACGTCCAGCGAATAAAGGGTGATCGTTAGGGAAAGTATCCATCCCCATGCCAGAAGTTACTACAGGGATTTGCAGTTCTTCAGCTAGCGCTTTCAATTCAATGGTAGCGTTTGCAATGTTGACCCCTCCACCAGAAAGTAAGACCGGTCTTTTAGCATCTTTTAATAATTCCAATGTTTTCTCTATATCAGCGTCAGAAGCTTGTGGTAAGTTATCGACTGGAGTAGAACCGATAAGCACATCTAAGTCGACTTCTATTTCAACTTTTTGTTGATCAACTGGTAAATCAAGAAGGACTGGACCTTTTCTGCCAGTAGTAGCTGTTACCCATGCTTCATGGATAAATTCAGCAGCTTTCGAACCGTCAGTTAAACGGTATGCAGCTTTCGTTACAGGCTTTGCCATTTCAACGATAGGCGCTTCTTGGAATTGCATGGTTCCAATTAAACTATTTTTTTGTTGACCGGTAATGGCTATCATTGGAATGGAATCCATCCATGCACCGTAAAGGCCGGTTAAGAAGTTAGTTCCGCCAGGACCTGAAGTGGCAGCACATACGCCCACTTCACCAGTTGCTCTTGAATAACCATCAGCCATGAAAGCCCCCGTTTGCTCGTGACGAACAATATATGATTCAATTTTAGTTAATTCTTTAATTGCATCATAGAATGGTAAAATTGCAGCTCCCGGTACACCGTAAACATGTTTCACCCCTCTTTTTTCTAAATACAAGGCAATTAACTCAGCAGCTGTCATTTTTTGTTTAGCCATTTATATCTCTCCCTTTTGATCCTTTTTTATATTTTCAAAGATTTGAGCAATTGAATCTTTATCCCCAACGTTGCCTGGAAATACGATATAAGGTGTATCTTTGAACTTAGCTTCACTTCCGGTTAACCATACTGGAACACCGGCGATCGCTTGCCCTAGAATTTTTGCATATTTAATATCTAAGCCGTCAGTTGCCACATCACTCGAAGTTATACCGCCTTTTGCCATGATGAATTTCGGCTTTACTTTTAGTGAGCGAATAACTTTAACTAAACAACTTGAAACAGTTTGACTAATCTTCAAGTTTTCTTCCTTATCTTTCGCACTAATTAAATCTCTACTCGTATATACAAGCGTATCGCGATTAGAAGAAATATTTTGATCTACTAATTGACATACTCGTGTTAGCTCTTCAATTCTTGTTTCTTTATTTAGAACTTTCACAACATCCATTTCGATTTGTTCAATCGGGTATTTATTCATTAGTTCCTTAATTTGTTCCGTAGTTTTATTCGTGTGAGAACCTACTATAATAAAGCCACCATTATTTTGGCTTTCATCATTTGAAACAATCTCATTAGCTGATAAATATGGACGATCCTGAATTCCCGCAATCGATTTTACAATAGATGCTGCAGTTCTAAACAAGAATTGCTTGCCAGAATCAATTGCTTTAAGGACAGCTAATGATACGATGTCTAAATCATAGTAAGATTTAGCATTTACTATAATAGGAGTATTATTGTTAGCAGATAGTAAAATCTCATAAACTCTATCAATGCCGCCATTATGAATATTTTCCAGTGATATGATCAATGCTGACTCTGAAGCTACGCTTCCATTTGTCTTTTCTTCAATCCATTTTGGCAAATTAGCGGTTTTGAAACCGAAAACGGAATCATTCGCAAATTCTGTTTCATTTACTGGGACAAGCTGGCCGTCCATACCTAAATAATGAATATTATCTATGGTGTAACGATGTGCTTCAAAAAAAGCCGGAATGATTAAATGACCTGAAATTTGTACATCAGCAGTTTTTAATAATTCATCTTGGAGCACATTAATTTCAAGTGGATAATGCCCTCTTAATGTTGAGTCACTTCTACTGATAATTGAATAATTGATTCCCATTTCCTTAGTAACGTCAACAATGTTTTGGACAATCTCCCTATTGATGTTTTCCGTCTTTTCTGCATTATAACTTCTTGTGTTTGTTAAAATATAAAGTACACTTCTCTCATCAGATAATCCTTTTTTAATCCAGTCTTTTCCCCAGTCCGTGATGACAAAAATATCATGTACCGTTTGGACACCGGTTGGATCATCATCTAAAACGATAAACTTATGTTTTGTTTGATTTAAATGAGCTTTGATTTCAGCACGAAGGCTGTCATCCGATTTAGAGAAGAGGTCTAAAGTATCCTTTAAACTTAGATATTGGGTTGCGTTTGACAAAAACCCTCCCCCTTTCATTATCTAAAAATGTGATTAGCTAGTTACTCTATGCCCTAATAATTCATTTGCAGTAGAAATAATACGGTGTGCTCTTAATTCAAATAGATCAAGTAATTCATCCATTTTTCCAGAAACCCCAAAACGGTCATTTGTACCGATTCTTCTTAATATAGCTGGTTGGCTTTCCGACAATACTTCAGCAACAGCACTACCTAATCCACCTATAATTGAATGCTCTTCAACTGTGATGACATGTTTTGTTTTCGCAGCAGATGCAATAATGGCTTCTTTATCAATAGGTTTAATTGTATGGATGTGTAAAAGTTCGGCGCTTACACCTTGCTTTTCCAATTCACCTGCCGCTTTTAGTGATTCATCAAGCATTATCCCAGTACTGATGATTGTAATATCAGATCCTTCACGGTATTTAATTGCTTTACCTATTTTGAATGGTTCTTCTTTTTTGGTAACGATCGGTACTGGTAATTTGCCAACACGGAGGTAAATTGGTCCTTCATGGTAATAAGCAGCTTCTACTGCTTTTTCCATTTCAACCGCATCAGCTGGAACAATTACAGTCATACGTGGAAGTGATCGCATTAAAGAAATATCTTCAAGCGGTAAATGTGTTGCACCTTCTTGAGCAGCTGATGTACCAGCGTTATGACCGACAATTTTCACATTGTTATTTGAATAACAAACTGAAATTCTCATTTGATCAAATGCGCGCCCAGTAAGGAAGTTTGCATAAGCATTGGCAAATGGTACTTTACCCGCCACTGCCATACCGGCTGCGGTACCTACTAAATCACATTCAGAAATACCGATGTTGAAAAAGCGTTCTGGAAATCTATTTTTATATAGATTTGTCATATTCGATTTTGCGCAGTCCGCGTCAAGTACCACTAAATTGTCATGTTTTTCTCCAAGTCTAATTAGTGCATCAGCAAAACCTTTACGTGGTGCTTCTTGATTTGCCATCTTAAGCCAACTCCTTTAAAGCGATTTCTAATTGCTCATCATTCGGAGCCATTCCATGCCAATCATGTGTATCTTCCATAAATGAAACTCCCTTGCCTTTAACCGTATGAGCTAGAATTGCAGTAGGTCTGCCTTTAGTGCGTTTAGCTTCTTTATACGCTTCATTAACTGCATGAATATCATGACCATCAATTTCAACAACGTGCCAACCGAAAGCTCTAAATTTATCACCAAGATTTTTTACACCTTTTACATTTTCAACAAAATCATCAAGTTGAATTTTGTTCCAGTCGATAATCGCACAAACGTTATCAAGATTGTAATGTGCAGTTGTCATTGCCGCTTCCCATACTTGACCTTCTTGTAATTCTCCATCACCTATCATGCAATATGATCTTCTATTGCTGCCATCCAGTTTTGCAATTAATCCAACACCATTAGCTACCGATAATCCTTGACCAAGTGATCCTGAAGATATGTCTACACCTGGAATATGCTCTCCACATGGATGTCCATGTAACCTACCGTCAACATCCCTGAAGGTCATTAACTCTTCAACCGGGAAGAAACCTTTTTCAGCTAATACTGAATAAAATACAGGTGTACAATGCCCCTTAGATAAGAAGAAACAATCTCGGTCTTGCCAATCTGGGTTGTCAGGATCAACATTCATGTGTTCAAAAAATAGGACGGACATTAATTCAGTTGCCGATAAAGAACCACCGGGATGACCACTTCCTGCATGGTTCGTCATTTTAACTATGTGTCGACGAATTGTTTTCGTTAGATTATTATAAAATTCGCCTTTCTCTTTAGAAAAATCCACTATTTACTCCTCCTTTTAGTCGCGCAATAAGCAACGCAGTTTCATTAATTGATTAAAAAAATAAAAATAAGTAATTCGTTGCTTATTAACTAACCTTGTTTCTTATTTTGATATTATCACCGTTTTTTGAATATTTCAAGTATTTTACCATTAAATTTTTTATAAAATTTTCGTAGGACAAAACACCAATGTTCCTATTCGAAGATAAACTTGATTCAATAAATTTCCACAAAAAAAGAATTGGTCTTATACCAATTCTTTCAGTTTGTAGACAAAAGGGGTTCGGAATTAAAAAATTTCTAACCCCTTTTAAACTTCCCTTTGAAATTTTGACCAAAGGTTAAGAGAAATACTTGGGCCTCCTACCTGAATACATATCTTTCAACAAGTCTAAATGAAAGTGAAGTCAATGGAAGCCTCAATTTTACGAAACAAATGGTTTGCCGGCACCAGTTGATCTAAAGTAATCATTTCAAGTTGATCTCGTTGAATAGAAGGATGTTTCTAAAGCATCCTCATCACCTCAAGTATTAATAGATCTATTCTAAAACAAAAGAGACTGTAGGCAAAAGGAGTTCTATCCAAATTTTTATACATAGTTGATTGGAACGGAAGGCGCGAGACTCCTGCGGGAATAGCGAGTCCAAGGGAGACCCCACAGGCGCAAGTGCGCCGAGGAGGCTCCCGGACCGCCCGCGGAAAGCGAGTGCCCTACGTTCCAATCAACGTCCAAATTTGTACAAGCAAAAAAATGTAGACAAACTCGATTTTCATCGAGTTTGTCTACATTCCGAAAGAATTGGCATTATACCAATTCTTTTTCACATTATTTAATTATCTGTGTAACCAAGCCTTTTGGAAATCTTTTTACCAATATCCATTATAATTGGTTTAATTTCAGTTAATCTTTCTTCAGTCATTCGTATGCTTGGTCCTGATATACTAACAGCAGCGGTAATTTTCTTCCGATTATCAAAAATTGGCGCTGCAATACAGGTGATTCCTTGTTCATTTTCCTCAATTTCCCTACCAATACCTTCGTTCCTTATTTTTCCCAATTCTTTAAAAAAGGATTCTTTATCGGTAATCGTTTGTTCAGTATGTTTTGGTAAACCATGCTTGTCAATTATATCTACGATCTCATTTAATGGCAGATGGGCCAAGATTACCTTCCCAACTGCCGTACAATGCATTGGGGCACGTCTCCCTACTTGTGAATGTGTTCTAAGGGTTTCACTTCCCTCAAGCTTTTCAATATAGATTACCTCTCCTTGATCATATACGGTCAAGTGGATCACTTCATTAATATGTGATTCTAACTCTTCCAGAAATGGTTTAGCTTGAGTTCTCAAGTCAATAGATTCAAGCAGCATCGAACTTAATTCTAAATATTTATAGCCTAATCTATATTTTTTAGTTTCAGGATTTTGTTCGATGAATCCATGATCTACAAGAGTACTTAATAATCTGAATATAGAGCTTTTATTTAAATCTAGGTTGGAGGCCAGCTCAGTAACCCCAATCCCTTCTTTACGCTTGCTCACTAATGAAATTATTGTTAACGCCCTATCTACTGACTTAACCATTTATATTAACCTCCGATTAAATCCTATATTACTGATCTGTTTCTTTATCTTACCACAAGAGCAATCCACAGACATAATACCAGTCAAAAATAAACCAAAAAAGAAGGTATGACGCCATTAAGGACAACTTAAGTGCCCTTTTGGGTCAACCTTCTTTACATAACTTTATGCTTGTACGAAACTACTTTTTGCCGAAATGAACTTCCCAATTGGATGACTTACAATCCCTTTTTCAAAATCAAATACTAGTTGTCCTCTTACGAACGTTTTCGTCACTCGACAGTTAATCTTTCTCCCAACATAAGGGCTTTGTTGATGACGGTAATACAAATCTTCTGGCTGAATGGTGTATGATTTATTTGGATCAAGAAGAATGATATCAGCGTCATAGGAAACTTTAATGCTTCCTTTATTTCTTAAGTTAAATATTTCTGCAGGTTTTGTCGCAATCATCTTTGAAAAATCACTTACAGAAACCCCACGTTTCTTAACAGCCTCGTCAAACATTAAATCAACATTATTTTGGCAGCCACTAATCCCTCCCCACACTTCAAACATATTATTGGTGTTGCTCTGCTTCATTTCTGGAGGACATGGGGAATGGTCTGAGGCCAGGATATCAATTTTCCCTTCCTTAAGAGCTTCCCATAATTTATCTTGTTCTGTTTTAGTACGAAGCGGTGGGGCGCATTTCGCAACAGGTCCTATCCTTTCAAAGGTTTCCATATCCAACGTGAAATAGTGAGGACACGATTCTATCGTAACCTCTTGGCCTAGTTTACGTGCTTTAAGGATTTCTTCAACAGCCTCTTCACTGCTAATATGAACAAAATGTAATTTGCATCCAGTCTCTTTACCCAATAACAAAGCACGTTTTACAGCATCAACCTCAGTAAAAATGGGGCGGGACTCTACATAATCTCTTGCTGTTGTCTTCCCTTGTTTTTTCTTTTCAATTGCCAGTTTATCAGTAAGCTCTGCATTCTCAGCATGTATAGATAAAATATGCCCCAATTCCGATAGTTTTTTCATACCTTGATATAGAGTAAAATCATCAACATTTTTAAAATCTCCAATTTCCTCACTGCCACATGTTGCCATAAAACATTTGAAGGCCACAACACCTTCGTTAGAAAGGTCCTCTAAATCTTGGAGATTATCAGGAACTAATCCACCATACAAAGCATAATCAACATACGCCTTATTTTCAGCAGATCTTAATTTTAAATGCAGTGAACTCTTTGTAGTCGTTGCCGGCAAAGCGTTTAATGGCATATCTACAAATGATGTTGTCCCTCCTGCAGCTAGTGCTTGAGTTCCTGTTTCAAACCCTTCCCACTCCGTTCTGCCTGGCTCGCAAATATGGACATGGGCATCTATCATCCCAGGCATGACATATTGATGAGCAGCATCTATGATTTCAGCAGATTCTCCGGCTATTTCTTTTGAAATTTCTGCAATTTTACCATGAAGTATACCGATATCTAGTTGTTCCACTGTATTTTCAATTACTACATTTCCGTTCTTTATAACTAAATCAAACTTCATTCCCCCAACCCCTTTTTGCAATTTTCAGTATATTTACATTGTTCAATTGCCTTGTTTATTTCATCCTCAGATTGCATCAATCCATTATAAATAGACAGAGAGAATAACCCCCGGAAACATAGAAATACAGGTTTACTTTTCAAAAATAGTACCCTTTTTGAATTTTGAATCTTTAAATGCAAATTTCATCAAAAGCAAATATGCACTGCCTCCCACAACAACGCCGATAATCCATGCCAGCTCCACTTTCAAACAGGCTGCACCGGCGCCGATTAGCAATGCAAGCACCGCTGCTGGATTATAACCGGCAAATGGACCGTCTTCCTTATACAAATCTGCAACATTTACCTTTTGCTTTCTTAATATATAGTATTCGACTAATAATATAGAAACAATCGGTCCTAAAAATGCGGAGTATATAAGAATGAAGATTCCAAGACCCTTTGCCGAAGAATCCTGCACAAGAACCCAAGGGAATGAACAAAATGCAAGCAGTCCGGTTATGGTAACTGCAGGTTTATATTTCATTTTTGTAAGCAATGTAATAACATAGGTTGGCGGAATAATATTGGCAACCATGTTTACTGCCACCGCACCCAAAACAATAAATGCGGATACAAAGAGGGTAATATACGAGTTATCCACCACGACCGCAAACGCTTTCACAGGATTGTTGATGCCGGTTGCGGAAGCAAGCATTCCACCGATTGTAAGTGTCAAGCCGTACGCTGTTAAAATAGGAAGAAAGTACAAAAACCCGCGTTTTTTGTCGCTAATACCGGTTTTTAGCTCTCTTGAATAGTCCGCTGCACTTAAAAAGATAGCCGCATAATTCCCCATAAACATCATGATCAATGCAAAGAAAGGTAAGCCCCATGATCCTTCTGCATGAACCCATTTTTCTGCAATAACATCGCTATAGGAGGTTAGTAGAACGCCAAATACATAGAGAAGCGCAAGTACAATAACAATAGACGCAAGCGTTTCCACCCATTTAATGGCATGGAATCCATACAGCGAAAGCCCAATTTGCACCAACTGCAGCACGACAAAGCAAATGGCAACATTATCAAAGGCGCCGCCCGTCATAATCTTCGCAATTTCATTTAAGGCAGTACCGCCAATCCAACTTTGAAAACCGTACCAAACGATGGCGGGAATACCGCGCATCAGTGATGATATTACGGAACCTTTCAGGCCAAAGGACATTCTAAGCTGTACAACATATGGGATACCCGTTCTGTATCCGAGCCTATCATTTAAAGCAAAAACAGTTGAAATGATACCAATTGCCATGATAGCTGCGGCAAATGTCTGAAAGATGTTTAACGTAGCGATTCCCGCTACAATCATACTGGCTCCAAGCGTCATATTACCTAGATTAACACCGTCACCAACCCACATGAAAATATAGTCTACCGGACTTACCGTCCTACCTTCCTCGGTTTTCGGATTAAGTGATTCATCCACACCCGTATCATGTTGGATCTGCGTTTCTTGTGGAACGTAACTTTCTAAATTTGTAGACATGATACATCCAACCCCTTTTTTATTGTTTGCCGCATTTTAATGCATTGGTTAACAAGTTAGGTCTTAGATGTTTGCCAAGGCTATGATATGATACAAACTTCCTTCTAAGTGGTCTTTTCTGTTCATCATTCACAGGAATTAAAATGCGAATTTATTTTGTTAAAAGTACTATTTCCCATCAATCACCCGATGTCTCGTCGCGCATTAAGCAACAACGTTTCATTTAATTTGCAAAAAAAACCACATGACAACACTTTAAATTTGAAAATGCTTTCGAAGGACTGTATCACCTCCTTAAAAACCCTGACGGTAAGCGCTTTCAATAACAGTTATCAAATTATTAAAGAAATATATCTGACAAGGAAGAAGAGATCTGTAATTCCTCATTAAAATGCAGATTCGACTCAATTTCACTAAGATGAATGAGAGATAAGCGTTCTGCAAGATCACCATCCCTTTGCTTAATCGCATTAAAAATTTGCAAATGATCGTGAGAACCACATGTTTCCATTTTACCTCTTCCATAGATTGCTATAATCACATAAGTTAGGGAAATTAAGTCTTCCAGATATTGATAAAAATACGAATTCCCTGCGATTTCAGCTATTTTCAAATGAAAATCCCCAGATATTTTTAAAGATTCATAAAAATCCAGACTACCATAAATATGTCGTTCTTCTTCTACCAGAGTCTCTAGTTCTTTTAATTGTTGCTCGTTATAGAGGCAGCATGCTCTTCGCACTGCTTCCCCTTCTAAGATTCTCCTCATTTCAAATACTTCTTTTGCTTCTTCAATTGTTGAACAGGAGACAAAGGTACCTTTATGCTCTTTAATTTTCACTAATTTTTCATATTCCAATCTGCGCAGAACATTTCGAACAGGGGTACGGCTTACGCCAAACGATTCAGCAAGATCCTTTTCTATGAGTTGCATATTTGGCCGAAGCTTTTGCTGGATAATAGCTTGCTTGATTTTTTTATAGATATCTATTTCTAAACTATTCAACACTTTATACCTCCCCTCAATGAAGAATTCAAAATTGAATGCAGTATTGTATACAATACTGGGTAAAAAAATTTGAACTGGATGATTGTACTAAATTTTATAAACCTGATCATTTAAATTAAGTTGTTTAAAATGCTCCAATCTGTCTGTTTTCAAAGAACATACCCAAAACTCAAAAGATCTAGTCACCCTTCTTGTCCCTCAGTAGGCAACACCGTTTCAATCAGTGAGTAAAATATAACATTTTATTCTATATTTCACTTTTTTATACTATCACCACTAATTTAGTTTTTCAACAAAAAAATTTAAAATTCAGAATATTGTCATATGCTTATTAACATAAAATAAATACTATTATAATGCAATTTTTTAACTTAAACCTATTCCTTTAAGGTAATAACAACTTTTGCACCTCACCTCCCCATTATTACATATAGGAGAAGAGGCTGACCTTGTGTATGTGTAAGGCAGCCTTTCTACTGAGAAAAAAAGATTTTAATGCAGTAACATTTTAAGGATTAATGAAAAACAATATGCGTTCTTTAAATCATGAGTATATTGTTTACTTATATCACTTTTTAACTTTTATAAATGACTTAATTGCTTTTATAGCTGCTTCATAGTTCGGATGTTCCGTAATTTCCGGAACGTATTCAACATACTGTACGACATCATTTTCATCTACAACGAATACTGCACGGCATTCTAAACGATGTTCCTTTATATATGTGCCATAAGCTGTTCCAAATGACATCTTAATATGATCTGAAAGGGTTTGGGCTTGTTCTATTCCTGCTGCTCCACACCATCTTTTTTGTGCAAATGGAAGATCTACACTAATTGTTAACACTTCTACATCATTTCCAAGATTGCTAGCTAATTGGTTAAATTGCCGTGTTTGTGCGTCACATACACCTGTATCAAGAGAGGGAACACATGAGATAAGGCGGACTTTCCCTTTTGAATCTTCAAGTGTAACTTTTGAGAGATCGTTTGCTAACAATTCAAAATTTGGCGCTTTATCCCCAACACGAATTTCACTCCCAATCAACGTAACTGGATTTCCAGCAAATGTTACTATACTTGATCTTTCTATAGACATATTATTTTTCCTCCTATTACCTTAGCAATTCTTCTAAAAAAGGTTATCTTCAACGATAAGTAGTATAGCCATAAATTATGTGGTTAAAGGGTTTATCTACGTATCTAAAATATGGGGTACTGTTCAAAAGTTAGTATCATATTACTTCCTAAACATAGTAAGAAGCGCTATCACTACTTATTAAAAAGTTTTCAATTTTTTCTTTTACTACGTTCTGAACTGCGTTTTGGACTAAAGTCAATGTTTCATTCGGTAGTTCCGACCACTCTTTTTCTGTAACATGAATTTCTCGATTAAGAGTTTTTATCATCATATGTTCTAAATCTGTTGCAATATTCACTTTACTGATTCCACCATTAGGAATTTGAATTGCATTCTTTATCATCTCTGAAGGAGTGCCTGAACCGCCATGTAACACTAAAGGTACAGATGTTAATGCACGAATTTCCATTAAACGTTCAATATCAATTTTTGGATCTTTAACGAGATAAACCCCATGTGAAGTTCCGACAGAAACCGCTAATGCATCAATACAGGTCTCTTCAACAAACTGTTTTGCTTCTTCAGGCTCTGTAAATAGCTCTTCATCAACGTCGGTTTCAATAAAGTCGGTTGTCCCTATCTTGCCTAATTCAGCTTCTACAGTTACGCCTTTTGAATGTGCATACTCAACAACCTTTTTTGTTATCTCGATATTTTTCTTGAATGGTTGCTCTGATGCATCAATCATAACGGATGTAAAACCAACTTCGATGGCTTCTGCAATAACATCGAAATCCTTCGTATGATCTAAATGCAACACAGCAGGGATCGTAATATTCTCCTCTTGGATCACACGATAAAACTCTCGGCTAAATTCCGCTAAATTAATTCCATATCGTTCCTGCTCCCTCTCAGAAGTTTGAACAATAACCGCAGATTTCTTTTCTTGGGCCGCTCTAAGTATAGGAGCTACCATCTTTGTAGCTCTAGGGGTAAACGAACCGACAGCAAATTGATTTTGCGTAGCTACTGCAAGTACCTTTGTTAATGAACTAACATTGTTTGGTTTTAAATTTACTTTCATTCATTCAAACTCCCTTAAAGATGATTTAATTTATTTCGTTCATTCACGCCCTTTATGTTACCTAATAAGCAACGGTGTCTCTCTTAATTTTAAATACTTTTCTGAAAATTCCAACAACCCCCCCCCTCTTTCTTACTATCTGAAAAAATGTACGAGGATTCGGCATCTGACAGCCTCTTATCAACAAGGGTTTTCTAAATATAATGCTATAACCATGTAAAAAAACATTCTCAACAAAGATAAATGAATCCATTTACTTACTGATAAATTGGCAATTCAAATTAGGCTTCCACTATTGTTTCTGAATTTAATGAATCTTCTTTTTCGGTATCATTGCCAATCGTAAGGGCGATGATTGCTGCTACAATTATGGCTGCAATCATTAATATGAAAGATGAATTGTAAGAACCACCGCTGCTTTCAATCATATATCCCATTAAAAACGGGGCGATAAATCCTGCAATTGATCCGAAACAGTTAACAGTGGATGAGCCTGCAGCCATTATTTTCGCAGGCAGTGTGTCAACTACCAGACCCCAGAATGCTCCTTGAGCCAAGAACATGAAGAAGGCTGCAACACATTGATACGTAATGACCATTGCAGTGGAAGAAGCTTGAAGCATTAATAATAATGCCAACCCACCAATTACAGCATTAGGGATGAACACCCATTTTCTTTTTCCTTTTACTTTATCTGACAAGTACCCACCAAGAACAATGGAGACTGTACCTACTAGATACGGTAAGGCACTGAAAATGCCAGTATTCATTAAAGAAAGTCCTCTAACATTTATCAGATAAGATGGAAGCCAAGAAGTGAAGCCCCAGAAAGTAATATCAAAGAAGAACCAAATAAGCGCCATTTGCCATAAAATTGGTTTTCTTAAAAGTTCCTTAAAGGAAACTCCTGATTTCTTTTCTTCTTTTGATTTTTCAGTATTAATGTCTTCTTCTAATTCTGCTAGCTCTTCTTTCGTCATTTTAGGATGATCTTTCGGATTATCTTTGAATCTAAACCAGATATACAGGCCGAGTATAATGCCCGGAATACCCATTACGATAAACACTGTACGCCATCCAAATGCCCCAATAATTGCTGCAGCAGCAATAACAGCAATAGCTGGTCCCAACGTATTAACTGTTGACTGAATTCCTGTAGCTGTCCCGCGTTGCTTACTAGGAAAGTAATTAGCTATTCCTTTGTAAGCAGCACCTGGTAAACATGCCTCACCTAAACCGAAAACGAATCGAATAAGTAACATAAGTGGATAAGAAAAAATAAAACCAGTCAATGATGTGAAAATTGACCACCAAACAATCGCAATGCTCATCACTCGACGAAAGCCAAATTTATCTGATAACATCCCGCCCGGAATTTGGAACAGCGCATACCCCGCAAAGAAAATACTTAACAGTAACCCTTGAGCTGTTGCCGTTAAATTAAGATCTTCACCAATATAAGGCAATGCAATAGTGATAACCATTCGATCCAGGAAAGAAAACAGCCAACATAACCATAATACGAATAAGACAGTATAACGAACTTTCCATTTAGATTTCTTTTTCATCTGCAGTTGTTTGTTCATTAAACAAAAACCTCCTGAATGATTTCATTTCCATCATGTAAAGTTGTGCCTTTTCTAAACTAGTTACGGTGTTACAGTCTAAAACACGGGACATTACCAACTGATAACCTTTATACAAGCGCTTACATTTCTTCTTCCATTCCACAAAATAAATCATTAGCATATTTACATCGCCATACCTTTTATTGGTGCTGTAAACTAATTTTATTACATATTATTTCCCGTCCAATGAAGCACTTCAAATCATCTTTCTCACCCCCCTTTTAAATAGATTTGAAGAATATTAAAACTGAAGATGTTTAATCAACACTCTCAGTTTCTTAATAAGCAACGCCGTTTCTTTCTATAACCAAAAAAATTTTATATAAACAGAATGATTAGTTGTGTCGATCAGTAAAACAATCATTGTACTGATTTTTGTTGTTTTAAGGTAATAGGCAATAAGGCGTCGCCATAGACTTTATTTCCTAGATAGATTCTTTAGTCCCTTCATTATTGGTTTTCGTTGCTTATTAAGAA
Source organism: Peribacillus sp. TE19612 (assembly GCF_056279465.1). Classification (NCBI taxonomy): domain Bacteria; kingdom Bacillati; phylum Bacillota; class Bacilli; order Caryophanales; family Bacillaceae; genus Peribacillus; species Peribacillus sp. TE19612. The sequence continues at coordinate 209,235 of NZ_JBWCCL010000003.1, read as the reverse complement.
ACTTAGTTTTACCAAAAAATCAATATCATCTTATTTATAATATTCTTACCTGAAATGAATTCTAACATGTGCATGAACCACTTTCAAGAAAATTCTGAACTTTGCACCCTTCCCCCTCAACTTTATGACACAGCCTTTCTCTTTTACTAGTAATGTAATAGTAATTGATATTTTATTACTTTGATTTTATAAGATCAGATGAACTTATAAAACACCAGCAATTACAAGCTGCCTATTAATCATACCGGCTTAGCCTATACACGTCCTCGAACAAAAGAAAGGTTCTTTCGCAAACATGACCATTAATACGATGAACATTTTGATAGTTACCTTTGTCTTCGGGCGAGCTATTAAAATGCTCAACAACAAATAAAAAGGGTCATCGCGAGTATAAATCGCCAACAACTTCTGTGCAACATGCCGATTTATCCTATTAAAAATAAGCGCTAAAAACACATGACAAAACCCCACCTGTTCCCATAGCAACTGGTGGGGTTTCTAACTGGCTTCTACATCTACATCAACCGGGAGGTCCATCTTTGCAGTCACGTCCTTTCGTTTAAACGGCTAATTTACTGTATTCATCCAACTGATCTTTAGTTAAATTTTTGATGAAATGGTCAATGTTTATCGACTCGATTTCATACCTTTCACAAATCTTTAAATAACTTTCATAAGCTTTATCATAAATGTTCATCATATAGATTCCTCCTTCTGTTATATAACAACAAATTTAACTTATTAATACTATATAACAACCTTAATTTCCCGTCAATGCATTTTTCTGAAAATTCGGTAAGAATTTCATTCTCTTAGTATTTCCCATATTGATCTTAGCTAACCGTCTCACTTAAAAAAAAAGTAGTACGCTAAGTGTTAAATCCCTCATCTTTTTAAATACTGCTTTTTTTCTCCAAAAGAAAAGAAGCTGCTGATCAGCTTCCGGTAATGAACTTCATTATGGATTTACCTAAACATTAAGGGCTATAAATGTTTCCATTTTTTGATAAATAATGTTAGGTTGAGCAAATATTAAGAGTGTGTAAATTAATTGTTGGAATTAGAAACTAAATATTTATAAATAGTATACTTCATTATAGATAATCGACTTTGGTCTTTGGATGTTCTAAGAACTAAAATGACATGGATAAACCGTCAATTCAAGTACTTTATACACAATTGAATCTGATGGACTTTTAATAAATGAGGAACGAAACGTCGATGGGAAAATAAGAAAATTATTTATTCGACCACTGAAAAAGGAAATATTTATGGAAGCCGGAAAGAAAGCTTATGAACTTAAATAATAGGAGGACTATTTTAGTGGATCAAAACAAAACAAACAGAAGTTTAAAGTCACTAATTGAAATACTATTAATTTCAACAAGGCTTGGTTTAACATCATTTGGTGGGCCAATAGCACATTTAGGTTACTTTCATGATGAGTATGTTAGACGACGAAAATGGATGGATGAAAAAAGCTATGCTGATTTAGTTGCTTTGTGTCAATTCTTGCCTGGTCCAGCTAGCAGTCAGGTTGGAATTGGAGTCGGAGTTATGCGGGGAGGTTTCTTCGGTGGAATTTTAGCTTTCCTTGGTTTTACACTGCCTTCGGTGATAGCGTTAGTAATATTAGCATCATTTTTCAAAGGAATGGATGTTTCAAATGCAGGCTGGATCCACGGATTAAAAATAGTAGCTGTAGCAGTAGTTGCACACGCCATTTTGGGGATGTCAAAAAATTTAACTCCAGATATAAAGAGAAAGACAATTGCATTAATAGCCTTGGTTGGGACCTTGCTTTGGCAGACTGCCTATGTGCAAGTTGGTATTATTATACTGGCCGCATTTATTGGTTTTCTAATTTATAAACAACACGACGAAAGTTATGAATCTAACGTTCATTTTCCGATTTCGCGTGGTGTCGGTTTTGTTAGTTTAGTTTTATTTTTCGGATTACTGTTTCTACTTCCAATTTTACGAGAGGTTACTTCATCAAATTGGATTGCTCTGTTTGATGGCTTTTATCGATCTGGTTCTTTAGTGTTTGGTGGTGGACATGTAGTCTTGCCATTGCTTGAACGTGAATTTGTCCCTACTGGCTGGCTAGACAAAGAGGCATTTCTTGCTGGATATGGTGCAACACAAGCGGTACCAGGACCATTATTTACGTTTGCAGCGTACATAGGTGCCGTGATAAATGGATGGCAAGGTGGCTTATTAGCAACAATTGCTATTTTCTTACCTGCATTTCTTCTTATTTTAGGGACATTGCCATTTTGGGACACATTACGCCGTAATCCTAAAGTAAAAGGGGCATTAATGGGAGTAAATGCAGCAGTTGTAGGCATCTTGATTGCGGCTTTTTATAATCCCATTTGGACTAGCTCCATCTCAGCTCCTATAGACTTTGCTTTTGCTGCCATCTTATTTAGTATGCTTGTGTACTGGAAATTGCCTGCTTGGTTTATAGTGATAACCGGTGCTACTGGAGGCTCACTTATGACGCTGATATGAATCTTTATTCATTTATCGTTTCACCTTTTATTGGCACATTTTTATTTCATTCATTATATTTTATTTTAAACTTTGAAAAAACTGCTTGTAAAAACAATTACGCTATATCTTTTAAGGCATAGCTCTCCGTTGGCAAAAAAGAAATAACAGGTAGTCCCACCTGCTATTTCTTTTAAATATATTCCGCTATAATCGACTGAACCCCATTATCACAATTGCATAATTTGTTACGCAGTTAGCAGAAACGGTTATTATTTTACTAATGTCCTCGCCTGAACATAAACAACGTATCCACCAACAATCGTTCGTTTAAATTTCAGGCGAAGTATACCAAATTTTGAGAAGAAGGATTGCACAGCCTTAATTACGATGTGGTAAGCGTAAAATAAGACAGCAATCCCTACTTTTAAAAAACAGAATTAGCTTGATGGGTACGGACCTCCCAAGAGAAAACACATGCATTATTTTTTAATGACTATCTAAGCAGCGCTTTGTTTGTTCCCTTTTTTGAAGGGGATGGGGTCGGGAGTATTTCTTTTTGTAATATAGGCCCGTATGTATCGACACGACGGTCTCTAAAGAATTGCAGAATTTTTCTAGTCTCTTCTATTTCTTTTAAATCAATTTCTTGGACAATAATTCCTTCTTCCTCATCAAGTGAAGCTAAAATATTCCCAAATGTATCGCTAATGAATGAACCGCCGTAAAAATTCATATCCTTTTCCTGGCCCACCCGATTTGTCGCAGCAACAAATACACCATTAGAAATGCCATGAGCGGAAATTGCCTTTTCCCAGGATGATCTTGTTGATATCTCGGGATGATCTGGCTCTGAACCAATAGCAGAAGGATAGAATAATATTTCTGCACCTTGTAAGCTCAAAATTCGGGCAACTTCTGGATACCACTCATCCCAGCAAATCCCAACTCCTATTTTTCCATAAGCCGTTTCATAGACAGGATATCCAGTATTGCCTGGAACGAAATAAAATTTTTCATGATACTGGGGACCATCCGGAATATGATTTTTTCTTGTAATCCCTAAACATTCCCCATCAGCATCAAATACAGCTGCACTATTAAAATAAATACCAGCACCTGCTCTTTCGTAAAAAGGGACAATCAAGACAATGGCCAATTCCTTAGCTAATTCACCCATTGCGGCCAATGTACCACTATCTACATCTTCTGCTAAATCATAATTTTTCACGCTAACCGTTTGCGGAAAGTATTGCGAAGAAAATAATTCCTGTAAGCAAACGATTTGTGCACCTTTATTTACTGTTTCTTTTATTTTCTCTATCGTTTTTTGAATATTTTCCGCAATGAATTCTCCGCAATGAATTTGAATAAGCCCAACTTTCACTTTTGACATTTTCTCACTACCTTCCTTTTTATCATTTTTTATCTTATACAGTTGTGACGACCTGGTTTTCATATACGATCTTACCATCCATGATCGTCATCTTTACTTCTGTTTCAAGAATTTCCTCTGTTGATATGCTAAATAAATTTTTATTTAATACTGCGATATCCGCTATCTTCCCTGCTTCCAATGTGCCTAATTCCTTTTCTCTGAAAGACCCGAATGCCGGTGTAGCGGTGTAATACTTTAACGCTTCTGCTAATGTTACTCCTTCCGACTCTTGCCACGCCTTCCCGGTTAAATCTTTTCTCGTGATTGCCTGATAAATGCCCATCATGGGATTTAAGGGCACTACAGGAAAATCTGTACCAAAGGCAATTTTTGCACCAGTATCCACGAGTGTTTTGATAGGATAATAGAGTGGTTGTTGTTTTTCACTGATTCTGGCCGTATATGCCTCACTTTCCATTAATTCAATATGTTTAGGTTGAAATGAGGCGATTACATTTAATTCCTTAAAGCGATGAACATCGTCTGGATGCAATACCTCCACATGTTCAATGACATGTCTGGCATCTCTTTCCCCATTTACGTTTCTCGCTTCTTCAAATGCATCCAGTGCTAAGCGGACAGCACCGTTACCAATAGCATGGAAACGAATTTGAAATTTTTCCTTATCTGCCTTTTTTACTAATTGTTTAATTGTTTCAGCTGGATAGGTGGTCCCGCCTTTTGTTTCAGGACGGTCTTTGTAATGATCCAATAAAAAAGCAGTATGACTAGTCACGACACCATCTATAAATTGTTTTAATCCAGAAAAGGTAAGCTTGTCTGACTGATAATTTTTTTGTAATTCCTTGGCGGCAGCTACATCCATTTTTAACTCCGGCGAAAAGTGAATTCTGGTTGTTAGTAACCCTTCTCTCTCAAATTCCTTAAAAATTTCAAGGTCGTCTAATGGATTCGGAGCAATTTTAGCTCCGTATAAATCATTAACGGATGTGATTCCCAACCTTTTTGTTTCATTAAGAAAATCTTGGAATAGGTTTACACGTTTTTCTTTCGGTAATTTGTATGCATGTTCTGATGCATACCCAATTGCCTGTTCAAATAGAAGGCCTGTCAGTTCCCCATTTTCATCTTTTCCAATTTCTCCATATTCCGGATTTGGGGTATCCTTCGTTAATTGGATCATTTCCATCGCTTTACTATTGATCCATGCGTAATGCACTTCTGCATTGAATAATAAAACGGGACGATCACAAATATATTTATCCAGTGTTGTTCTATGTGGCAGCACTTTATTCTTCCAATTGGTATGATCCCAGCCAACACCGAATATCCACTCATCATTTGGTCTCGTTTCTGCAAATTCGGCTACTATTTTGGCTGCATCTTCTTCTGAAGCTGCATCAAATAATTTGGCACTATCCTTCTGTAAAATGCTTCCCATCATAATGTGCATATGAAAATCATGAAATCCCGGAATGATCAGCCCCTCTTCGAAGTCATACACCTTTGTTTGATCTCCAAGGAATGACATTATATCTTCTTTAGAACCGATTTTAATCATTTTATTATCCTTAATAGCGATAGCTGCCTGTGTAGGCTCATCCTGTAATCCAGTAAAAACATGTTGACCAGAAAGAATGATGTCTGCATTTACCATTATTATCCTCCTTGATGCATAAAGCTTTTATGCTTTAATTTCTTTTTCAATCGCACTATCAATGGAAAGCTCTGGCGGCCGCTTACTAAACATTTTCGTATTTGCAAGCAGCATGATAACACCTATTCCGAACCATCCTAGTCCGAGTAAGAGTGCCTTTGAATCAAGACTGGTCCATAACCAAATTGTGAAGCTCGTACCAATCAGCGGCAATATTAGGTATTTCAGTGCATTAATTCCGTTTCGCTGTTTTTCTCTAATAAAATAATGGGAAATAACCGAGAGATTTACAAATGTAAAGGCAACAAGCGCCCCAAAGTTAATAAAGGATGATGCTGTCACTAAATCAACAAATAAAGCAGATAAAGCAAAAATACCAACTAAGATGATGTTGTGTGTTGGAGTTTGAAATTTTGGATGAATTTGACCAAATATTTTCTTTGGAAGAACTCCATCTCTCCCCATCGCATACAAAAGCCGCGAAACACTTGCATGAGCTGATAAACCGGAAGCCAGCCCACCGGTAATGTATCCTGCTAGAAAAATAGATTGAAATAAATGACCCCCGATGTACATGGCAATTTCCAAGGATGCGGAATCTGGGTCTTTAAAGGCTTGGAAATTTGGGTAAACAAGGTGACTGATGTATGAGATGGTGACAAACAGACCTCCTCCTATTAATGCGACGAGGAAAATGGCCTTTGGTATCATTTTTTTCGGATTAATGGTCTCCTCCGAAAATGTGGTAACAGCGTCAAATCCTAAAAAAGATAAACATAAAATGGAGGATCCTGCCAATACTAAAGATAGCGGTATATCGCCATTCACGAATGGAGAACTCATGAATAATGTTCCTGAACCCATTCCGTCAAGTACCCCTTTAATCGAGAGGAATGTAAATATAACGATTATTAAAAATTGAAAGGCAACTAATAATAGATTTATTTTTGTTGCTATTTTCACTCCAATTATATTTACAGCGGTGATTAAAATGACAAAGGCAATTAACCAGACGGAAAAAGGAACGGATGGAAAATACGCGTTTAAGTAAATGGCGATCAATAATCCATTGATCATTGGCAAAAATAAATAGTCCAATAGGATGACCCATCCCACTAAGAATCCAAGGTGAGGATTAAGGGCCTTTTGAGTAAATGTATAAGCAGAACCGGCAACAGGGTAGGCCTTGACCATTTGACCATAACTATAGGCTGTAAACAACATACCAACCAAAGCTATGATATAAGCAGCCGGCACCATCCCTTTCGTTATTTCCGCAACAACTCCATAAGTAGAAAAAACTGTTGTAGGTGCCATATAGGCCAATCCAAATAGCACTAAAGGAAATACTGTTAACGAACGTTTTAACTTTGCATTCTCCATGTATCACTCCACCCTTATTCGTGATTAATTAACTTATATGCAAATACCATACCAAGTGGGGATTAATGGTATTTTTCCAACAATTGAAATATACAGATTATTCGATGAATTAAAAGGTTTATGCAATTCTACATCAATTATTTAATATTGCATAATCAGTCGTCCAGTGACGGGATATGGCAACCCATTATTCAATACTTTTCTTCTTCAGCTAGCCGTCCTCGGCGCTCACTATCGGATATGTAAGAAATATCTATTCATTAGGTCATATATTAAGGAAAAAAATTAGCTGGGCCGTTTATTATTTTTACTAATGCCCTCGCCGAACAGAGTCTACGTGTTCATAGCACATTAATGGTACCTTCTGCCGCAAACACTTCAAGGGACTTCAATCAAAGAGAGCGATATCTGAAGGCTTTCCTACCTCAGCCGCTCTCCAATAACTGTGAAAACGTCACCATTTTTAAAGATCAATCTATTTCCCTCTTAGTAAGACAATCCATTACCCGCTTATTTGATTATCTGTATCCTTATCATCTAGTGTCCTTTTCTCAGAGAAAGGATTACTTTCACTTTGAATATTTCGGACAAATAATACTGAGATAAGAGATGCGATACAAAGAAATACTAAAAATGAAGCAAGCGGAATCCAAGAATTATTGTAGGCGCCCACTAATATAGTCGCAATCATTGGGGCCGTTCCACCAAATAATGCAGAGCCTGTTTGATAACCAAGCGTTATTCCTGTATAACCAACATTCGTACTAAACATTTCAGTAAACATTGTCCCGATAGTCGCCGCAATTGGAGGCCAAAGTATTCCTAAGCCCACTATTGAAATAACGTATAACCAGGGAGTGGATTGTAAGGAAAATAAATAAAAGTATGGAAAAGCAAAAAGAGTTATTCCGATGGTACCAATAAGAAAAACACGTTTACGACCAATTTTATCAGATAACATTCCCATAAATGGCATGCAAATCGCTGTAACGACTGTTGCAACAGTAACTACATTTAAAGCTGTAGTCCTTGAAAAACCTTGTGTTTCTGTAGCATAGGATATGAAAAATGTAGAAAATAAGTAGAATGGTCCCACTTCAACACATTTTGCACCTAAAGAAATTAAGACAGCTTTCCAATGATATCGCAGTGTCTCAAAGAGTGGGATTTTTACGACGTTTCCTTTTTCTTTCTCTTCTTTGAAGGCCGATGTTTCCTCAATCCCTTTTCTTATCCAAATACCAATAACAACCAAAATCGCACTTAGGACAAATGGCACTCTCCATCCCCATGAAAGGAATTGTGATTCCGGAAGTAAACTCATTAATGAAATAGAAAATGTCCCAAGTAACATCCCAAGAGGGATACCCATTGCAGGAAAGCTTCCAAAAAAGCCACGTCTTTCTTTAGGCGCAGATTCAACCGCCAGGAGTATCGCTCCCCCCCATTCTCCGCCAAGTCCAATCCCTTGAACTAGACGAAAGAAAACTAAAAGGATTGGTGCCCAAAGCCCTATCATGCTATATGTTGGAAGAAGTCCAATACATACAGTAGAAACTCCCATTAATAAAAGTGAAAGCACAAGAGTATTTTTCCTGCCAAACTTGTCTCCCAAATGACTAAATACAAGCCCTCCAAGAGGCCGTATAAAAAATGTAATGCCAAATGATGCATAAGCAAGCAATAAACTTACAAACGGATCATCATTAGGAAAATACAGTTTATTAAATACAAGTGCAGCAACGGTTCCATAAAGAAAGAAATCAAAAAATTCAATGGTACTGCCAAGTAAACTAGCAAATAATATCTTTTGTGATTTCTTGTCCAGTTTCTTTTTCCCACTCAATTTAACACACCTCCGGATTAGTTACTTTCCTGGATGTGGATTCTTGGATGTGGATGGCTTGCTGATTATTAATAGAAGGTTAAAGGTGCACCATCATTAATGAAGAACTAGGTTACTTCCCGATATAGAGAGTCTGACCTCCTGCCATTCGCTTACTTTGCTTCTTATATGCGGGGTTAAATTCTACCCCCTTTCCCCTTCTTTAGTTTTTCCTGTAAGATTCATCGTCATCAGCTGGCATCCAGTTAATGAGCGCCCAAATCCATAAGTATTTTGTATAATGTATCGTGTATACATAATACATTATACAAAGCCTTCAATAAGGACAATAATCGTTCTTGTGAAAAAGCACAAAGACTATCGGAATTGATCTCTCAACCGTGGACATATTCAGCTTCATTACCGGCATATCCAAATTCCCGTGAAATCTCGAGCGCTGCACTCTTCACTTTTTCAACCAATGGAGGCAACAACTCGTTTCGGTAACCCACCTCAAGACCAGTAACACTGATCCCCGCGATGATATAACCTTTGTCATTAAAAATAGGAGCGGCTACTGCAGATATATAATTTTCAAGTTCCGAGTTACTGACCGTATATCCCGTTTTTTGAGATTCTTCTAGAAGAATCCGAAGTCTCTCTTTATCAGTGATTGTTCCAGAAGCAATCGACTTCAGTTCGATTTGCTCTAAATATTGTTCGCGCTCATACTGCGGCTGAAAAGCGAGAATGACACGAGAACACGCTCCGGCATAAAGCGGAGTTCTCCGGCCAATTGCCGTATTAAGCCTAACACGCTGTTTTGTATCCAGTCTTTCGATATAGATGGCCTCTTTGCCATCTTGTACGACGAGATTAACAGCTTCCCCTACCTTGTCATGCAGTTTTTGCATTATCGGCAAAGCTACCTGCCGAATATCAAGCCGTTCGGCTACCAAATGGCCGAACTGAAGAAATAACAGGCCAAGTGAATATTTTCCATCTCTCCCCTTATCGAGAAAACCCATCTCTTCAAGTGACATGACCATTCGATAAACAGATGTTTTCGGTATCCTTGAAATATTTGCGATTTCATTTAAACTTAACATTGAATGCGTAAAAAAAAGATTAAGGATTTCCATTGATCTGACGGCCGTCTTATTTTTGCTTTGCATGAGTTTCCCCTCCTAAACAAAACAAGACCCTCTTAAGAAAGCTTTACAGTCTATTAAGGAACCAGTAAGCTCCACGTTTGGATTCGTAACTTTTCAACATAACTTTAATGATCAAACTTAAATAATAATTTTCCGCCTTAAACAGCTTAGCTGAGTATTTTGCCGTATTTCCCTTCATAAAAGGCCAGTGGTGCCCCTTCGCTAATGACGAGTTCAGTTACTTCTCCAATAAAGAGTGTGTGGTCCCCAGCTATTTGTTTACTATGGACCTTACATACGATGTTTGCTAAAGCATTTTTTATTACTGGAAGTTCATTTATCCAGCCAAATTCAATCTGACGGTTTTCTTTAATCTGCCCCGCAAAGTGCATGGATAACTCTTTTTGAGCTTCTGACAATATATTTACAGCAAACTTTCCAGATTCATTAATTTTATCTAGCATTCTGGCTTTTTCGCCTATGGATATTAAAACCAATCTTGGATTAAGGGAAACCGACATAAATGCATTCGCCGTCATACCGTGTACTTCATCTTCTAAATATGTTGTAAGTACTGTTACGCCTGTTGCAAATTTCCCCATCGCGTTTCTAAAATTTCTATCATCCATCATTTTATAACCTCCTTAAAATTTGAACTATACTCAGGCATTGACCCAAAGGGTATCTTGTTTAAGAATTTAACTGTCAACTCTTCGGCAACACCTCCCTTCAGCATTTCTATAATTGGACCGCTTATTTCATCATTTCTATTGCTGGATCCATATCTTATAAATAACCCCTGACAAGCTTTGTTCCCGTTTTTGATTTCTACACTATATACACCTGGTGCTGGCAGGATATACTTATTTTCAATATGAATTTCCATTTTTTTCTTTTTCTCATGTTTATGTCTATTTGAAATATAAACAAAGCCTTTAACTTCAAATTGATGTCCCATATAGTAAGGTACAAGGTGGACATCTCCGTCCCTTACTATTTTTCTAATTAAAGTTGAACTTATTTTTTCGCCATTATGTGCCTGTTTTGAAATGACGGTTACATCAAAGGCGTTGTTTTTACTCACTTTTTGCAAATAATCAACATTACCCTGAGCTTTATTTCCAAAGGTAAAGTCGAATCCTACCACTATATGTTTAGCTTGAAGACCTAAAACATATTGTTTAATAAAATCGGATGGCTGTAGGGAAGCCAATGATAAATTAAACTTTATGACAAAAAGCTTGTCCACTCCAAAAGCAGCCATTCTTTCAATCTTTAAAGCTAGGGGAGTTAAATACCGCAAATCTTTCTCCCATTTGATTACTTCATTTGGATGTGGATCGAAGGTCATTGCCGTGAATTTAAGATTGTTCTTTTCGGCTATTCTCTTGGTTTGCTTTAACAAGGATTGATGACCTAAATGAACACCGTCAAAAAAACCTAATGCCATTACGTGGGGCTCCCTTGGATATAGGGATTCCTTTAGTGGATGTGCTAAATGGAAAACTTCCAACTTGCTTCACCTTCTCTGTCATCAAAATAATGACTTTTAAAATGTTTAGTCGATATTATTTAGTGCAATACTACTTCAAAAACCTTGTTTCCGTTTGGTACTAAGGACCATGTTCCGTCCCCAGTCGATAATCAACCATTAATGGAGTGCATTTTAAGTCAATTTGAACTTTTCATGAATGTGCACTCATTGTTTACCGATTAGAGTTTATGTGTAATGAACTTTGTATACATAATTCATTACACATAAACTTAAAATAGCCACTTTCTGAAATCATCGAATTATCAATTTGAGCATTAGCATTTGGTTCCTGCGTATAAATGTATCAGAAATAAAAGGCTCCTCGTTGTTTGATGTCACGAGAAGCCATTTGATGGATTGCCATATTGCTATAGGAATGCAGAATCCCGGTACATACCTCTTTATTGTTCCGTGGAGTAATAGCGGACCTCGAAAATCTTACAGCCATCTGGTGATTTCCACGGTCCATGTTCCATACCGGGTGGGCGGCAAGCAACCATTCCTGCTGTAAATTCCTCATTTAGACGCAAATCGATTAAAGATCCTTCAATAATATATAATTCTTCCCAAAAATCATGGACTTGCACGCCATTAGGAGATGTATCTGTCCCTGGACCGTTATGAAGAATTCTTGTAGCAACCCCTGTAGTAGGGTCAGAAGCAATGATTCTTTCAGAAAGGCTTTTAACTTTACTAAAAGGCTGCGCTTCAAAAGTGGTATGATCGACAAATTCATGTTCTTCTTTTTTCTGATCTGCATAATAGCGAACTTCGAAAATCCTGCAGCCATTAGGTGATTTCCATGGACCATGCTCCATCCCTGGAGGACGGCATGCAACCATTCCTGCTGTAAATTCCTCATTTAGACGTAAATCGATTAAGGATCCTTCAATAATATATAATTCTTCCCAAAAGTCATGGACTTGCACGCCATCAGGGGATGTATCAGTACCTGCCTCCAGTTCAAGGATACGAGTTGCTACATTAGTATCTGGAATCTGCGCAATGATTCGTTGAGATGCACCTTCTACAGTTTTTGAAGGAACGGCCTCAAAGGTTTTATACTCAACAAATTCCAACTCTGGTTTTCTATCAATTTTCATTTTTGATTTTTCCATTTCAAACTACCTCCGCATCCACTAAATAATGAACCTGATAATTCAATTGAATTTTGTTATCTGTTAAACGATCATATAATTCTGCTGAAAATGCTTCCCCATAAATGAATTCACCATTTATAATCGGTAATGTTCCGCAAAACACAATCATATCCTCACTATCATAGCCACGTTCCTCGATAATTTTGAGCAATTCTTCAGGATGCAAGAATTCTCCTAGCTTGCCTTCTTGGTACTCGTTTTTCACCCCATCAACGATCATCCAGCTTCTCATTTCAATGTCATCCCATCGATCTTTTACGTCATCCAAGGCCCAAAATTGTGTTGAAATAGGTTTGCTGCATACTTGTTTGGATTTCTGAATAGACACTTTTTCAAGCCCGCGGTCCGTGTGGTCACTGCCAAGTCCTAAATACCATTCCCCTTCAATTTTCATGATGACCACTTCTGCTTCTCCGCTGCTGCTTTCTTGAATAACTGAAATTGAGTTATTTGTCGTAATGAGATTTGTTGAAAGATCGTAAATCATCGGAACTTGTGGAGGAGCCGGAACGCCGATCTCCTTCAATTCATCAATATGTTTTTTTACAGATTCCTGGTCTTTTCCCGTATAGCCGGCAATAAGCAATCGTTTAGGGTCTGCGACAATATTTCTTCCACAAACATTAATATTTATCAACTGAATTCCTCCTGCCTATCTAAAACCCGGTGCTTCAAATTAGGAAATACATCACGAATTTTAGCAACCTGAGCTGGATCAATCTCTGTTTTAATAATAGTTTCTTCATCTCCTCCAGCAGCCACAACAATCCCCCAAGGGTCAACCACTTGACTATGACCAGCTAAAAGGACGTCATTAGTATTTCCTACACAATTACTCGAAATCAAGAAACACTGGTTTTCCAATGCCCGAACTGAATTGAATAATTTCCAATGCTCCAGTCTTCTATGCGGCCAAGCAGATGTAACAAGAAGTAACTCTGCTCCTAAATCCACTTCTGCACGGTACAATTCAGGAAATCGCAAATCATAACAAGTTGATAAGCCCACTTTCCCGAATTCTGTATCGACTACAGTTGTTTCATTTCCTCTCGTCAATATTTGACCTTCTTTTGAACCATAACGAAATAAATGCATTTTGCGATAGGTTCCTATTAGTGTCCCATCCGGAGAAAATAGAACACTTGTGTTGTAGTATTTTCCATTATTTTTTTCTATAAAACTACCTGCAAATATATATGACTTAACTTCTTTGGCCTTTGCGGAGAAACGTTGGACAAAATCGCCATTCAATTCTTCTGATTCGTCCATATAACGATCAAAAGAAAAGTACCCCGTTGCCCACGTTTCTGGTAAAACTATTAAATCTTGTCCTTTTAATCCATCAATCATTGACTCCACACGATCTATGCGAGCAGATTTAGATTCACTATCTTTAATCTCCAATTGTATTGATGCAATTTTCATTTCTGCAACACCCTTTTCTATATATTTTTTATATTAGTTCTTCCACTTTAGTGGGAAGTGAATAGCTTCCTAAAAATCTATCCACCATTTGAACCGGCTCATCATAACCGTAATTTCTAAATGAAAAGCCTTTCGTGACGAAAGGTGCACCATTATAGAACATTTCATACTGTTGATGCCTGCCACCGAATTCTGAACCAATGATATCCCATACTAACTTAAATAGTTTAATTTTCTCCTCAGCCCCAACTCCCGTAGAACGTATATATTGATACATATCATCTTTCGTTTCAGGATTGATGAGCTCTTTATATGAGGATGGTAATTGTAAAACGCCTCCACCGCATAACTCCCGTAAAATTTTAATAGTGGAAGCATAGATAGTTTCCTGTTGACCGACTACACCGTAGAGAAAACGTGGATTCGGTCGTGCCACACCGTTTTTGTCGATGATACAATTATATTCAGAAGCTAAAAGATTACCTTCTACAGAAGCCGCAATAGAAGCGAGTTCCCCTAACTTCTCTTGGACTGATGGGATTTTATCAATTCCATTCATAGCAGCAACTTTTCGGGCAGCACCAATCAAGAATTTCAATTTATTGCTAAATCTTATTTGCGCTTGATTATTGCCTAATACGTGAGCTGGTGTTTCATGGAACTGAGCACTCACGATGTCAATATTTTTGTAAACAAAAATATCTTGCCAAGGAATAAATACATCGTCAAAAACGACTAATGAATCACTTTCATCAAAACGCGAGGACAATGGGTAATCAAATGTGCTTGGTGATTTTTCAGCATAACCAGGCCTCGCATAAAATTTTAATCCTTTTGCATGAATCGGCAGGACAAAAGACAAAGCATAATCTTCATCACCAGGTCTGAGTGGTGTAAGGCAACTTACGAATAAGTAATCGGATACGGCTGATGCAGTACCGAGCATTTGAGAACCTCGAACAATAATTCCATCCTCCCTTTCTTCGTACACTCCAACTGGGAGAAACTTATCTTCCTGCTCATGAGCTGCTTTACTTCGATCAATTTGTGGCGGAATAATAACGTATGTTACATATAGATCTTGATCTCGTACATGTTTATAGAAATTCAAAACATTATTTCCATAACCTTCTCCTCCACGATCAAACACTTCGGGTGAACTGGCAAAAGCAGCCAAAAAGCTGGCAACGTGATCAGGGCTTCTTCCGACAAATCCACAAGTTGCTTCAGACCATTTAGAAATCGCCAATCTTCTCTCTTTAAGTTCTTCCCGACTCCTTGGAATCATATAAATTTTATTTGCTAGTGTACCGTCCTCAGTTTTGTATGTCATATTCTGAGATTCATCCCATGCTAGGTCGTATAAGCCTGCAATGGTTTGGGTAATCCCTGTAAAAGCTGGGTGGGTCGTCACATCCTGTACTCGTTCCCCATTTATGTAGATTGCCCTATCATCTTTCAATGTCTGTAAATATTCTTTACCTGTTCTAACCATACCTGATTCCTCCTATATGTTTGAATAAGTACATGTTTTAAAAACAAGAAACGATTTAACAGCTTAACGGCGAACCTTAATTGTATTTTGTATGATGTATTATGTATTGTGTATACATTAAAAGCTTTGCCAATTCCTCTCATGTATTTATGGTTGGTAAAGTCAAAGTGAATTTTATGTTTATCCCTTAAATATTCTCTACTCTTTACCTATGAACATCAACGACAGGTAAACGCTTTCATTTGCAATGAACTATAGACGGTTCTTTCAACACCATGGCTTACTATCTAAGCAAAAACCCAGGAAAAAGAATTGGAAGAATTTCTCCAAGGTTTTTGCTCTAAACGTGAGAATTGGTTTGACCCTGCTGTAAATCTTCCATCTCATAGGCAAGTTTATTCAAAACCGTTAATTTTTGTCCCTACAAATATAGTAAACTACCTTTTACTAGGAGCAATCCCTCCCTTCAAGCATTTGATGGAAAATCAGGAATTATCAACCATAATCAATGTTTCTTTTGTTTTTTCCAAATGGTTTAAAATCGCCTGTGAAGCCAGTTCGGGATTTTTCTCCTCTAAAGCCTGGATAATCTGAGTATGTTCCATTAAAACATTTTTCATTCTCCCAAGTTTACTGACTGCTTTTAACCCCATTAGCTGAGTAAGGTTATGAAGATTGTTCAAAACTTGCTCTATTATGGTGAAGTTTGCCAGTCTTGTCAACGAGAGATGAAACTCATGGTCTAGCTTAATAAAACTAATAGCATCATCATTTTGCAATGCTTCTTCTTGCTGCTTCAGAATTAATTTAAGCAGCCTCAGTTGTTCAGGTGATGTAATTTCTTTTGTTAGTTTTTTCACTGATTCAACTTCAATAGCACTTCTTAGTAAAAAGATTTCATCCTGTTCCTCCGATGTAATCTTTCTAACCGTTAAACCCTTCCTTGGAATGGAAACAAGTAATCCTTCCTTCACCAAATCTTGAATAGCTGCCCTTACCGGAGTTCTTGAAGTATCTAACCTTTCCGCTAATTGAACTTCTGTAAATATTTCATCACTGGTAATACCACCAAATAAAATGGCTTTTTTTATTTGATTATAAACTTTATCTTGTGTTGTTCTTTCCTTTTCGATTGGTTTTAAATGAATTCCTGCCATATTAATCCGTCCTTTTTGATAAGTCTTTACAATATGAACAACTTGGATCTATATCATTGGCTAAATCCTCATATGTGTTATGTATACATAATACATAATACTCCAGACATAAGTCAATAATGTATTTTCCATTTTTTCTGAATTTTACAAAATGGTCATTGTCTTTGTAATTTTCTTAAAACGCAACTTCATTTAAAAATCATTCTTTTGGAAGTCAAAAACATGTAACAAAAGGATAAAAAATCCAAATAAAAACCCCCAGATAATGGGGGATGGATCGATATTCATTTATACAAAATATCATCTTTTAGTGAAGCAACTTTAGTCAAAGCTGTATCTATGTCAGCTTCATTCACTCCAAAGTGAGCAAGTGCATCATTAAGATGTTTGACAATGGCATTAAAATGGGCAGGTTGCAGATTCAATCCTTGGTGAGCTTTTGCCATGGATTGTCCAGAATATTGTTTTGGGCCGCCTAATGCAAAACTAATAAATTTTGTCTGATGACTTCGTTGCTTTTCCATATCCGTTTTTTCAAAAAAATGATTAACTGTCTCATCTTTAAGGACCAATTCCGAGTAAAAATAGTCCACAACTTTTGCTATCGCTTCTTCTCCGCCAACTTTTTCATAAAGTGTTTGTTCCATATCCACACTCCTAATTTGTAATTAATAGAAGTATTCTTTGTAGAAAACTTGATTTTATTCCTTATCTTTCAATAATATCTCCTTCTGCTCTAGCACCCTTGCAACTAACCTGTCCCCTTAAATTCCGAAAGTGAAATAGAGAACCAGTTAGTTCATTAGAAAAAGATCGTAATCCCTTTAACCCCCATTATTTCAACTTGTTGCCACTAAGTTGCTGAAAATGCATAATTGATATAGATAATTTCATTTATTACATTCACTGTTCAAGATGTTATTTTCATTTTCAAATTGTAATGTGACAAAATTGTAATCTTACTTCCTGTTACATCTATGGTGGGGAAAGGGATGAATTTTATAGTATGTAACATGAGGAGGAGATTTACGTTGAAAAAAGTATTACAAACTAAAAACTTATCTAAATCCTATGGAAAGGCACAGGTTTTAAAAAATATTAACCTGACCATAACTTCGGGTGAATTTACAGCTATTATGGGGCCTTCCGGTTAAGGAAAAACAACACTGATGAATGTGTTATCGACAATTGATAAATTTTCTGGCGGGGAAGTCTGGCTTGAAGAGCAGGCCCTGTTGGATTTGAACAAAAAAGCATTGCGCACATTTCGCCAAGAACGAATGGGGTTCATCTTTCAAGATTACAACTTGCTTGATACTTTAACGATTAAGGAGAACATTCTTCTGCCTCTTTCATTAAGGAAATTCTCATCGGATGAGATGGAAAGAAGGCTGAGACCAGTCATTCAGGCATTGAATATTGAAGAAATTCAGGATAAATACCCTACAGAAGTTTCTGGCGGCCAGAAACAACGGGCCTCATCGGCGCGCGCCATTATTACAAACCCTGCGATAGTTTTTGCAGATGAACCTACAGGCGCTCTGATTCGAGATCGGCCACACAATTATTGGAACAGTTATCGGGCTTGAATGAAACGTTTCAAACGACGATCCTTATGATTACACACGATTCCTATGCAGCAAGCTTCTGTAAACGTGTCATCTTCCTGCGTGATGGGGGAATCGTAAACGAGCTTTATAAAGGTGACCAAAGTCAAAGTGACTTCTTTGATCGGATCCTTCACATCCA
Source organism: Peribacillus sp. TE19612 (assembly GCF_056279465.1). NCBI lineage: Bacteria > Bacillati > Bacillota > Bacilli > Caryophanales > Bacillaceae > Peribacillus > Peribacillus sp. TE19612. Next base: position 190,801 of record NZ_JBWCCL010000003.1, on the reverse strand, counting down.
GAGTGCCATGGGAGGGAATCAAAGGTGAACTTACTGAATATGACGTTCCGGAACGTTCAGCGCAATTTCCGTGTTTATACGATTTATCTGTTTGCCATGATTACAGGTGTGATGGTCCATTTCACCTTCTCATCACTGATGTATAACCAGGATATATTGGATGTACTCAATAATAAGGAGAGTTTTCAAACGGGGGTGTCGATTGCCTCGGTGGTCATCTTCCTCTTTATCATTTTCTTTATTCTTTATGCTAACTCTTTCTTTATGAAGCAAAGAAAAAAGGAATTTGGACTCTATTTGCTGCTAGGTATGAAAGAAAGCCAGATTACTCGAATGGTATTCGTTGAAAATCTGCTCCTTGGATCATTCTCACTTGTAATTGGAATAATCCTTGGCGGTCTGCTGTCCAAGTTTTTCGGTATGGCATTAATGAATTTAATGCAATACGATAATGTCATTACGCTGAATTTTCCTTATCAAGCGATCGGGTCGACAATCTTCCTGTTTCTCTTGTTAGCCATCATTGCAAGTATCCAAAGTTTCTTCATGATCAGTCGCGTACAACTCGTGGAGTTGTTTCATGCAAAAGAGAAATTATCCCAAACTCCTGTCATTTGTACAATACATCACTCAAGAATATGACTCAATTAAAGTAACTATAGAGAAGGAATGAGATAGTGATACCCTGCCCCCCTTTTAGGGAATGTACAATTTGAACGTTGAATCCAGGCACTCGCTTTCCGCGGGCGGTCCGTCATCCGTTCCAATCAACTTTGTTTGAAGCGAATAGTGTTAGTCGACAATATTTTTTCAACAATTAAATAACCACTAATGGGTAATGACATCTCCTATTTTTCGATTTTGCACTCAAACAGAAGGATACCCAAAAAAAAATGAAGACATTAATTTTAAGATAAAAAAGTTACCAGTTTGGCAAAAAAATAAGTATAAGAATGTAATAGATTGGATAAACTAATAAAAAAGGAGTGGGAGATTATGGAGACTAAACTTAAAGAAGGAACGAAAGAAATGTGGAGCGAAATTAATGAATGTATAACTCGGAAAATCAATGAAAAGCATGATTTATCTTTTCAAAAGAAGAGCAATGATAATTATATGAATCTATATATTCAAACAGCCGTCTTACACACGTTATTTGAACTATCGGATGAGTTCAGGAAAATCGAAAGAAAATATAACGGATAGTGATGCTCCCGGAAAGGACATGCACTGAATTCACCATAACGGTGGATTAGGATTAAACTCTTTAAGGGAGCCTATTAATCCTAATCCACCTTTTCTTTCCAGCATTATTACTGTACCATCTGTTTCCCTTCCCTATAAATCCCTCTTTCTATTCCAACTAGAATCCATGAACCAAATAGAAACCCCACCAGTTTTTAAGGTTGGGGTTTTTCCTGTATTTTACGTTTTAGTATAATGCTAATGATTTTAATGGTACGCTAAGTTTAATACTATAATTTGTTGTTTTATTAATCTGAAATCTTGTATATTTAAATGAGTATGGTAATAACTTACTGACGTTTGAAACGAATGATCGGTAGCAGCTGCGAATAGCTTTTTAATTAGCTAACATCATTGAAAATTAATATTTTTTGAAAGTGAGCTGAAAGCTGATGTTGTGGTCACCACTATTCGAAATTGATGTACCTGCAGTTTTTCTTCCTTAACGGCAGAAAAACAGCATCTCCGTTAAGGACTGGAAATGTTTAGTTAAAACGGAGGGTACAAAAATGAAAAACACGATAATAGGTTCTTTATATTTATCACTCGCTGCCAGCATTTGGGGCGGGATGTATGTTGTGGTAAAAGTTGTGATAGAGGTTGTTCCGCCGCTTGAATTAGTATTATTACGATATGTAATTGCGATTTTAGCATTGCTGACAATTGGTTTAATAACAAAACAATCTTGGCGGATTGACAAACGGGACTGGCTTTTGGTTTTCATTATAGGACTTGTTGGGAACACCATTTCCATCGTAACCCAGGAAGTCGGTACGCTGCTATCCACCGCACAAATGGGGGCCATCATCACTTCAACAACACCTGCATTCATGGTGATATTTGCACGTATCGTTTTAAAAGAAAAGATCACTTTAAAAAAATCAATTTCTGTTATTTTAGCGACACTCGGTGTCGGTATCATTGTCGGAAATGCCCATATTGGCTCATCTCACCAACTTGGGGGCGTATCACTGCTTATTGCTGCGTTAACTTGGGCCCTTATGTCTGTTCTAATCAAACGTGTACCAGGGCAATATTCACAAATTGTTATTACGACCTATGCCGTGCTTGTGGCAATTGTCTTTTTAACACCTGTTACGATTAGTCGATTGGATGAGCTAGACTTTCAAGCCATCATGCATCCATCCATATGGTGCGGCATTCTATACTTGGGCGTTATTTCAACAGCATGTGCCTTTTTACTGTGGAATCGCGGACTGCAAATGCTTACTGCTTCAAGTGGCGGACTATTTTTCTTTTTACAGCCTATAGTCGGTACTTTTTTAGGTTGGTTAATACTAGGTGAACAAATCGGCTTGTCTTTTTGGATCGGTACGATCTTAATTTTTACCGGTGTGCTATTAGTCATAAGGGAAGAATGACCCACATTAAGTTTATTAGAATTATATATTAAAAAATGTACCTTATAGAGCAGTCACTCTGTAACAGGCTGCCCATAGGGTACTTTTTTAGGTTTAAAAAGGGGGCTTGTAGAAAAGTTGTTTTTTTGTTTATAATTTCTCCTTCTTATCCCCCTTAAATAAGGCGGAATCCAATAACCCATCGCACTAATGGGAATAGCATTATACTTGCTTGTTTGTCTAATGTAATCCAGACTTCCTTCCTCAAGGCAAAAAGATACTTTCTTTTGTTTATTTCAACCCATTATATCAAAAATCCCCAAAAATACATTCATTACGTAATTATTATCATAATTTTTTGTACATTTCGAAAGAATTTTTGTTATCATTAATTCATAATCTTGGAAATGAATGCTGAATTTTATAACAAAGGAGGAATCGTTTTTGAAAAATCCATATACGGAATTGACGATTGGAATGATGAGAACGGGGATATTAGGATTCGGCGGCGGGCCATCTGTCATCCCGCTCATCCGCCACGAAGCAGTTTCCCGTTATCACTGGCTTGACGATGATGAATTCGGGGACACATTGGCAATTGCCAATACGCTCCCAGGACCGATTGCCACGAAGATGGCAGCATATCTTGGTTATAAATTAAAAGGCTGGCCGGGAGCCATCGTAAGTGTGGCGGCTCACGTATTACCTTCATGCATTGCAATGGTTTTCTTGATTGCGTTCATTAATGTTCTAAGTAATTCGGCAATGATCAGTAATATGATCGCTGCTGTCATGCCGGTTGTAGCTGTCATGCTTGGTCAAATGGCTTATGAGTTTGGCGAAAAGGCGGTAAAAGGGTTAGGAAAGGTGCTCGGAATCACCTTTTTTGCGATTTCCTTTTTGCTTCTGCAGGTCATTTCCCTGCATCCGGGTATCGTCATTATGATGTTTCTTTTATATGGGGCGTTTCATTATAAATTAAAGGATAGATTGAAAAATAAAAAGACTGATAGGAAGGAGGAATCCGCTTAATGGGTATTATTATCCCAATAGGAGTTGCTGTTTTTCTAGCGTTTTTCATTGCCAATATTCTTGGTTACGGCGGAGGTCCAGCTTCGATTCCGCTTATGTATGATCAAATCGTCACCCGTTATGGCTGGCTTGATAATACCGAGTTCTCACAAATGCTCGCGTTAGGAAATTCACTCCCTGGACCCATCGCCACGAAAATAGCCGCATATGTCGGATATGATGTATATGGCTGGCCAGGATTTCTAGCTGCATTGGCAGGCACGATCATCCCTTCAGCCGTGGCTTTGATATATCTATTAAAAATCCTGCGAAAATACAAACAATCGCCTATCGTAAAAGGCATGTCACTACTTGTACAGCCCGTGATCGCGATCATGATGTTATTGCTCACCTGGAATATGGCCGCGGACGCGGTCGGGTCCATCGGCTACATCCATTCAGTCTTCATCGCTGGATTGGCCTTCTTGGCTTTAGGTAAATTCAAGATCCACCCTGCATTCGTAATCATTCTTGCCTTTGCGTATGGCGGCTTTATCATCCCGCTCACATAAATAAAAAAATCCGCCTGTATAGGGGGATTTTTTTATTAAAGCTTCATGCCCATCCGGCTTTTATAACGTTTAATGAGAATTTGGCAATCAACGCTGACAACACCGACGACCGCATACAGTTTCTCATTAAGAAAGCGTTCCATCTCTTGATTATCAGTAAAGATTCCGTGCATATGGAGTTTACTCGGACCGGTCATATGATATAAACTCGTAACAGCCGGTTCACTTTCTAATTGCTGCGCGACCGATTCCAGATATTTTGGCTCAACCTCCACGTTAAAGAATGCCGAAACATGGATGCCGACCTTAGCTGGATTTATGACCGCAGTGAACCTCTCGATCACACCGTTTTCAACTAGATGATTAATTCTCATCTGAACCGCAACTCTGGAAAGCTCCACTTTCTTCGCTAAGTCGGTATATGAAATTCGTGCATCTTCATGTAAAACCGATATGATTTTCTTATCGATCTCATCAACTTTCAAGCTGGGAATCTTAAAGTCCTCCGCCATCTTACGTAACTCCTTTTCAATTTCTTTACTCCATTATCGCAGAGAACACCATCGGATCACAACAATCTTCCTTTTCACTTCTCATAACGCAAGAAATTTTTTCGTATCCCTTTTCAATGAACTCCCTCCTACTTGCCAAGAAATGTCCATCGTTTATGTAATTTTCAAACTTAAGGTGCATCAATTCAACCAGCTGGGTGCAGCCGCCAAAAAGATGAAATTCGATAGACTTAGAGCCCGACAAATTGACAACATCGCCCACACTTCCTTGATATCCTAATAGTCTGCAGTCCCCCTCCTTTTCTAAGATTGAAAGGCGGGGGTTTACAGACCGTATACTGCAGGATAAAAGTTTATGAATATCCAAGGGACACTTCCTCAACCCTTTGATTGAAAGGTCTTTGCGATATTTTTGTATTCCTCATCATTGAGAATGCCCATTTTTTTGAATAATGCGGAATATGCCATTATTTTTTTCTGCGTACGGTTTGTACAATTCATATGGATCAGCTCCTTTTTTACATAGTATTCATTCACGACAAAATGTTTCCTTAATACAAAACATTTTGTATAAACTAAATAAAGAAACGGTCCATTTTCACGGCAGTTTCCATTCGTTAGAGGTGTAATTAAAATAAGTTCTATATGAATAATTAGTAACAACTTCGAAAAGTGTTATGTTTAATCGTTTCGCGTGGAAAATTATGTTTTTCCACGGTTGCCGCATAGCAATCCTACGTATATGTTTTGGGAGGAGTGGCTAAATACAACCTGATTCCCCCCTGCACAGGACTTAAAAAAGTGACAGTTTTGGCCCATTAAACCTATTGTCTCTCTTGCAACAAGTCATCATTCGGATTATCGTTGTTTAATAGATGCGAAGAAATTGAAATAAACTGCATACTTTCTTCATACTTTTTCGCTAAACTGACTTTATTCTATAAGAAGGTGAATAATCCTGAAAATCTCCTTTAAACTCGGACTATCTATATTTATTTGCATTTTTTTGATGGAAACCGTCTCCATGATTTACTTGCATAATAAAGTGATCCATTCCCGTATCAATCAAGAATTGGAATCACTGAAGGCCCGTGGCAATAGTCATCGTGATGTGTTGGAAATCACGTATTCCGACTCTACCCTTAAGCATATCGGACTGATGGAATACCATACCGATACAGATGTCGTGATTACGAACACAAGAGGAGATATTCTGATATCTTCCGCAAAGGTAAATGGGGGAATGAACAAAATCTTGGCAAAAAAGATCCCGCAAGTACCCCGAAAAGGTATGGTCCTCCAATCAAGTTGGAAGGATGAAAGATATATAGCCACCGTTACGCCATTTATCAGTGATAAAGAAAAAAAAGGCTATGTTTATATGTTCAAAGATACTAGAGATGTTGAGGATTTAATCGCACAATTGAATAGGCATTTCCTTTTTGCGACTGCATTGCTCCTTTTATTCATGCTTATCACCATCTATTTTCTATCAAAAGCTTTGACTAGACCGCTAATTTCGATGAAGGAAGCGACAACCAAACTCAGTAAAGGGAATTTTTCAGTGGCTGTGCCGGTACGATCTCATGATGAGCTCGGGGAGCTTGCCCAATCCATTCAAAGCTTGGCTAATGAATTGAACTATTTAAAGAAGGAACGCAATGAATTTTTGGCAAGTATCTCCCATGAACTGCGCACGCCGCTAACTTATATCAAGGGATATGCTGATATAACCCGCCGGAAAGATTTGGATGCATCCGAACGAACAAGATACTTAGAGATCATCCATGATGAATCCGAACGATTAAACAGATTATTGGACGAACTATTCAATATGGCTAGAATGGATGTAAATACATTCACCATATCAAAAGAAATCGTCCAGCTCTCTTCATTCCTGCAAAACATTCATGAAAAAGTGTTACCGGCTTTTGCAAATGAAAGAATTCAATTGAATCTGGAATGCAAGGATGACTTATTTATAGATATAGATCCCTCACGGTTTGAGCAAGTCATTCTTAACCTGTTGGATAATGCGCTGAAGTACTCGAACGAATATACAGTCACCACCATAAAAGCCACTGAATGCAATGGCTGGATTTCCATCTCCATAATCGATCAAGGGGTTGGCATTCCACCTGAAGATGTCCCCCATATCTTTGATCGTTTATATCGTGTCGAGAAATCACGTGCCAGAGATACCGGCGGATTCGGATTGGGACTCTCCATTGTCAAGCAATTAGTGGAGATACAAGGTGGAACCATTTCGGTTAAAAGCAACTTGGATCAAGGAACGTGCTTCACTATCACATTTAAGGAGATAACAAATGAAAACAGTAGTTCTGGTTGATGATGAACAGAGAATGCTTGATCTATTAGAGCTATACATTAAACCTCACGGATATACATGCCTGAAGATGAAATCTGGACTTGAAGCCTTACAGTTCTTAGCGCGTGAACATGCGGACATAGTACTTCTTGATGTAATGATGCCTGAGATGGATGGGTGGGAAACGTGCGAAAGGATCCGTGCGTTTTCCAGCATTCCCATAATCATGCTCACCGCCCGGGATGCTGCACAAGAAATGGTGAAAGGGTTGAAAAAGGGTGCAGATGATTATATTACGAAACCCTTTCATGAAGATGTTTTACTCGCCAGAATCGAAGCAGTGACGCGGCGGGTGCATAATCAGGATGATTCTTTGACCTTTAGGGGGCTAAAATTAAATGAATCTGCTTATGAAGCACATTATGATACCAAAACAATCCCATTAACACCGAAAGAGTTCTCACTGCTGTGCTTGTTTTTAAAATCCCCAGACCAAGTGTATTCAAGAGACCACCTGCTTTCGACCATATGGGGATTTAAAACGGATACCGAAGATCGGACAATCGATTCCCATATTCGAAATATTAGAGAGAAATTGCGTCATGCCGGTTTTCCAGCAGATCAACATTTGAAAACGGTCTGGGGCATCGGGTATAAATGGAGTTCTGTGGGTTGATATGAATTTCATTTCAGAAGCATTACTATCCAGCGGCCCTTTCTCCATTGCTGTAAGTTTAGTATTCAATATATTGATCAGCGTGCTTGGTTTTATTCCAAGTGTATTCATCACGGCCGCCAATATCAGCGTATTTGGATTTGAAAAGGGATTGATCCTTTCTTACATGGGGGAAATTGCCGGTGCAGCGGTCAGCTTTTGGTTATATCGAAAGGGCTTTCAAACATTCAAACCCAAGTTCATGAAGAACCGGTGGGTCATGAAGCTGCAAAAGTCACAAGGATTTCACGCATTTTGGATGATCCTGATGCTTAGGCTCCTTCCCTTTATACCATCCGGCGCAATCAACCTTACAGCAGCATTAAGCAGGACGGGAATGATGATTTTCTTCCTCGCGACATCCATTGGAAAACTGCCTGCCCTCCTTGTCGAGGCGTATTCGGTGACACAAGTATTGAAGGCATCGGACGATGTAAGGATTGTTTTGGTACTGTTGATTCTCGTAATCGCAGTCGTTTATTATCTTAATAGAAATAAGAAAAAAGGAAGGGAGTAAAAATCTTCATTATTTTTTTTGTAAATTGAAGCGATCCATTTACCATTTTACAAACTCCTTAATTTTTTCAAGAATCGTTACCCCTTTATCTCCAAGGATTCAGAAGGTGACGAGTTCGCTGTTTACTATATCCCTGTGCTGCGAACGGTATCGCAGCCTTTTTTCTGCTCCGCCTTTTCATCAAAATAGCAAAAGAAAGACAGCACGATGGATGGGTCCAAATGCTTTCCTTTTTGTTCGTTTATGAAAGATAATGCCCGCTCCACTGACCAGGAATCTTTATACGGCCTTCTGCTGGTCAATGCATCAAACACATCCACAATGGCTACGATTCGAGCTTCCAATGGGATTTCCTCCCTTTCAAACGGTGGGGATATCCCGTTCCATCCCATTTTTCATGATGATGGAGGATGATGTTTTCAGCCACTTCCAGGCTGCTGATCACATCATTGTTTATTTCCCTTGAAATCTTATTCAAAATATCGGATCCCATTAACGGATGCATCTCCATGATTTTTCGTTAATATGGGGATAACGGGCCAGGTTTGTATAAAATCCCTTCAGGAATCTCCGCTTTCCCGATATCATGCAGAATACTTGAATGGACAATATGATTCATATAGCTTTTAGATAGTTCCAGCTGGCATCTTCGATTATGAACGATAACAAGCTGCTCGGTCAGGTTTTGAACTCTCAATAAATGCGCTTCAATGCCAGGATCACGGATTTCGCATGAAATGGCGAGCACCTTTAACAATTCCCTTTGAGTCTCTGCCCTTTTCATTTCCGAAAGGTAGATCCCTTCTTTCAATTGTTCGAGTTCACGGAAAATCCCTACGAAATACCACTGTTCCCCAAGATGAATGGGGGTAATCGTAATCGAGGAATGCCAAATCTCACCCGATTTTTTTCGATTGGTGAAAACCCCTGACCAAGGTTTCCCCATCCTTAACTCGTTTTTCAAGGATGTGTATGTACATAAAGGTGTTAACCCTGACTTCAAGAATCCAGCTTTGAACCCCATGATGCTGTTCCGAATACCCTGTCGTCAGTTCATAATATGCATTAATATCAAGTATGCGATGATTTTGATCCGTAATGATGACGGCATCCCCCAACTTTAAATACCCTGCCAATTCGCATGGCAGCCTTGATTTCCCTTTCAAAATCTATACCTCCAATAATCTGCTGGATTTCCAACTCTGTCTCTTAGTCACTATTCTCATTGTCACGGCTCACTCCGTTCATGATTTGGAAGATAGGTTAAATGAACTATATCCGGATGATAAGGTATATAATGCCATACAAGTTTTATATACAATAGTTACTAAGCATCGTTTTGTGAGTAAGAGATAGATGACAAGTTTCTGTCTGCACCAGGTCCTTTTAAGCATATTGCATGACGAAGGGTAAATGGGTTCATTTCCGCGAATGTTACACTTATATAATGAGATGATGCCTATACTATCTTCCTGTTTTCTGGAAAAAAGAATGAATTTATTGTGTTTTAATGGGAAATTCCTTTATAATGCGCATTAGATGATTTTTTAGCATTGAATACGAGAGGAGACTGAAATATGAAGAAACTATTGTACCCAATCATCATTGGATTATTGGCAGTTGTTCTAACGGCTTGTGGTTCGAACGATGAAGCTGATAAGAAAAATGACGAGAAAGAGACTAAAACAACTGAGAAAGAAACGGCTAAAGCAACTGAGGAACAGCAAAAACAGATGGAAGAAATGCAGAAGAAACTAGACAAGCAAAAGGTGGATGAAAAGAAAACGGTAGCCATCGTCAATGACGAAAAAATTTCAGGTGCGGAATATAATACCGTGTTATCCACCACACAAATGCAGATGCAGCAATTCGGACAAGACCCAACATCCAAGGAGGGCGCCAAACAAATTAAAGAGCAAACGCTCAACTCTTTAGTGGGGCAAACATTGCTGCTTCAAGCAGCTGATAAAAAGGGCTACACAGCTTCCAAGGCCGAAATTGAAAAGCAACTTGCCGAAATCAAGAAGCAATATGAGAGTGAAGAAAAATTCAAGGCGGCATTGAAGCAAGCAGGTCTGAACTCGGAAATGCTGAATGCCCAGATCGCAGAGAACATCCCATATACGAAGTACGTTGAAAAAGAGATTAAAGTGGAAGAAGCAACTGATGAAGAAATCCAAAAGTATTACGACCAGGTTGCGGAGCAAGCTAAAACAAGCGGACAGAAGGTACAGAAACTCGAAGAAATGAAGCCGCAAATCAAGGAACAACTAGAGCAGCAAAAGAAACAAGAAAAGCTTGTGAAGCATGTCGAAGAACTTCAGAAAAATGCTAAGGTCGATATTAAGATTTAATGATGAAAAGAGCTGCCGAATTTGGCAGCTCTTTCTTTATGGTCTTTGGTCCGCCTGCTAACATCCACGGCTTTTCAATTTCATTTATTCACCGGTTCTAGAGAAACGTGCAATTCTTTCACCTATTTCATCTCGAACACGTTGGAAGGTTGCCCATTTCTCTTCATCAGTTCCTTCCGCTTTTGCCGGGTCATCAAAGCCCCAATGTTCACGTTTAACATGCGGTGGTGTCATAGGACATTTGTCAGCCGCATCCCCACATAATGTAACGACAAAATCAGCATTATTCAATATATCTGGGTCAATGATATCCGATGTTTGATTGGAGATATCCAACCCAACCTCATTCATTGCTTTTACTGCTTTGGGATTTAACCCATGGGCCTCGATTCCTGCACTAAGCACTTGCCATTCGTCACCTAAATATTTCTTCCCCCATGCTTCTGCCATTTGGCTTCTGCAAGAATTACCAGTACATAAGAAGTAAAGTGTTTTTTTAGCCATGTTGTTTATCTCCTTTATGAGTAAAATGATGTATTTAGTGAATAATGAGCAACCATATATATAAGCCAACTAATGTGATGAACAAGGTTGGGATGGTTAAGATGATTCCTGTTTTAAAGTAGGTTCCCCATGAGATTTTCACGCCTTTTAATGAAAGGACATGAAGCCACAATAACGTAGCCAAAGAACCGATCGGTGTAATTTTCGGGCCCAAGTCCGAACCGATGACATTTGCATAAATAAGTGCCTCCCTGATTGCTCCCGTTGTATGGGTGTCGGAAATGGCAAGGGCATCAATCATAACGGTTGGCATGTTATTCATAAGTGATGAAAGAATGGCTGCTATGAAGCCCATCCCGACAGTGGCAGCGAATAATCCTTGATCGGCGGTAACTTGGATAAGATCAGCTAAAATGTTCGTCAATCCAACGTTTCTCAATCCATACACCACGACATACATTCCAATGGAGAAAAACACAATCGCCCATGGTGCGCCTTTTACAACGATCTTGGTATTTACAGCTGGACTTCGTCTTGCCATAAACAAGAAGAATATGGCGATAACACCTGCAATGATGGATACAGGAATGTTCAAAAATTCACTGATAAAATAGCCTACCAACAGAACACCTAAAACAATCCCAGACACGCGAAACATTTTCACATCCCGAATGGCATCGACTGGCTTCTTCAATTGAGCCATATCATAATTCTTCGGAATGCTCTTTTTAAAGTACAAATATAATACCAGGATGCTTGCTGCTAATGAAAATAGGTTGGGAACGATCATTCTAGAGGCGAATTCAATAAACCCGATATCAAAAAAGTCAGCAGAAACAATGTTGACCAGATTACTTACCACAAGCGGTAAGGATGTAGTGTCCGCAATAAACCCACTCGCGATGATAAATGGGAAGATCATTCTCTCTTCCAACTTCAGGTTCCGAACCATTGCCAATACAATCGGTGTAAGGATAAGAGCGGCTCCGTCGTTTGCGAAGAAAGCAGCGACTAAGGCTCCGAGAATGCTCACATACACAAACATCCTTACTCCATTTCCCTTGGCCGCTCTAGCCATATGCAAGGCTGCCCATTCAAAAAATCCAATCTCATCTAAAATAAGGGAGATAATAATAATAGCAATGAACGCCAACGTCGCGTTCCATACAATACCCGTAACGGTTATAACATCCTTGAAGTCAACGACCCCAACGAGTAAGGCAAGTACCGCCCCCCCACATGCTGACCAGCCGATTGACAATCCCTTTGGTTGCCAGATGACGAATGTCAATGTCAGCAAAAAGATGATACTAGCTAATATAACTGTACCCAATTATGTTCTCCTCCTCGTTATTCACAACAAATTCGTTTTCCTTGTGCAGTTAATTCTTCTACTTTAAATGCTTGACTTGGCAAATCCTTGATAACCGTTTGAATAAATGAGTAATACGAGGATGTTTGATTTAACGAGTAAAATATCCATTGTCCCCTTCTCGCTTCATTCACGATCCCGCCATCTTTCAACTTTCGTAAATGCTGGCTTATAGCTGGCTGGCTCATCTCGAATAGATCCACAAATTCACAGACACAACATTCATGCTCAGACATGATCTTAATCATGGTCAAACGGGTTTTATCACCTAGTAATTTAAGAATGTTTGCCGTGGTTTCTATATCCAACGCCTCATTCATTGCATTTCATCCCTCCTAGCCCAAATTAAATAAGTATATGCTTATGTGATTATTCAACATTATTGTATAAGCATATTCTTATTTATTCAAGCATTAAATATTCAACCATATAATTTCCTTCTTTAATATTCAGCACTTCAAAGAAATTATAAAAGACCAGCCTTGTTTCAGACTGGTCTTTCTATTTCATTCACAACAGGAATTATTTTTCATTTCCAATCTCGCTAGAACGGGGCTGCCACAGCAAGAACCATCCTTCGTTTCATTTGCAGGAAGATCAGAATCACAGGAATTAGATGCAAGATTCACACTGCAAACTCCTGTTTCAGGCAGTTGCAAGCGCACTTCTTTTGCCCCCTCTACATCCCCTGTGAGATAAGCCACTACGGAACGGACTTGTTCGTAGCCTGTTGCCAGTAAGAATGTAGGTGCTCTTCCATAACTCTTCATCCCAACAATGTAAAAATTCTTTTCAGGGTGCCGTAATTCTTGTTCACCATGTGGTCTCACCGTTCCACAACTATGAATATTGGGATCAATTAACGGAGCAAGCGCATCTATGCTTTCCACAGCTGAATCAAGGTTTATCCTTATTTCATTTAAAAAGGATGTATCGGGCCTGAAACCCGTACTCACAACCATTTCATCGATGTCACCGATTGTGAATTCTTCTCCGTTTAGTTCTCCGACTACCGTGATTTTACTGTTTGTTGGATACACTCCGTCAATATGAAAGGGAGTAAGAATATGGATTCGTCCAGATTCCACTAATTGCTGAATTCTTATGCCCAACTCTCCACGAGCGGCCAAGCCGTCGTTTTCTTGTCCACCGTACACTTCATGGATTTGTTTTTTACGAAGAACCCAGTAGATCTCGGTATCCGTAATTTTTTGCTGTAAAGTGGCCAGATCCAATAAGGCATTTATAGCAGAATGACCGCTCCCAATTACCATGATCGATTTATTTTGATATCTGTTTTCTAATTGTTCGAAATTTGGAATGCCATAGTGGATTTGATTGTGTAATTTTCTCTCGGCATTCGTCCAGATACCATTGGAAAGGATCGGGTTCGGATTGGTCCAAGTACCTGATGAATCAATCACTGCTTTCGCTTCAATGACTTGTGTGTCACCATTCACTTCTACATACAGTTGAAAGGGAACCGTGTCTCGTTTTCCTGTTTTTAATTTATCATGAGCCTTTTTGGCAACACCGACTACTTTTGCTTGTAAGATGATCTGTTCTTTTATTTCTGGAAGGTTACTTAGAGGCAGTAGATACTCTACTACCAGTTCGTGACCTGTTGGCAAAGCATTTTCGTCAGGTGACGTCCATCCAGCGTTCTCCAGTAATTCCTTTGCTGTTTGATCGATGTTATACTGCCATGGGGAAAACATTCGAACGTGTCCCCACTCCAGCACGCTGGAGCCCACTGAGTCCCCCGCTTCCAATACGATAAACTTCTCTCCTTTTTTTATTAAGTGGGCGGCAGCTGCCAGCCCCACAGGACCTCCGCCTATAATTGCTACGGGTAATGCATTTTTATCGAATTGAACCATGATTATTCCCTCCTAAATCCCCTTAAAAAAGTTGTAATTTGCAAGTATTATTGAAAATTATACTACCCCCAAGGAGTAGTACAGCATACGGAAGACTTCAGCATTTTATCATTAAGCAATTTCAGGGAACGCACGACGGATTCCTTTTCAAACTCATTCATCGTCTTGAAGATCTCATTCAAGTAATCATTTATTTGCTGATCGATGGTTTGATTGATTTTCACGCCTTCATCGGTCAAAGAAAGGATGGAAATTCTCCGATCTTCAGCATCTTGCGTTTTTGTGACCAAATTCAATTTTATCAGGGATTGGATTTGTCGGCTGAACGTCGTAATATCCGTTCCCAAGGTTTCTGCAATTTGCTGGATGGAAGCCTTGTTTTGTCGATGTATTTCATATAGGATATGACTTTGAACAAGTGAAATTTCAATTCCATCAGCGCTGCAGCAATTTTTATTCAATAACCCAAACCGTCTTGTCAAGAGTTGGAAGAGACCTCTAAGGTTTTCATTTTCCATTACTTTCACCTCACACTATTTATACGCTAACTATTTGCATTTTGCAACTATTTGATTCAACTAATTTTTTGTTGATCTTTTTAGCTTATAGAAAGCCGTTATGAAATTCCGGTGTGTCTGCTCGCCATAATAACACTCTTTGTCTTTGAAAAAGTTCTTTTCGATGTATTTCTTTGCATTATCCGCCACAGGTTCACGCGAGGTTAAAACAAGCTTGAAATAAGCATCGAAATATTCAACAGACAATACGCTGGAATGGTTAACCGTCATAACCTCCACCCCCTATTTGCTTTACAGTAATTTCTCCATGGCCATGACATCGACATATTCCCCATCCATAATTCCCTGGTTTTTAAACACTCCCACTTCTCTATACCCCCGTTTTCTGTACAATCCTTGCCCAATCTGGTTAAAGGGAAAAGTGAATAACACAATCTTATTGAAGTCATTTTCTTTTGCGTGCTTTTCGATTGATTGCAGCAATAAACCGCCAATCCCTTTTCCTCGATGATCTCTCGAGATATATACGGATAAATCGGCAACCCCTTTATAAGCATTACGGCTGTTATATTGGTTCAAGGAAGCCCAACCGACAATTCCCCCATCTTGCTCGGCGACAATCAGCTTATATCGCCCGATATGCTTGGCAAACCATTCCTCCATGTAGGCTTGATCCTTCGTTTCCGTTTCCAACGTGGCAATTTTATCCTCAATCCCCTGATTGTATATATCTTTGACCGATTCCAAGTCTGTTTCAATCGCTTCACGAATGATCATTACATACCTTTCTCCTTTGGTTGCCAAATGATTTTTTTAATATTCTTAGTCGATTTATAACATCAATAGTTGCAAATTACAAATATTTTGGTTTTTTATAGAAAGGATCACAATACGAATAAACGTGCTTGAAACAAGAAAACTGCCGAGTGACCGGCAGTTTTATCAACTTTATAAATATTTCCGGTGAATGCCTTTTCCATCATAAGAAAACAGGACTTCTTTTCCTTCTATGACTGATTCCATATGCACGGAGCGGCCCCAAAGCTGATGGATATATGGCATGACTTTTTCGAGATATTTCAGATCCAGCTCAATATCTTCATACCAATGTTTTAGATAAAGTTCCCCATTACGCATGAAGTCCCCATCATTAACTGTGATATAAGGGAAACCTCCGTTAACCCTCATGCTCACGAGTTGATCACGAACATGTTCCCATGCCTTATCTACGATTTTATAATCCTTGCCCTGCTTTTGGAAAAGGTACATATCCTCCCGCATGACCAGATCCTTCGTCAAATAATTGCGGAGAAAGGAAATATCCGATTCGATTTCCCTGACTTCGAACATCTTTTCCCGGCCAGATCCTGGCTTGACTCCGAGCCTGATCATTTCTTCGGTCGGATTATCATAGCGTTCTTCAATATCTTCAAGCACTTTTAATCCAAGATAATAAGGATTGATGCTGGTCCGTGAAGGCTGCACGACACCTGCGTTCAGTTTCGCGAATTCAATCGCTTCCCCTGAGGATAGATCCAATTCACGGATAATGCGCTGATGCCAGTAGGATGCCCAGCCTTCGTTCATGATTTTCGTTTCCAGCTGCGGCCAGAAATACAGCATCTCTTCCCTGATCATCGTCATGATATCCCGCTGCCAATCGGTTAAATCCCTGCTGTACTGTTCTATGAAAAGCATAATATCCTTTTCTGGCCTTGGCGGGAATTTTTTTCTTTTTTTAATGTTGGATTTCTGCGGTTTATCCTTATTATCAAGATTCCATAAATCATCGTATTGTGTGGCTGTCGGTTTTATTTCCTCTTCTTCTTCCTCATCTTCCATCGTCCAGGCAAGCTTCGGTCTCATCAGCGACGGATCGATATGTTCCTCAATGGCTAAAAGTGCATCGAGGAAGGTTTCCACTTCCTTTTTGCCATGCAGGATTTCATATTCACGGATTCTTTCTGCCGTTGCCGACATACTTTCTACCATATCCCTCTTGGTATTATTGAAACGTATATTATTCTTAAAGAAGTCACAATGCGCCAAAACGTGGGCAACAATCAATTTATTTTGTACAAGTGAATTGGAGTCCAGCAGAAAAGCGTAACAAGGATCAGAGTTAATGACCAGTTCATAGATTTTACTTAACCCAAAGTCGTACTGCAGCTTCATTTTATGAAATTGCTTTCCAAAGCTCCAATGAGAAAAACGGGTCGGCATCCCATAGGCACCAAATGTATAAATGATTTCTGAAGGGCAAATTTCATAGCGCATCGGGTAAAAATCCAACCCGAACCCCGTTGCTATTTCTGTTATTTCACTAATGGCATATTCCAGAGCCTTTTGCTCCGCTTCATTCATCCGATATCCCCCTTGTCTTCCGCCTTTAAACTAATGTATGAAAAAAAGGAGGAAAAATGCCGTGATCATGAGTAAAGGTCCTCGATAACAGAAAAAAAACACCTCCATGAAGAAGATGTCAGGCCAAATGTTTCATGCAGTTCTGCACTCAATGCCTTTGATATTAAAATTTTGCTAATTCCGGATTCACAGCCTCTTTTTTCATTTTTGAACGGATCCAGGAAATGATGAGCGCTGCAATGATGACAAAACCTAAGTATCCTGTGATTGGGTATACCGTCCCAACCAATTTAATAAAGCCAACGAAACTTGCAAGGAAGGCGAGAATCCCGACTATAATCACGGATAATTTAAATCGTTTCGTTTCCGCAGGCACCAGCCTGGCGGTGAATGCATACAGCATCCCGACAGCTGTATTATAAATCATTCCTAAAAGGATGATTGATAGGACATATCCCAACCATGGAGAAATCTGATTCGCTAAATGAAGGGTAGGCATACCAGAGCCTTCTATGCCCTTCAAGTCGGACATCATCCCCATATTGATCAAAAATAACAGGATCCCCAATCCAATCCCTCCCAGAATTCCTCCCATTCCAGCCTGTTTCTTATTCTTGAAGGTCCCGCCCATTACGGCCAGCATGGCAATTCCGGCAGTCATATTATATGAAACATAAAGTAATGAACCCATCAACCAATTTCCGGTAGCAGCCGTTCCTTTACTTGAAGATGAAATGATTTGATTGAAACTTAGATTGGATGTGAAAAATGAATAACCTGAAATAATGATCATGATAACGAATAAAAACGGTGTGACGGCACTAATGATGGACATTATTTTATTAACATTAAGTAAAAGCGTACCGATCGTGAGCACCGTCATGACGATTGCACCGACCATGCTTGGAATCCCGAATTGTTCCTCCAAAATCGTTCCGGAGCCGGCAATCATGATGACTGTAACGCCAAACAAGAAAAATGTGATGATAATATCGACCACCCTGCCTATATAGCGACCGCAAATATGATCGATGATGCTTTTATGGGAACGTGTCTGGAGAGTGCTCCCCAACTGGGTAACTTGCATGCCCAAAAACGCGAATAAAACTGTCGCCACCACAATTCCCAATACACTGTAGATTCCAAAACTCGTGAAGAATTGTAACACTTCTTGTCCTGAAGCGAAACCTGCTCCAATGATGATTCCAATATATGCTCCTGCAAGATTTATACTGTTTTTCATATCTAATACCACCTTAATTATATGATTATTCTGACAATTTATGTTATGAGAATATCTTTCCTTTCATCATTATCCTCCCAGCTTCAAGTTAACGGGCAAT
Organism: Peribacillus sp. TE19612; assembly: GCF_056279465.1. Lineage (NCBI taxonomy): Bacteria > Bacillati > Bacillota > Bacilli > Caryophanales > Bacillaceae > Peribacillus > Peribacillus sp. TE19612. The sequence continues at coordinate 172,204 of NZ_JBWCCL010000003.1, read as the reverse complement.
TGCTCATGAAGCCGGGAGGTCCTTTAATTCAACTCTTATTTATTTGTATATCTTTTACTATAGGAAGTGAATTCATCGACCGCAGTGTAATCTACTTCATAGCCAATGCCTGCCGCTTTTGGAACGGTTATGACCCCATCATTCACTGTAACCTCCGGTTGGATGATGTCTTTATGCCAATAATTCGAGGATGCTGCCGTATCACCAGGCATCGTGAAGTTATCAAGTGTTGTCAATGCGATATTATGGGCACGCCCCACACCAGATTCCAACATGCCTCCGCACCAAACCGGTACATTCCTTTCTTTACATAATTCATGTATTTTCATAGCTTCCGTTAAACCGCCAACCCTGCCAACCTTAATATTAATGATTTTACAGCTTCCCAATTCAAGGGCTTTTCTCGCATCTTCGACGGAATGTATACTTTCATCCAAGCAAATCGGTGTTTTGATTTCCGCTTGTAATGTGGCATGATCGACAATATCATCCGATGACAAAGGCTGCTCGATCATCATTAAATCAAATTGATCAAGTTGTTTGAGTAATTCAATGTCTTTCAGCCGGTAAGCGGAGTTTGCATCTGCCATTATCGGGATATCGGGATATCGATTGCGCACTTCCCTGATTACGTCAACATCCCAACCTGGTTGAATTTTCATTTTGATTCTTTTATACCCTTCCTTCAATCCAGCTTCTATCTTTGCCAGTAATTCAGGTACCGTTTTTTGGATGCCGATACTGATCCCAACATCGATCTTTTCCAGCTCCCCGCCTAAAGCCATACTTAAAGGGATATTCTTTTCTTTTGCGTATAAATCCCAGATGGCTCCCTCGATTGCCGATTTTGCCATATTATTTTTACGAATATGCGAGAACATATCCGATACATCACGAGGATGCTCTATTTCTTTATCCAATACAAGCGGAATCAGGAAATCCTCCAGCATGGTCCAATTTGTTTTTATCGTTTCTTCGTTATACCAAGGTGCTGAAAATGCCACAGATTCAGCCCAGCCTGAAAGTCCCTCTCCATTTTTCACTTCCACAAGAATGAACTCCTTATCCACAAACGTTCCAAAGCTTGTTGTAAAGGGAGCTACCAAATCCATATTTAAATGACGTAAACGCACTTCCGTTATTTTCATCCCGATTCCCCTCTTATTCTTGTTTTTTTAATAAATAGTTTTGAATGTTTTCACCTTGTTCCCGTTCGATCCCGGCTGCAACATATCCTTTGGCAAAAAGAGCTTTGAATAATTCACCGGTTTTTAACCGCCAATCAATCGCAAGGCGAAGATCAGATTTTTTGATTTGTTGAATATCCGTCGGAATGGGAATGGCGATCACCTCGGCATTGGTTTCGAAATGATAATCCTTGATATAAGGAAAGCCTTGGTCATTCATTCCTGTCGTTACGATGTGTATGGCTTTATCAGGAAGCGGAGTCTCGTCCTTTGCTTCCTGCCGTATATTCCATTCCACCATGAATCGATCAGTGGAAAGTCCTTCATTGAGGGTATCCTTCATATTTCCATAACAATCTTCCATATATGTAGAGCATACAGCTTTTAGCTTACCGATATTCAAGTTTGCATTCACACTTTCCAATGGATCATATGTCCATGTGATCAAGTCGTAGCCCTTTTTGAGTGCTTCTTCTTTTTGTGCAAGTTTAAGTAATCTGCCGTAGCCCTTCTTTTGATGGGCCGGATGGATGGCTAACATATGTGAACAAAGATATCCCCTTCCGTCCTTGAATCCCGGGAAACTGTATTGAAACCCGACTAACTGGCCATTGATATAGCCGCCTAATACAAGCCCGCCGTTTTTGACTGCTGTAATCGTCTGATGGATGGGAACGCAATCCATGCCCCATACAAGGGCTTCCAGCCGCTGCACTTCTTGTAAATTCTCTAGTGCGGATAGGGATTTAATGATGAATTCATCAGTCATGTAAGGGGCCCTCCCCTCCATACTTCTCGAAAGTGAGTATGATGGCTTTGGCTAAGATTTCAATTCCAGATAACAAAGCTTCTTTGTTGAATGTCATGTTCGGATGATGGAGCCCTGGTGCCAAATCACAGCCCAATCCAAGCATCGTCGCTTTGAGTTCAGGTCTTTTCAACGTATAAAAATGAAAATCCTCTCCTCCTGTTGTAATGACAGGCGCTACCAAATTTTCTTCCCCAAGTGTATCGGCTATCGCTTCAGACATTATTTCCTGTGCTTGATCGTTCACGGTTGCTGCAGCAACACAGGTTCCCGGTTCGAGTTTCACTTCGACTCCATGGACAATGGCCAAAGATTCTGCAACCTTTTCCACCTTTTTGGTGAGCTCTTTCATCACTGCATTATCCTGTGCCCGTAAATCCAATGAAAAAGTGGCTCTCCCCGGGATGATATTGGAACTTTCGCCGCCAGCAAAAAACTGCGTCATTTTTACGGAATAAGGGATGGACGGATTGAGATGGATTCCATTTAACAAGGTGATGAATGCCGCTCCTATCTCGATGGCATTCTGCCCTTGATGCGGTCTGGCTCCATGCGCATCAGTTCCCGCTATTTCACCTTTAATGAACTGAGCGGCTCCATGCACAATGGCTGGCGCCGCTTGCCCATCTTTCACTTCCTCAACCGGTCTTAAGTGCACTCCATAAAGGAAATCGACATTATCCAATACTTTTTCTTCAATCATCTTCAAGGCGCCCGTGCCTTTTTCTTCAGCAGGTTGGAAAATGAATTTCAGCTTGCCTCTTGGACGAAAGCACATTTCCTTCAATACAAGAAATACTCCTAGTGCCAAGGTCATATGACCATCGTGTCCACAGGAATGATTGGCTTGAAACGTCCCTTGCACCTCCTGCCAAAGCGCATCGATATCCGATCGTAATCCGACCGTGAAATCCCCATCCCCGATTTCGCCAACCACACCTGTACAGTCCTCGAATGTTTTTACCTTACACTGATTCCCCGTTAAAATATTTGAAATGAAAGCTGTCGTATTCACCTCATTCCAACTCGTTTCTGGATTTGCGTGTAAATAGTCAAAAATATCGAGTATACGCGGCCTTAATTTTTCGATAGTTTGTGTGATATCCATTTCTGTCTCCCCCTTATATACCGGTTTAATCGGCATGTTCACAAACTGATGGATGTTTTATCTCAAAAGAAATAATCGTCTTGATTGAACGCATCATATATAGCTTTTCTTTCTTTGAATCCTTGTTCATCCTTAATCGATACACCAGCTACTAAACTATTCAATAATGAGAATAACACTGGTGCCGTATCGATCGTGGAAGTCCTTGGTGTTGAAATGGGCAATAAAATGTCAGTGTATTCCGCAATCGGAGCCAGTTCGGAATCCGTAACCCCAATTACAAATGCACCCGCTTTTTTGGCCATTTCCGTTATTTTCACAGTCTCTTTAACATAGCGGTGAAATGAAATGGCTACGAAAACGGAATTTTCAGTCATTTTATTCAACATTAAAAATATATCATCAGTATCAGGCCGATATAAATGAACCTCTTCCCTAACAAGCCTAAGTGTAAAGGTTAACCAATGTGCTGCCGAAAATGATAAACGGTGTCCGGAAATCAAAACATTGTCAGCTGCCGCCAATTTATCGACTGTTTTGGCGAAATCTTCGTTTGATAAATTTTTCATGGTCTTTTCGATGCTGATGATATCCTGCCCCATCACTTGAGCCATGAAGTTTGGCTGACTCGCGGCTTCAAGTTTTGAAGAATGATATTCATTCAAACTGCTGCTCTCGTATATCAACTGATTTCGAATAAGGTTTTGAAGCTCTGCATATCCGCTTAACCCCAATGAATAGCAAAAGCGGATGATGGTCGTTTCACTCACCCCAATGTCTTTTCCGAGCTTTTGAGCTGAAGTGACTGCAAATGTATGTGAATGCACCAACAAGTATTTTGCTACCTTTTTTTGACCAGTAGATAAACCAGGGAATACTTCTTTAACTTTTTGCTGTAAATCCATAAAACATCCCCTCTGAAGCAAGATATGAATCCAATACTTTTTATATGACAATATGAAGTATTAACTTCATTAATAATAGTGAGTATTTTATCACGGTCCTTTTAATAAAACAATAATATTCTGAATTTTTAATAATAAGATGGTGGCAATGTCCTTCAAGCACAAAAAAACCAGAGATGGACTCCATGGTTTCAGTTTGGCGAAATAAGATGGGGTTCGGAGTACGAGGATGGTTTTCAGTCTGCTAAAAGGGAGCTGATTTCTGAAAGAGGGTATGTGTAATGATTTCCACTCCAGGCACTAGCTTTCCGCGGGCGGTCCGCCCTTGGCGCTCCTTGCGACTGTGGGGCCTCCCTCGACACGCTTTTCCCGCAGGAGTCTCGTACCTTCCGTTCCAATCAACTGTAACTTTTTTTAAAAGAAATATTGTAGGGAAACTGGCTCTTCTCCAATTCGTCTACAGTCTGGGGGTTCCATCAATTTTTCGACAAAAGGAGTTTCGGATTGTCTCGCCCTGAACCAAGATAAAAATAAACTTGATTATCTTTCATGTTTTTTACTGCCTAATCTCGTTGGATTGAAGAAATTTGCGACGCTCCTGCCGAATTTACCTGCTAGCCGAGACCCCACAGACGCTTGCTTTGATGCGGCTTGGCAGACAATCGGCGGAAAGGGAGCGGATTTCTGCAATCACCTGAAATTTTCCAATAAAAAAACTGCAGGCAAACTGATTTTTCATCGAGTTTGTCTACAGTCTGAAACCACGAAATGAACTCCGTAATTTTCCTTCATTTATTTTTTATGACGCTTTGCGTAGCCACACCGTTTACATAATTCTTCAACTGCACATCTTCTTGAGAAACCATCATACATATTTTTAGCCCGTTCACCATTTAAAATGTCTTCAAGTGATGTTTCGAATATATTTCCAAGCGGTATTTTCCCTTCACTATCCAAGCAACAAGGTACGACTGTACCATCCACCAAGATACCTAACTGATCTCTAAGAGCATAGCAGAAAATATTTTCATCGATAATGTCACGGTCCAATTCCGGCCACTCGAATTTTTCGGCCATGTTTATATAAACCCGGTCCCTTAACTTAATATTATTCTTTTGCTGAAGAGCTTCACTTAAGCGAATGTCCAATGAAAGCTTCTCCTCCAGCATGCTCAGAATATCATCGTTCAGGCCATTACTCGCTTTTAATTCAGCCGTATCCATATTCCATAAACGAATGGCACAAATCACTTCACTTTTTTCATTTGCTTCATTTATGAAATCGGCAATATTACTGACATAAGAGTCAAGACTATTGGTCGTATCGTTTGCCTCAAAGCTATGAAGTGAAATATTCACCTGCCGGAGGGCTTTTTTGGAGAGCAGCTTGTCTTTGACCTTTTGAATCAAAGTACCGTTCGTTGTAATATTAACCTTCAGGTCATTTTCAGCACTGATATCAAGGAATGTACCCAAATTTTTATTTAAAAACGGTTCACCCATCAGATGAAAATAAATATGATCGGTGTGTGGTTTGATTTTCTTGATAACATCCGTAAACCCTTCGGGATCCATGAATTTCAGGGTCCTTTGCAAGCTGGAACTTGGGCAAAAATTACACTTCAAATTACATATATTCGTAATTTCCACATAAACTTTCTTAAACTTTCTCATTTTCTACTTCCCCTACAATCAAGCTTATTGTTTCAATCTGATACTAACTATACTGGTTAGCTGCTCATAAATGCAATGAAAACTTCATGGCAGCTGACCGTATTGGAATCAATTCCCTTTAACAACGAATCCGATATCCCCCTTTTCCGGACAACTTTTAAAAGGAAATCAGAAAAAAACATCTTCTCGAGGTGAAGATGTTCGGTAAGATGCCTACCTGGAATTTCGGTTTGTCCTGATCTCACTTTCCTTTTTGCTCCGTGACCTTCAAACTAAGTAATTTTTCATTTTTCAAATCATGTTGTACGGTCACGATGACATTGAACTCCTGACCTTTATCCTCGACCAAAAATCTGAAATCGTCTTCGACGAGATTTTTCGCTACAGTTTTTCTGCCCTTATATTCGTAGTCGGTAATCTCAACTTCAGGATAATCTGCCTGCACTACCGTAATCGCAATCTTTCCGTATTTTTCGTAATCGGGTTTTTGGGCCTGTGCTGATATGGATCCTGCTTGTATGATTAAAAAAATCCCCATTAGCATCACGATGACTTTTTTCAAAATCTTTTCCTCCTCATACTTTCCGCTTAGTATTATTATGTAAAAATGTTCAGTTGTTATGCAGCTGCTTCGCTTCTTTTACAAGCATGATTCCAACTAATCGATTCCTCTTCCACTCCTCAGGAAACACAGTCAACGGCGGATTGGTTTCATCCACTAAATAACTTAGTTCAATCGTCATTCCCGGGCGGCTGAATTCAGTTATGAACCAATCAGTAAATCCGCTTCCTACCGCTTCTTTCTCCGGAAAGGTCAGTTCATACCCAGTCATTTCGGCAGTTTTTTTGGCAATCCCATAATCTCTCGCCATATTTTTCCGTTTATTTTTGTAATGCCAAAAGATTTCCCTTCCTGAGGTATGATAGGAAACAGCAATAAGGGGATCGATCTCCTTCGTGAAATTCGTAAGCGCTTTCACTTCAGCTGCTTCCAGTGGTTGTCCGCCTTTATAAAATTGATACGTCGGTTTTGTTTCATGACTCATGACTTCTTTCCATCCAGCCGGATATTGCCTATTCAAATCAATGCCTTTAGCGTTGGCTTTCCATCGTGACCAATTCCTGCTATATCGGTTCATTTTCCATACTGCAGCCTTTTCAAGAACATTTAAATTGGATAAATCTCCTTGCTGGATGCTCACGCCATCTGGATTCAGCATCGGGATGAACCAGATGCTCACTTCATCCAATGATTCCGACGGAAATTCTCCAACAGGTTTGCCCGCTCGATAGGCGGCTGCATACTCTTCAAGCATGCGCATTAAAAGTATGGAACTGAGCCATTCCCGTCCATGATGTGATCCCACCAGCAAAATCGATTTTTTTCCTTTCCCTAACCTGATTGCCTTTATATTTTTCCCCTTTTCAGTTTGTCCGATTATTTGAACATCCAATCCATACTGCTTTTGAATTCCTTGCAAATCCAATTCCAGCTGTTCAGGGGAATACACTTCTGCCGCCAGCGATGATTCAGGGTAAAAAAGAAGCACTAATATTCCAATTACCATTATTTTTCTCATGTACTCACCTTTTATTTTTATTCAGGTAAAAAGCAACAACCGCGGTCCAAATACATCGCCACTTATTGTAAGGAAATGTTCTGTCAGATCTGAACAAAATACAAATAGCTCCTTATTAAGGGGGAGAAGAACATGAGGATTGCGGATTATGATCAGGCATTGTTTCACACACACCGTTCTGATTGGGACAGCTTGTTAGTATTGATGGTTCGAACGAAAGATCACTTTCTTTCGAAAAAAATAGAACATTTTTTGCACGCTTACAGGTTTGAGCATGATTATCAAATCGTTCAATCCCAGCTGTATGCACTGCTTCGTTATCTGGATCATGCGGCAGAAAAAACAAGTGATTATTTAAGTGAACTTCCAAGCTAAAATCAACTATAGTTTTTGCAAATCGTGAAAATTTATACAAGAGGATAATTATCGGGGATATAACTTTGGCTGGTGAAACCCTATAAAAACAAGGAAGGGTCAGGTATTGAATACCTGACCCTCATTTCATCATTTTTTCATTGTAGCATATGCAGTTGCATACATTTTAAGCTCTTCGATCATACCTTCAACAAGTACCGCAGACTCTTCAAATAAACCATCATTTTCGTAATCGAAGCAATGCGGATCCAGAACCAATTGTTTTGCGATCACATTTGCATAAAGGCTTCGACCCACTGTCCTCATTGAATTCAAGGCATTGATCCCGCCTTTTCCTCCGCCGGAGACAGCCAATAGAGCGACAGGTTTATGCGTGAATTGTTCACTGCTTAAAAAATCCAAGGCATTTTTCAAGGCTCCGCTCATGGAACCATGATATTCCGGAGTGGTCAGAATTACGCCATCAGCTTCCTCGATGCTTTTCCGGAGACCTTGAATCACTTCCAATTGATATTGCTCACCTTCACCTGAATATAAAGGGATTTCGCTATTGCTTAAATCAATTAGTTCCGCTCCGTATTTCTTAGATATGTAGCGTGAGGCAATCCCCGTACGCCCTTGTTTACGTGGTGAACCATTAATGATTACTAATTTCATGAATTAAACCTCCATTATTCCCGTGTTTTCCGAGATCAGTCGCCAATACAGTATACCAAAACCGAAACGGAATTTCCTAGAATTTCGATTTTTCATTCAACTAAAAATCATAAAAAAAACGAAAGACCGAAGAAGTCTTTCGTTTAGCTTACATTTAAACCAATGCTTCAATCTTGCTCATGAAATCTTCCATGACTCCCGATAACTTGGACTCTGCTTCTTGCATTGATTTACCTTGGACACCGAAATAGAATTTAATTTTCGGTTCGGTGCCTGAAGGACGCAGGCAAACCCATGTACCATCCTCAAGGAAATACTTCAATACATTGGATTTCGGAAGCTCGATCAATTCTTCATTATTTGAAAGTAATGTACTCTTCTTGCTGCTTTGGTAATCTTCTTCAATGACTACCGGAATGCCAGCTATTCGGGAAGGAGGATTTTGACGGAATTGATTCAATATTCCTTGAATCTGTTTTGCTCCCTCAATGCCCTTTAAAGTCAATGAACGCAAACCTTCCAAGTAAAAGCCATACTTTTCAAACACATTCAGCAACCCTTCATATAGTGTCAATCCCTGCTTTTTATAATGGGCACAAACCTCGACAGCAAGCACTGCAGCTTGAATGGCATCCTTATCACGTGCAAAGTCTTTAATCAGATAACCGTAGCTTTCTTCATATCCGAACAAGAAGCTACTTTCCCCGCTTTCATGATACTGATTTATTTTCTCGGCGATGAACTTAAACCCGGTAAGTACATCAACCGTCTTCAAGCCATATGACTCGGAAATCGTCCGACCGATTTCCGAAGTGACGATGGTTTTTAAGATGACTCCATTTTGGGGAATCTTTCCTTTCTCTTTTTTCTGGGACAGTAAATAGTCCAGGAAAAGTGCACCTGTTTGATTTCCAGTCAGGACAACATATTGACCCATCTCGTTTTTAACGGCAATTCCAAGCCGATCGGCATCTGGGTCCGTTGCTATCAATAAGTCCGCCTCGACCTTGTTTCCAAGCTCGATGGCCATTTCAAATGCAGCTGGTTCCTCTGGATTCGGAGACTGAACTGTCGAAAAATCCGGATCCGGCAATTCCTGCTCCTTAACGATATGCAAATTTTGATACCCTAAGCTTTGCAGTGCCCGCCTGACGGATTTATTTGCCGTTCCATGAAGCGGCGTAAAGACGATTGACACATCTATTTCCTCAGCAAGCTGCGGGTTCTCGGGAACCGTCAGCAGCTCACGATTATAGGCAGCGTCCAATTCCTCACCAATCATTTCGATGAGGCCCTGCCCTTTAAGGACTTCAGCTTCTTCAACCTGAATTTCAAGCTCACTTTCAATGGCATTCACATAGCTGATCACCTGGTCCGCTGCTTCCGGTGGCAATTGTGCCCCATCTGACCCATAAACCTTGTAACCATTATATTCAGGCGGATTGTGGCTTGCCGTGATGACGATTCCAGCAAAAGCATTCAGCTCGCGAACCGCAAATGACAATTCTGGAGTTGGACGCAATTCATCGAATAAATAAGCCTTCACCCCAAATGTAGCCAAGGTCTTAGCTGCTTCGAGTGCAAATTCCGGGGACTTATGTCTCGAATCATAAGCGATCACAGCCCCTCTTCCTTTTGCTTCTACCCCAAACGAAGAGATATATTGAGCCAACCCAACCGTTGCCTTCCTTACAGTATAAAGATTCATCCGGTTCGTTCCCGCGCCGATTTCTCCACGCATTCCGCCTGTTCCAAACTCTAAATTTTTATAAAAGGCATCTTCGAGTTGTGCTTCATCCCGCTGCATTTCCTCAAGGAGGACACGTAATTCCCCATTTAAATTCTGGTACCCTGCCCAAGTAGTGTATAAAGATTTCCAATCCATCTCCAACATCTCCTCCCAAACGCCTTATTTGTAATTATTATGTATCTGCCTTACATATACAAAATTATCATATTTATTCCAATAAATGAAGTAAAGGCTCGTAATGAAAAGAACCTAATCCAGTGTTCTTCACATCACGAGCTGTTTTCTTCCTATTTTTCGCCATCTTTGTAATGCAGATGGTAAATATCATGGCGGCGATCTTTCAATTGCTTTACAGTACCGGACTGACGCTCCCGCCTTAAGATCTCCAAATCGACATCGCCAATCAGGACCATCTCAAGGTTCGGGCTGGTTTCCCCGACTATGCCGTCACGTGCAAATTCGAAATCCGAAGGAGAGAAGATTCCCGATTGGGCATATTGGATATCCATATTTTCCGTTTGCGGGAGATTTCCGACCGTTCCGGAAATGACGGTATAAATTTGGTTTTCCACGGCACGGGCCTGGGCACAATAACGGACTCGCAGGTAGCCTTGCCTGTCTTCTGTACAAAATGGGGTGAATATGATTTTGGCTCCCATGTCGGTTGCAATCCGGGCGAGTTCCGGGAACTCAATATCATAACAAATTTGTATGGCGATTTTTCCACAATCCGTATCAAAGACACGAACGCGGTCACCTGCGTTAATACCCCACCATTTTCTTTCATTCGGTGTAATATGAATTTTATATTGCTTCTCAATCGTCCCATCGCGACGGAATAAATAAGCGATATTATAGATATTATCATCATCTTCTTTAACGAAATGGGAACCGCCGATGATATTGACGTTATACCTTACAGCTAAAGTGGTAAACAATTCAATGTACTGCTCCGTGAAATCCGACAGTTTCCTGACAGCCAAGCTTGGTGATCTTTCATTCAAGAAAGACATCAGCTGGGTTGTGAACAATTCCGGGAACACGGCGAAATCCGCATTGGCATCCGAAGCAACGTCGGTGAAATACTCGACTTGGTTAGCGAAGTCATCGAATGAATCGATTTTACGCAGCATGTATTGCACAACGCAAATCCGTACCGGTTCCGATGTTTTATAATATCGTTTTGTTTTCGGCTGATAATCAACGTTATTCCACTCCATGAGCGTAGCATACTTATTGGATTGCAAATCGTCCGGCAAATAATTCGGATTGATCCTCATAAGCGTAAACCCATTTAAAAGCTGGAACGAAAGAACCGGATCATATATTTTGTGCAATTGAACTTCTTTTACATACTCCCTTGGTAACAGTTCCTCCGCATGTTTATGGTAATTGGGGATTCTGCCCCCGATAATGATGCTTTTTAAATTCAAGTGGGCAACAAGTTCTTTCCGTGAATCATATAGTCTTTGACCAATTTTCATCCTGCGGAACTCAGGATGGACCATGACCTCGATTCCATATAAATTATAACCGTCCGGATTATGATTCGTGATGTACCCATTATCGGTTACATCATCCCATGTATGGCGGTCATCATATTCGTCAAAATTAATAATGAGGCTGGAACATGAGCCAATTACTTTTCCATCATATTCAGCCACAAACTGCCCTTCTGGAAAAATTGCCAGATGGCTCTCAAGCTGATCTCGCTTCCAGGGAACCATTCCCGGAAAGCAACTCGACTGCAAAGCAATTATTTCATCTATGTCTCCTAGCCTCATATTACGTATTTCCATTATTTTTTCATATTTATGCAGGTCCAAATTAGGCATTTTCCTCAGACTCCTTTAATCTCTTCCATAAGAATTATACCCCTTATTCAAAAATTAAAACAACTGAACCTACCCCTTGATTTCAAATAAAAACATTCTGAATGTCCTTTAAAAGAATATATATTTTACAGACGCGGTCCTAACATACTATACTTTTCATGAGAGTATAAAGAGATGGGGAAGAGGAACCATGAACAATACAAAACGCAGTGTGGAAAACTTATTATTTGCAGCCTGGGCTGCTTCCATCATTGCGATGTTTGGAAGCTTATATTTTTCTGAAATAAAGCAATACGAACCTTGTGCGCTCTGTTGGTATCAGCGGATCATCATGTATCCTTTTACGATCATATTAGGAATTGCAATCATTCGAAAAGATTATTGGATCAGCTTTTATACCATGATATTATCCGCTATCGGTGCATTCATTTCCACGTACCATTACTTGATACAAAAGGTTCCATTCTTTTCTGACCACACCCTTGCATGTGGAAGGGTTCCATGTACAGGACAATATATAAACGTATTTGGTTTCATCACCATCCCGTTCCTAGCCTTGACTGCATTCATCATTATTTTCATATGCAGTTACATCATATGGACAAGATCCAAGGAGGTTGCAGCTTAATGAAAAAAATGGCTATATTTTTAGTGATAATCGTCGCACTATTTGTCCTGCTGGGCGTTTTTACAAACTTGAAAAAAGAAGAAAAATCAAAAGGGAATCCATACGGGAAGGATAAGCTTAAACCCGCTACTGTCGATCAGCTGGATGACCCCAATTATCAAAACCTGATCCTGCCGGAAGAATTGGAGCAGGACCTCCAGGATAATGAAGATGCGACCGTTTATTTCTATAGTCCTGAGTGCCCGCATTGTCAAAAAACCACCCCAATCGTGGCTCCTTTGGCAGAAAAGTTAGGGATCGATCTAGTACAATTCAATCTTTTGGAGTTTGAACAAGGATGGAGCGATTATGGAATCAAAAGTACACCGACAATCGTTCACTATAAAAATGGTAAAGAACAAGAACGGATCGTTGGCTATAATGATGAGAAAACGTTCGAGAAATGGTTCAAGGACCACGATATTAATTAAGGATCGAAAAAATGAGCCGGCCCTAACGGAAATGCTTCTCCCGTTATAGCCGGCTCATTTTTTTTACCTTATACTAAATATTGATTCGCCACCTGGATGTCCATCATCTGCATATCATTATTCGCTTCATGGTTTATACTTAAAAAATGGTCATAATAAAAGGGGAAGAATATTCCGCATTCATTCAATAGAGTGATGTTATGTTGGAACATTTCTTCAGATTTAGGTTCCATCACCCTCTTTTGTTTGTCTAATATCGACATAAGGACTTGAAGACATGTCATTACTTGAAATGCGTCTCTTAATGTTGCCAAGTAAGTAACAGAACTTCGATTGGGCTCTAAAACGCCAATCTCACGAAAATGAAGGATTTCACTTTCCGTAAAGTATTTTGGAAATACAGATTCGTAGAAACGAGACACGAGACTCGCTATTTCTTGCTCTTGTTCTTCCGTTGAAGAAAAGACCGTCTTCACTAAAAAAACCACCTTTTTTCAGATCCGTTAGACCTATCTATTATATGTATATTCTAGGACAAGGGATTTCTTTCCCCATAGAATAACATAAAAATTGTAAAAAATATGTGGTAATTTCCACCACTAAAAATCTTAGCAATAGGCCCAAGGTTACTTTTTTATACCTTATCCATAATTATTATAGATTTTTTTCATTCAAGCACAACCAAACGAGTCGAAAGTAGGAGTTAAATTGGAAAATTTCAAAATAACTAACCAACATTTAATAATTGATGTTCTCCAAAGTTGGAATGGATTAACATTGGAAAAGCTTTTCAGGGAGCGTTGGAAGGCCCCGAAAAAATTAGTGCATGAATGGAGGATGAGTAAAGAAGTGACAATGAACGGGAATTACGTCACCTGGTCAACTATCCTTAATGAAGGAGATACGATCAGCATCCCCTTATTGGATCACGCTGAAAATGAAACAGTTCAAGCTGCAGACTTAGGAATTACCATCTTATATGAAGATGATGTGCTGTTGATAGCCAATAAGCCGGCTGGAATGGAAACCCACCCTTCTCAACCGGGTGATGCACACTCCCTCCTCAATGGAGTCGCGCACCATCTTCAAAAAACCAGCCAGACCTGTATGATCAAGCATATTCATAGGCTTGATAAAGATACCACCGGTGCCGTCCTTTTTGCCAAAAACCGCCTCATTGGGTCCATGCTGGATAGAATGTTGGAAGAAAGGGAAATCAAGCGGACTTACCTAGCTTTAGTCGAAGGAAACATTAAAAAGGATGAAGGCGAAATCAAAGAAAAAATTGGACGTGACCGCCACCATGCCACTAGACGAAGGGTTTCCCCTACTGGCCAGACGGCAGTCACCCATTATCGGGTGCTCAACCGTGATTCCAAGAAAAACTTGACCCTCGTCAGCTGCACCCTGGAAAGCGGACGAACCCACCAAATCAGGGTGCATTTCAGTCATTTGAACCATCCCTTGGCCGGAGATACATTGTATGGCGGAAAAAAGACATTTCCACGCCAAGCCCTGCATGCAAGGAAAATCGAATTCATCCATCCCATTTCAGAAGAAAAAATGATCATTGAAGCTCCTTTCATTGATAGACCTGAAATATTCGATCTCAACATTTAAACAAAAGGAGTACAACAAAGTTGATTGGAGCGTAAGGTACGAGACTCCTGCGGGAATACGTGTCCAGGGGAGACCCCGCAGGCGCAAAGCGTCGAGGAGGCTTCCCGACCGCCCGCGAAAAGCAAGTGCCTGGAGAGGTAATCAACATTTCAATTCTATAAACACTCAAAAATACTGTAGGAAAAATCAATTATTATCGAGTTTGTAGTCCAATGGAACTCTATCTAAAAGGTAAAACAAAGTTGATTGGAGCGTAAGGTACGAGACTCCTGCGGGAATACGTGTCCAGGGGAGACCCCGCAGGCGCAAAGCGCCGAGGAGACTTCCCGGACCGCCCTCGGAAAGCGAGTGCCTGGAGTGGAAATCAACACCTTTTTTGCAAACTCAATTAATTTCGAATTTGAAAGTCTGAAACACCGTTCCATTTCAGATATTGTTATTCCTTCATTAATATTAATCCGAAATTGTCGCCTTTCGGATTTTCTGCATGTTGGTCAGATTTTTCTCCTCTACGGACTGATTATACGAAAGTCAAGACGGTTCATTTTGCGCATAAAAAAATAGCTGGCCACTTGGGCCAGCTTTATTTTTGTGCTTATGAAGCTTTTCTCATGCCTTTTAAGATAAGGCTTAAGATGAAGACAAATACGATTGCACCAATCAATGCTGGAATTATAGCGAAATCTGCTACTGAAGGTCCCCAGTTCCCAAGAATTAATGAACCTAACCATGCACCAACAAAACCAGCGATAATGTTACCGATAATTCCAAATGGAACGTCACGTCCAACAATCATACCTGCTAACCAACCGATGATACCTCCGATAATTAATGACCATAAAAATCCCATAATATATTTCCTCCTTCAAATTAGTTATTTTTTCATTTTCTGCAGCAGACTCCAAGAAATTAAATCACTTCCATATTGTCATGCTTTTTTTCAGTACTTTTAACCTTTACATTCAAATGGTATGATGCCGATTCGCACAATATCTAATGAATGTGAATGTTTTAGTTATTGGGTAGTGTTAGCTAGCTATAGCCCTTGAGTAACTGATTGGACAATCCTCTTGTTAGTGAATTTTTTCTTTTTGTTTGCTGCTGTACTCATTATTTTCCCCGTTTAATTAATCTAAAACCTAATTTTTTTTAAAAATATTTGGCAACAAAAACAGGATTATCAGACATGTTAAACGGGTATACCATAGGCTTAACTTTGTCACATAGTTAGTATAAGCAGCAATCGTCTTGATTATGTTCATAAAGGAAAAAGAAAAAGGGTGCCCCATTATCGGGACACCCTCCTTTCATTTGCTGTATTCTTTTTAGAACAAAAGTTCATCGGGATTGCTGCCGAAACGTTCATTTTTGTTCAAGGCATCTATTTGATTCATTTCATTTAAACTCAATGAAAAATCAAATACCTGCCCATTTTCCTTGATACGGGATGGCGTAATCGATTTAGGTATTACAACTAGATCATGTTGCAGATGCCATCTAATCAACACTTGTGCTGAACTTTTCCCGTGCTTCTTTGCTATATGATTAATTGTCGGCTCTTCCAAAAGGTTTCCTCTGCCTAGCGGGCTCCATGATTCTACCTTTATTTCATGTTTTGCACAGTAATCACGAATTTCGACTTGAGTTAAAAGTGGATGCAATTCAATTTGATTGACGACCGGCTTCACTTCACTGTTTGCAAGTAAATTTTCCAAATGATGAACATGGAAATTACTTACACCGATTGATTTCACCTTTCCATCCTTATAAAGCTTCTCCAATGCCCTCCAGGTTTCCAGATATTTATCTTTTCCCGGCCAGTGGATCAGGTATAAATCCAAGTATTCCAATCCAAGGCGATTTAAACTATCCTCAAATGCCTTGAGCGTCGTTTCATATCCTTGCTCGGTATTCCACACTTTGGAGGTTATGAACAATTCTTCACGTGGCACTCCGCATTCCCGAATCGCTTGGCCTACACCTTCTTCATTTTCATAAACGGCCGCTGTATCAATCGCACGATAACCGACTTCGATCGCTTTTTTGACGGACTCAACCGTTTCATTGCCGTTTTTCACTTTAAATACACCGAAACCCAACTGTGGCATTTTAACTCCATTATGTAAGGTGATCGTTTCCCCAATATTCGAAATCATTCCATCATTCCCCCTTACTTTTATTTACCAATTATACATCCCTCCACCTTCTATTTCTAACCATAAGCATCGGGATTTATAGAGTCCCTTGAGTGAAAGCCCATCCCTAAAGGCCATTTATATATATCAATGTAACATTTTATCTTTTTAATCATTCACTAAGTTAAATATTTTGTAAAAAAATGACGAAACATCTATCCTTAAAGGTATGTAATTCGTTACAATAGTATAGTTCGATTTTAAACCATGTAAAAAAGAAGGTGCCATCTTTAAAGAATAATCAAAACTAAAACTCCCATTCTAAATATTGAGGAGTGCAAACTGTCCTGCGCCCAATCATTGGCCACAAACTATATTCACTTTATATACTTGAAATCAAGGGAGTCCTCCATGTATGAATACCATACTCATCTTAACCGCGCTAATAATAATTTTTGCTTTGGTCTTTGACTTTATCAATGGCTTCCATGATACGGCTAACGCCATCGCTACAGCCGTATCAACCAAAGCACTTAAACCACGTCATGCAATCATCATGGCTGCGGTCATGAATTTATTCGGAGCATTGACCTTTACCGGTGTAGCGCATACCATTACGAAGGATATCGTCGATCCTTTCACATTGAATAATGGTTCTTATGTTATCCTTGCTGCACTAATTTCGGCAATAATATGGAATTTAATCACTTGGTATTTTGGCATTCCAAGCAGTTCCTCCCATGCGATCATTGGTTCAATAGCTGGAGCGGCCATCGTGGCCAGTGGATTCGATGCGATTAAATGGAGTGGATTCACTAAAATTGTACAAGCATTGATCCTATCTCCCATCCTTGCCTTTACGCTTGGATTCATTGTTTACAGTATCTTCAAGGTAGTATTCAAAAATAATAATTTAGGAAAAACCAATACACGATTCAGGAGAATACAAATTGTCACGGCGGCCATCCAGTCTTATACACATGGGACGAATGATGCTCAAAAATCCATGGGTATCATCACGATGGCTTTGATCGCTAACGGATATGCCTCTACCTCTGAAGTTCCTTTCTGGGTACAATTATCTTGCGCTATAGCCATGGCGCTTGGTACATCGATCGGAGGTTGGAAGATCATCAAAACCGTTGGCGGTAAAATCATGAAAATCCGCCCGGTTAATGGTGTGGCTGCCGATATGACTGGAGCAGCGATCATTTTCGGTGCAACCTTCCTGCATATGCCGGTCAGCACGACACATGTCATTTCTTCTTCAATACTTGGGGTCGGTTCTGCACACCGCATCAAAGGGGTAAAATGGGGAACCGCAAAAAACATGCTGGTCACTTGGTTCATTACATTGCCAATTTCTGCTTCCTTAGCTGGAATCATTTACTATTTGATTGCTTTATTTTTATAGAACCTTTTGCCTTTCCATATCGGAAAGGCTTTTTTTTTACAAATCCCCCTTATAAATGCAGGGTTTTTCCCTTTTTTTAATTTTCCTTGTTTTTTTATGTAAAGTTTTATTAAGATTTTGTAAATTTTCGTCGAAAAACCTTCCCGGATACTACATGAATTCGTTACAATCAATTTGTTAATACTAAGCGTACGACTAAAGTGCGTAAATTTGCATGACTAATTGGGAGGCTTTAACATGGCTTTTAAATCAAAAAAAGACAAATTCGCGGTAATGCTTTTTAACATCGCTCAAAACCTTAAAGAAGGTGCTGACTATTTCGCGGATTATAAACTCAAGAACATCTCCGATCTCAAAGTATTTTCAGATACCATGAAAGACTATGAGCATAAAGGCGATTCAATGGTTCATAATGTGATCAAAGAGCTGAACAATGCTTTCATCACTCCTATCGAACGGGAGGATATCCTTGAATTAACCATGAGAATGGATGATGTCATAGACGGTTTGGAACACTGTGCGGCATTATTCGAAATGTACTCTATTGTCAATGCAGATGAGTATATGCTTAAGTTTGTGGATGCAATCAAACAGTGTACGTATGAGATTGAAAATGCTGTCGATACACTATCGACTAAAAAATTACCAATGATTCGTGAACATGCAATCAAAATTAAAGATCTTGAATCCGTTTGTGACGGAATCCAACGTCAATCAATCAAAAACTTGTTTACAGTTGAAAAAGATCCAATCAGGATCATTCAATATAAAGAAATTTACGAAAGCCTTGAAGAGATTGCCGATCACTGTCAAGCGGTGGCCAATACACTTGAAACAATCATAATGAAAAACGCCTAAGGAGTACCCCAAATAAATGGATACTTTATTAATTATAACAATATTAATCGTTTTCTTTGCTTTAGCATTTGACTTCATCAATGGTTTTCATGATACAGCCAATGCAATAGCGACTGCCGTTTCAACAAAGGCCTTGAAGCCTAGGCATGCCATCATCATGGCAGCCGTCATGAATTTCGTCGGTGCCATGACATTTACTGGAGTGGCGAAGACCATAACGAAGGATATCGTGGATCCGTTCACGCTTCCGAATGGTTCATATGTAATTATGGCTGCCCTGCTTGCCGCTATCATATGGAACCTTCTAACGTGGTATTACGGAATACCAAGCAGTTCCTCCCATGCATTGATTGGTTCGATTGCTGGTGCAGCCATTGCTGCAGCAGGATTCGCTGGAATTAACTGGGGAGGATTCATGAAAATTCTTCAAGCTTTGATTTTCTCCCCGCTAATTGCTTTTGCAATCGGGTTTATCGTATACAGCATCTTTAAAGTTGTCTTTAAAAACAATAACCTGACAAAAACAAACCAAAGATTCCGGACTATACAGATTGCTACTGCAGCACTTCAATCGTATACCCACGGAACGAACGACGCACAAAAAGCGATGGGTATCATCACGATGGCCCTTATTGCAAATGGTTATGCATCAAGTACCGATATCGCCTTCTGGGTTCAGTTCTCCTGTGCGCTCGCAATGGGACTTGGAACTTCCGTCGGCGGATGGAAAATCATTAAGACCGTTGGCGGCAAAATCATGAAAATTCGCCCGGTCAATGGTGTTGCAGCCGATTTAACCGGAGCCTTTATCATTTTTGGCGCGACTGTAATACACATGCCAGTCAGTACAACCCATGTTATTTCGTCTTCAATCCTTGGTGTTGGATCTGCGCATCGTGTCAAAGGCGTAAAATGGGGAACGGCAAAAAGAATGATCATCACTTGGTTCATTACCATTCCCATCTCGGCAACATTAGCTGGTTTGATTTATCTTTTAATTAACTTCTTATTCTGAAATAAAATCCCTTCCGGTTTCCATCGGTAGGGATTTTCTGTTTTACAAAGGATTTATCTATGCTTATCGATAGGAAATCGTTTAAAATTCAAGGAGAAGGAATTTTTTTAGCGAGGGGCAAAATAAAAATGAAGGAACTCGAAAAAAATAGAGATATTTTTAAAGACCTTTATGGAGATATGATGGAGTTTGCCGATAGAATCAGTTCTGTTTTAGGTTGCCCCATTACAATCGAGGACGGTAACCACCGCTTACTTGCTTATAGCACTCACGATGATACTACGGATCAGGCCCGTATCATGACCATAATCGGAAGACGTGTCCCTGAAAAGGTTATCAACAGTTTATGGAAAGATGGCTTCATCCCTGCGTTATTGAAGGAAGATGCTCCCATTAAAATCGGGGCCATCAATGATGTCGGTCTTGGTAACAGGGTTGCGGTTTCCATCCGGAAAAATAATGAAGTACTTGGATTCATTTGGGCCTTGGAAGTAAATGAACCTTTCACCGAAGAAGATATGAAATTTCTGCAATTCGCTGCCAAAGAGGCAAAGAACCAGTTACAGCAATTGCAATTGAAAAAGAAAAGGAAAGAAGCAGGTCATCAAGAGTTTCTTTGGCGCATGTTGACCGGGCACTACCAAGAAGAATCGGAAATAATTGAAAATTACAAGAAATTCTCAATACATGTTCCAGTGGTTTTTTCCATATTGGTATTCGAATTTCCTAAAGAGATCAATCGCGAAGTGGAGCGCTACATTTCATACATGTTAACGACCACTCAAAAGATAAACAGTTCCTTATTTGCCATTGATCATAACAAGCTCATTCTTTTCGCGGGGGCCAACCAGGAAAACAGCCCTTCTTTCACTTCATCGATTTATGAGTTCATCCCTTTTTTCATTCTGGAGATGAAACGGCGATTCGGTGTTGAGCATATCCTTGGAACGGCTGGCAATATGTATAAAAACTTAATGGATGTTAAATCAAGTTACGAAGAAGCTCTATACACCCTAAAAATGAAGAATATATACCCTGATGACATGGCACTCATTTTACATTATGAAGAACTTGGCATGTTTCAAATGATTGAATCACTCGCAAGCAACAAACAGCGTTGTGTTCATCCTTCCATCCTTAAACTTAAAGCATACGATATGAAAAACCAGACGGAATTACTGCAAACACTCACCGTCTATCTAGAGAAAGACTGCAACCCAAATGAAGCTTCAAAAAATCTTCATATCCATGTAAATACATTGAATTACCGATTAAAAAGAATCTCTGAAGTGGGAAATATTCGATTAAAAGACCCAATTCAAAAAATGTCCCTCTTTCTTAACATTAAACTTAATCAATATGATGAATTTTTCAAAAAAAATTAATGATATATTTCCAGATATGGAATACTAAAAGAAGTGTGGAAAGGTTGATCATATGAAATTAGAAACAAAAGAAGAACTTGAAAAAGAATTAACAATCATTGAAAAATGGGAGAAAGATCAGAAAGGACTATGGTTTTGGGAACGGATTGGGCGCATCCCCTTCAAGCTATTGGATAAGTTGACACCGGATTTCATTCAGAAAAAATTGGGTGTCATGCTTGATGAAATCGGCAGCTACATTCAGAATGGCGGAAAATATTTAACGAAAGAAGCCCATATTCTAAGTCAGCTGCAAGCCGAGGTTCCCGATTTGAATATTAATGGCCTGGAAGATGTTTCAAGCATCCCCCTCCATATCATGGATAGCGTGAGTCAGGATATTAAAACTTCAGGCAGCAAATTGGCAACGGTTCAAGGTGCCACTACCGGGATTGGCGGAATCTTCACCTTGGCCATCGACATCCCGCTTCTTCTCGGGATGTCCATCAAAACCCTTCAGGATATCGCCATTACATATGGCTTCAATCCTAGAGACCGCCAAGAACGTATTTTCATCGTCAAATGTCTGCAATTTACAACATCGGATGTTGTCGGAAAAAAGGCTCTATTAAATGAATTGTCGAAAATGAACCAGACGGATTCCCAATCAAAAAGGGAAATAGCATCCGAACTCCAGGGATGGCGAGAAGTCGTTTATACATACCGCGATCAGTTTGGCTGGAAAAAGCTTTTGCAAATGGTTCCTGTTGCCGGAATAATATTTGGCGCCATTACAAATCGTTCGATGATTGCCGATATCGCCGATACGGGAATCATGCTTTACAAGAAAAGAAGGATTCTAGAGCGCATTCAAGAACCTATTGCAAAGTATTGATTTCATTTTAAAAGGGTCTTGATCCTGGCAAGTCCATGTTTTTTGAAACTGCGTTTGTGGAATTCCACAAATACACCTTTTTCATTTTTCTGATTTCCACATACTAACTGTTTCTTTTTCCAACTATACTTGTGATACAAATAGTAAAACATATTATTGGAGGGATTAAGATGAGAATAGGAATTCCAAAAGAGATTAAAAACAATGAAAATCGTGTAGCTATCACTCCAGCTGGGGTCGTGGCATTAGTCAATGCAGGACATGAAGTATTAATCGAAATGAACGCAGGTCTTGGAAGCAGTTTCACAAATGAAGCATATCAAGAAGCTGGTGCTGTTATAGTCGAGGACGCTGCTAGCGTTTGGGCAAGTACAGAAATGATCATGAAAGTAAAAGAACCTATCTCATCTGAATATAAATATTTCAGAAAAGATTTAATCCTTTTCACATATTTACATCTTGCGGCAGAACCGGCACTAGCTCAGGCACTAAAAGAAAGCGGTGTCTTGGCCATTGCTTATGAAACGGTTGCAGTAAACCGCACACTTCCATTATTGACACCAATGAGTGAAGTTGCAGGACGCATGGCTGCACAAATCGGTGCTCAGTTCCTTGAAAAAAATAACGGCGGTAAAGGAATACTCTTAAGTGGAGTTCCTGGAGTTAAACGCGGTAAAGTCGCTGTAATCGGCGGTGGAATGGTTGGAACGAATGCTGCTAAAATCGCTATTGGTTTAGGCGCAGATGTTACGATTCTTGACTTAAGCCCTGACCGCCTGCGTCAGCTTGATGATATTTTCGGAAATGAACTGACTACACTCATCTCCAACCCTTATAACATTGCAGAAGCAGTCAAAGATGCCGATTTAGTAATCGGTGCTGTATTGATTCCAGGTGCTAAAGCTCCTAAGCTCGTTACTGAAGAAATGGTTAAAACGATGTCTGCAGGTTCAGTCATTGTCGATGTTGCAATCGACCAAGGCGGTATCTTTGAAACGGTCGACCACATAACAACACATGATAACCCTACTTATGTTAAACATGGAGTAGTTCATTATGCAGTGGCGAATATGCCAGGAGCAGTGCCTCAAACTTCTACAGTAGCTTTAACTAACGTAACAGTACCATTTGCTCTTCAAATTGCAAATAAAGGTGCCATCAAAGCGATCCTTGAAAATGATGCTCTTGCAAAAGGCGTCAATGTGGCGAACGGTGAAATCACGTTTGAAGCAGTTGCCACAGACCTTGGCTACAATTACGTAAGTGTTGAAAACGCCTTAAACCCGAATAACATTAACGCTTAATATAAATAAGACTCCAGAATCTTGTCTGGAGTCTTATTTTTTTTGGACGAGGGCCTCGATGAAGCTGAGCTTCTTCGTATGATATCCGGATCAGGCCGGGATATTCCGCACAAGGGTCGAATTATCCTCATATGGGTTGGATTATCTGCTCGGACGGGCGATTTTTCCGGAGATATAAGATATGCCACTTCTTGATCAAGTCTGCCCTTTCCCCGGTTGATGTTCTTACTAATCATACAAAATAGAATATTCCTCTTAATCTATGAAAATCTTTCCAGGATTCATTATTCCTTTCGGATCCAAAGCCTGTTTGATCGTTTTCATCACTTCATAAGCAGCTCCATGCTCCCTTCGCTGATACTTCGATTTTCCAAGTCCTACCCCATGTTCACCCGTACATGTACCGCCTTTTGTTAATGCATATTCGACGATTTCTTCATTTAACCTCTTCGCTTCTTTAACTTCTTCAGGATTTTTCAAATCAATCATGAACAATACGTGATAATTCCCGTCACCTACATGTCCTACAATCGCACCCTCCACTTTGGATTGTTCGACTTTCTTC
Organism: Peribacillus sp. TE19612; assembly: GCF_056279465.1. Classification (NCBI taxonomy): domain Bacteria; kingdom Bacillati; phylum Bacillota; class Bacilli; order Caryophanales; family Bacillaceae; genus Peribacillus; species Peribacillus sp. TE19612. The sequence continues at coordinate 148,057 of NZ_JBWCCL010000003.1, read as the reverse complement.
CTTGTATCCAGTATGGCATTCGATAATTCATGTAGGGGCACACTTACGTCGGTCACCATCAGCTTTTTTCCGGGTGCACTATGAATGAAAGCGTACGCGAGATTATGGCGCGCTTCCCATAAGGCGTTCCGTGCTTTTGAATCGGTTTCAAACTGGATATCTCCACAGCCAAAATCACTTACGATTTCCTTGGCAAATTTGACGTCCTGTTCCAGTCCGGCAAAATTCCCATGAAACTCGAGGAATAGAGTTGGTTGGACATCATAGGATTTGTCCATGAATTGATTAACTTTTTTTATGGACTCGGCATCCACCAATTCAATTCGTGCAATCGGGATTCCAGCAAGCATGATCCCATTAACCGCAGATACTGCCTGTTCGACGGTTGGAAATGAGGCTCTTCCGGCCATTGTGACTTCAGGGATGCCATATACCTTCAATGTCAGTTCAGTAAATACACCCAGCGTACCTTCAGAGCCGACAAACAAGCCATTCAAATGAATGCCTGAAGATGATTTTGTCGCTAAGCTTCCGGAATGAATCACTTCACCGTTTGCTAAAACCACTTCCAAATCCCTGACTTGATCGCGCATTATCCCATATTTGACCGAGGTCGTCCCACTTGCATTCGTAGCTGCCATCCCACCCAATGTAGCATCGGCGCCAGGATCGACGGAAAAGAACAAACCGTATTTTTTTAATTCTTTATTAAGTTGCGTCCTTGTCACACCCGGTTGGACCTTAACAAGGAAATCATTTTCCCTGATTTCCAATATTTGATTCATCAAGGACAAATCCAGGGAAATACCCCCTTTGACTGGAACGACATGCCCCTCCAAACTTGATCCTAACCCAAAAGGAATGACTGGTATTTCATGCTCATTCGCATAACGCATGACTGCGCTTACTTCTGCAGTATCCCTTGGATATATGACCATATCCGGTAAATGCGGGGTGTGATATGATTCATCATGGCTGTGCTGTTCCAATAAAGTTTCATTCACCGTTACTTGTTCTTCCGAAAGTATCTTCCTTAAATCTTCTATATAACCTTTCATTATTGCAGCCCCCTCTTTTCTCCAAATATTCTGAAAATATTACACGAATGAGATTGCCCGCTAATAGGCAATCCATCTTTCTTCATTTACTGAAACCTTTCGTTTTATCCGTGCAGGCCTTCATTGCTTGCAGAATGCTGGACCTTAGCTGATTCTCTTCTAAAGCCGCTACCGCAGATATCGTTGATCCGCCCGGCGTGCAGACATCATCCTTTAAAGCAGCAGGATGCCTTTCCGTTTCCAGTACCATTTTAGCAGCTCCCATTACAGCTTGTGCTGCCATTCGGTATGCTTGTTTTCGTGGAATGCCATCACGGACCCCTCCATCAGCCAGCGCCTCGATGAACATATAAACATAAGCAGGCGACGAACCGCTGATGGCCGGAACTGCGTCCATCAAATCTTCATGCAGGATTTCCGTTTTACCGAAACTATTCAGCAGTGCAGTCACATCCTCTATATCAGCATCGGTAATTTCATCATTGATGCACATGGCAGTCATGCCTTCACCGACAAGCGAAGGAGTGTTTGGCATCGTCCGGACAACCTTCACTCTTTTTTCGAAGCTGTTCTCAACTAGAGATACAGTGATTCCTGCTGCCATAGTAATGATAACGGTGTCTTCTTTAACATGATTCTTCACTTCTTCAAGTACTTGCTTATGCATGGCAGGTTGGATCCCCAGAAAGAGAAAATCGGCAAAACCGGCAACCTCTTTATTATCCAAAGTACCTCTAACGTTATATTTCGTGGTGATTTTAGTTTTGGTCTCCGCACTCGAAGTACTGACCATGATTCCTTCAGGTGAAATGACCTCTGCATGCAGCATGCCCTCAAGCATTGCCTCACCCATTTTGCCGCATCCAATAAACCCGATTTTTTTATTCATATCTTACACTTCCAATCATAAGTTCATCTATGTTCCACTTTATTATATCGAATATGATAAATGGAAACACGTTGGAGATATTAATCAGGAAGGATTTGGTGGTTTCTGGTCGAATTACCTAAAGTGATATGGATGAATCTTTATATTCACCTTTACGCAATATAGTCAAGTAATTGAATTCTTTTGCAAAAAAAAACGTTGACTAATTGGTCATTATAGATTTATAATTTTGACCTATTAGTCACAAACGAATAAGAAATACAGTTATAGAAATGGAGAAATGCTATGCAAATGGAAAAAAAAGCGGTCAATACCAAGCTTGTCTTAACAGGATTGATCATAGGAATGTTTTTCAGTTCATTGGAACAGACGATCGTCGGTACGGCCATGCCGACAATTATCGGGGAATTGAATGGTTTCACCATCTTTGCATGGGTAACGACTGCCTATTTAATAGCCTCAACGACTGTTGTACCCATTGTTGGAAAGCTATCTGATTTATATGGCAGGCGTTCCCTTTATCTGCTTGGCACAATCATATTTACGATCGGTTCGTTTTTATGTGCCACAGCCACTTCGATGGAGCAATTGATCATCTACAGAGGTCTGCAGGGAATCGGTGGCGGAATGATCATGCCTTTATCCCAAACAATCATCGGCGATATATTCTCTGCGGAACAAAGAGCCAAATGGCAGGGTGTATTCGGAGCCCTTTTTGGATTAAGTTCTGTCATCGGTCCTTTTCTGGGCGGCCTGATCGTTGACCATATCAGCTGGCATTGGATCTTTTTGATCAATGTACCGACGGGCTTACTATCGGCCATTTTGATTTATGTAGGATTGAAACATGAAGCGATAAGGAAAACCGAGAAAGTGAATATCGATTATCTAGGGATCTTCACCTTGATTCCTGGTATTGTCCTGTTATTGCTTGGCTTGACCTTCGGTGGTGATAAATTCGAATGGTTATCACTGGAATCTATCTTGATTTTCGGCAGCACCATTGTCTTCATTGTCCTATTCATCATTTTTGAAAGAAGAGCGGTCGAACCGATCCTTGATTTATCCCTCTTTAAAAATAGAGTTTTTTCCACCACGAATATTTTAGGATTTCTGCTTGGCCTTGGCATGTTTGGGGCAATCATGTTCGTCCCGCTGTTCATGCAAGGCGTTTTGGGAGTTTCACCAACAAAAGCGGGATCGACCATGACTCCAATGATGATCGGTATGATTCTTTCCAGCATCATTGGCGGGCGGTTACTTTTGAAATTCCGTTTTCGTACCGTGCTTACCTTTGGAATGGCCTTTGCGACGCTTGGCTTTTTCCTAATGAGTACGATGGACGGCAGTACGACTATATTCACTGCGTACTCATTCATGGCCATCCTTGGGATAGGTATGGGGCTTGTCATGCCGACATTGATGATTGCCGTTCAAAACGAATTTCCAAAATCGCAGCTCGGGTCGGTTACAGCGGCTTCAACTTTCTTCCGATCAATAGGTGGAACGATGGGCATCACGATTTTGAATGCTGTCATGAATCACAATCTCCAGCAAAATATGGATGATGCGGTCGTAAGTCAAAAGGACCCTATATTGCATGAAGCACTGAAAGCATTAGCCGATAAAACGGATACGTTATTCAACATCATGCTTTATCCTGAAAACCTTAAAATGCCTGCAGAAGTCAGCAATGTCCTTGTAAAAACGATAGAAAATGCTTGGATCGATGCATTCTCCAGTGTTTTCATCACCGGTATCTTTTTTGTTTCCGCAGGGATATTAGTGGCACTTGCCGTGGGTTCGGGCCGTATCAAAAGAGATCAAGAAACGGAAAAAGAATTAGGCTAAAATATGCTCGGGACCGGCTGATATAATCAGCCGGCCTTTTTCATCCCTTCAATCCTATGTTTCTTTTTCATTGATAAGGGAATTTTACCTATATGAGACTAAATGGGGTGATACTATGAACAAGATAAACGATTCAATTTTGCCTGCAGATTTTTATCAGCAGCCCACGCTTGAACTGGCAAAATCCCTTCTTGGCTGCCTGATCGTAAAAGAAACAGCGGATGGAACCGCTTCTGGATTCATTGTTGAAACAGAGGCCTATATTGGACCTGGGGACAGGGCCGCACATAGTTTTGGAAATAGACGGACAAAACGGACGGAAGTGATGTTCGGAAATTCCGGTTTGATCTATACATACGTCATGCACACCCATACACTGGTTAATGTCGTAAGCGGCGGACCTGAAAATCCGGAAGCCATTTTAATTCGCGCGATTGAACCGTATTCAGGTCTCGAGTTAATGCAGGAAAGACGCGGAATTGCCGATATTCGTAAATGGACCGATGGACCAGGGAAGCTAACAAAGGCACTAGGCATCACCATGGATGATTATGGTCGATCTTTTACGGCCCCCCCGCTTTATCTGGCTGCAGGAAAAAAGCCTGGCCACATATCCAGCGGTCCCCGCGTCGGAATCGACAACTCCGGGGAAGCAAAAGATTACCCTTGGCGTTTCTGGGTTACCGACAATCCATATATATCCCGTAAGAACTTAATTAAAAACAGGGGACCAAAATAGTCTCCGTGATATTACCCCCTCTAAGTGAACTGTATAAACTCTGTGGATGTTACACAACTTTGAGGGGATTTAACTATGTCCGTAAGCATTCCGATATATCAAAAAGTAGTGAATGAAAGCTTTAGGTTTCCAGCCAATTACCCCGGTAATAATATCTAAATGTTTGTATGAAATCCATATTTAATCAGCCATTCAAGAAAACCATTCCCCTACTCAAAGTATCATCACATAGTAAAATCGTGAGCCTGATGCCCCCTACGTTAATCGACATTATTAAAAAATTAATCACGGAAAGGTACGGATTTTTTATTCTTACCTTTCTTTTAATTACCGTAACTCAAACTTCCATTATACGAAATGCTCTTTTGAGTTTACTAGCTATCCATTTATGCGAAATTCCAAGATTTGGTCCTCTTATACTCCAATGAATCCACCCGATGTACCGGAATCCCATTTTCCTGTAACAGAATAACCCGAAAAATGATGAAAAAGTTGAATTTTATTGATATGGGCCATGTTTTTTATATTCCATACCTTTATAATATAAATGCTAGATATTTTTTTACCACATCAGGAGGAACTTTCCTAAATGAACAATTCTAAAAACTCTTTCATTCTTGCGGGGACCATTATAGGTACCCTAATCGCCGGCACTTCTGCTTATGCTGGTTCTTATCAAGTTAAATCAGGGGACACCCTAGATAAAATCTCTAAAGCCAATAATACAACTGTCCAGCACTTAAAATCTCAAAACCATTTGACTAGTAACCTTATTTTTCCCGGCCAAGTCTTGAAATTTAATACTCTTAACAACCGTACAGATAAAAATAAAGATAAAACCGAAAAATATGTGGTTAAACTTGGGGATTCTTTATCTAAAATTGCCAATAAATATAATGTATCCGTTAGTGCCCTGCTTAAATTAAACCCTAATATTTCTAATTCGGACCGGATATATATTGGCCAAACCATCCGGGTTTCCGGACAAGCCCCTGGATCCAGCTCTACGGCTAAAAACAGTTCAAATGCTACATATAAAGTCAAATCCGGGGATACACTGGGCAAAATTGCCAGAGTCAATAATATGACTGTCCAACAATTAAAGTCTATAAACCATTTGACTAGCACTCTCATTTTTCCAGGCCAGGTCTTGAAGGTTAATGCCATTACCAGCAATCCGGATAAAAGTAAAAATACAACAGACGTTTATGTCGTTAAATTAGGGGATTCCTTATCAACAATCGCTAAAAGATATAACCTTTCCCTTAGTGCCTTACTTAAAATAAACCCTAATATTTCTAATTCAGATCGTATTCGTATCGGCCAAACCATCCGTGTTTCAGGGAAGGCCTCGGCATCTGCATCTGCAAGTAATAAACCGTCCAAATCCACCAAAGCAGATCAAGTTTTGGCAGCTGGCGCCAAATACATGGGAGCCAAGTATGTTTACGGTGCGAGCACTTCACGCACTGACGTATTTGATTGCTCTTCTTTCACATTAAGGGCATTCCAAAGTGCAGGTATTTCCTTGCCTCGAAATTCAGTGGCCCAATCACACGTTGGTACAGCTGTATCCTCGAAAGCCCTGCAAAAAGGGGATTTAGTATTTTTCGATACCAATAATGATGGAGTAATCAATCATGTAGGAATTTATGCCGGTAACGGCCAAATGCTGAATGCTTCGACATCTAAAGGTGTTTCCTACGCTAACATTAACAATTCCTACTGGGGACCTAGCTTTGTGAAGGCGGTCCGAGTTCTTAACTAAATGATGATGACAGTAAACGATAAAGAGCAAAAAAGCGTGGTTTGATAAAATATCATACACGCTTTTTTGCGTATCATAATGTAAAATAGCCGCCAACTGGTGGTAGGGCTTATTACCCTTCCCCCTTCCTTTGGATAAAAATCGGTCATATATTCATTAGTATGACTGTTCTTTCTTTCCAAAAAACATAAGAAAAAGGCCTGCTTTTGAATACTCCACCCCATTTGTTATTTTACCTGTTCCCGTCTGTTTAAAGTTTTGAAACAGGGTGAAAGTCATATCCGTTAGAGGTGCAACCTTTTAATATGGGAATGGCTTTTTTATTTGTCTGTATCATTTATTAATGTACTGGAATTAAAAACTTGTCAGACTAGTAAAATCCAGAAATTGCTAGCCGGAAAAAGAATGGTTTTCTCTGCTAAGGAAATATTTTTCCTATTACTTCATGATATTTTCATAATACTCTTAGTTTAAAAATTCTTGGTTTCAATTTTGAAATGACAGTTACCAATATTGGTATTGTCTTTCTGGATATATCCTGTTTACTTTTTCAACTTGCATTCTTGTCCTTGATCGGGCAGTGCAGATATAAGTAAGTACATTATCTACATTTCCAACAAAAAAAGGCCTTCATCACAGAAGACCTTTTCAGAAAGTATACTAATAAGAAGAGTAAGTTTGCCTGAGCTTTTTTCTTCAAAAACGTTCCAGTCGATTCCAGAAATCCGTTCCCTTTCCGCCGACTGTCTGCCAAGCCTCCTCGACGTATACGTCTCCGGGGTCTCGGCTAGCCAGTTACTCGGCAGGAGTGTCGCAAATTTCTTCCATCCTTTAAGGGTTACTGTAAAAAAAACTCTAGGATCACCTCGTCTTAAACTTTGTTCGGGATGAGCCTAGACTACGGTTTTTTCTTAAATTTGATTTCAGTCGATTCCAGAAATTCGCTCCCTTTCCGCCGGCTGTCTGCCAAGCCACCTCAAAGCAAGCGTCTGTGGTGTCTCGGCTACCAGTTATTCGGCAGGAGTGTCGCAAATTTCTTCCATCCTTTAAGGATTAATGTAAAAACACCTCAAGAATCACCTCGTCTTAAACTTTGTTAGGGATGAGCCTAGACTACGGTTTTTTCTTAAATTAGATTTCAGTCGATTTCAGAAATCCGCTCCCATTCCGCCTGCTTTCTGCCAAGCCACCTCAAAGCAAGCGCCTGTGGTGACTCGGCTAGCCAGTTATTCGGCAGGAGTGTCGCAAATTTCTTCAATCTAGTGAGGTTTCATAAACAATACATTTAAGTATATACTAGTGTTTTAATCAGGGTTGAGGGCATTCGAACATGGAATTACTTTAGTTTCTCTTGCTCTTCAAGGTACTGCCGTATTTTTTTCAAATAATCCGGTGCATCCATTTGATCTTTCACGACCAGTTCTATAAGGCAAAGTTTATCGGCGTTCATATCTTGGGCATTTGTAATGGCTTCATCCAGTTCACCATTCGTCTCGACTCTTGCTGTGAATGCCTCTTGACCAAATGCTTCAGCCAGTTTTGTATAATTCCACTCTGGTATCTCGTTGTATTTCTGTTTTTCTATATCGACTTTTACGTTTAAGAATTTTTCTATCGTATAGCCGTTATTGTTGAGGATAAACACGATGGGCTTACAGCCGTTCTCCAGCATCGAGCTTATTTCCTGTGCTGTCAGCTGTATCGATCCGTCCCCGGTAAACAAAAGAACACGCCGGTTTCTATCCGCTATACAAGCACCGAAAGCTGCGGGCGTCGCATAACCAATGCTTTGCCAGCCTCCCTGGGCTATGTAGGTCGCCCCTTTCGGCAATCTGACCTGTGACATGCCATAAGAGAATGTTCCTGTTTCCGTGACCACAATGTCATTTTCCTTCAACATTTGCTGAATTCGAGGATAATAGGAAGTCGCTTTCAGTGGTGCTGAAGGGTCTTCTACCATTGTGTCATATGGAAAAGAGATGTTTCCGACAGATTCGTTCTGACGGTAGCCAATGTCCTGGATCGCATTTAGTATTTCCTCCGCCTTGACATTCATATAACTGGCTTCCCCCACTTTTAATGTGTCAGGTTGTATTTCCACCATTTTCAACGGGTTAAGCTTTGCTGTACCTTTGGAAGTATTGACGTCTGACCAAACAGCACCAACGGCTATGATAAAATCCGCTTCTTCAACAGTCTCAGTTACATCCTTACTTCCGAAAGCTCCGCCGTATACACCAATATACTGGGGATGACTCTCATCAAACCCGCTTTTCCCCTGCATCAATGAAGCAACCGGAACATTTAACCTCTCAGCGAGCTGCAGTACGGGTTTCTGCAAGTTATAACGAAGTGTTTTCACGTCGACAAGCAGAACGGCTTTATTTACATGTTCTAACATGCCTTTTATATGCTTCACTGCTGACTGCAAAGCATCGACATTCGTTTTGGTCATGTTTTCTGATGTCTTACCGTGAGAAAGCAATGGTTTCTCAACGAGATCAATAGCCACTACCAAATAAACGGGCTTTTTCTTTTCTTTCGCGATTTTGATTGCAGCCGGTATCTCCCTAGCTGCGTTTTCTGGTGTAAGTATTGCTGTATAACCGGTAATATGCTCATAAACCTTACGGAAAACATCAAAATCTCCATCCATTAACGTATGGTGGGCAAGCTCCTTTTCCTGCTGCATCATGGTCTTTGGCGAGCCGACAATATGGATGAGCGGCACATTTTCACTGTACGCTCCAGCGATTGCATTACATGCGCTCATTTCACCGACACCAAAGGTGGTTATCAGTGCCGACATGCCCTTCACCCGGGCATATGCGTCCGCTGCGTATCCAGCATTGAGTTCATTTCGTCCATTAATAAACTCAATCCCATCGTAATCTTCCAAAGTATCTAGCAATGAGAAATTATAGTCTCCGGGCACACCAAAAATCTCTGTAATGCCTTCTGCTTTTAAGCAGTCGTATAAATATTGTCCCAAGGTTGTGTTTTCAGCCAAGTCAATCACTCCTTCAATCGATTACTCTCTACTTTATTTATACCCAAACATAAGTAGGTTAACCGTATAAGTATCCATCTACATTTAATGTGGGTGGCGTCTCTATTACTCTAGTTTTAGCTTTGATGAATGAAGTGAGTGAGACTATCCCAGGCATGATTCTTATAAAAAATGATTCAATTCCAAATCAAAATATCTGAAAATTCTTGATTTCGCTTCTGTTTTTGATTTATATTTGAATCACCGGCACAGTGGATAAGGGGGAAAATGATGAGTGATAACAACGTCAAAAGAGTTTTGGAATGCATTATCAACACATCCAATAATAATATTACCGTGACCGATGAAAAAGGATTCATTTTATTCACGAATCCTAACCATTGGTGGATATATGGAATCGAACCGGAACATTACCTTGGAAAATCCGTTTACCAGCTCGAAACGGAAGGAATCCTTTCACCTTCGATTTCCGCCATGGTATTGAAAGAGAAAACGCCTATCCAGATCATGCAGCAAACGAAGACGGGAAAAATCGTCATGTCGACTGCCTATCCCATCTTTGATGATGATGGTGAATTGATTCGTGTCGTCAGCTATGCCCAAGATCAAACTGAAATCAGGAACCTCCAGGATCAGTACGGTCAATTGGAGAAAAAGATTCAAGAATACCAATCGGAGGTCGAGGAACTTAGGGAACAGGAGGAGTTGTTCTATCGCAGCAAGGAAATGCGGCAAATCGCCAAAACGATACACCGTGTTTCCAAAACGGATGCGACAGTCATGCTTCTTGGGGAATCCGGTGTGGGAAAGAGCGTATTCGCCCGCCGGCTGCACAATCAGAGTTACCGCAGCAAAGAGCCATTCATCGAAGTCAACTGCAGTACCATCCCAGAAAGTCTCTTTGAATCAGAAATGTTTGGATATGAAGCGGGATCCTTCACCGGAGCGCAGAAGCAGGGGAAGCAAGGGCTGATCGAACAAGCAGATAACGGAACCTTATTTCTGGATGAAATCGGGGAGCTTCCCCTCGATATGCAAGTAAAGTTATTAAATGTCCTGCAAGAGAAGACCTTTAAAAGAGTGGGAGGGAAAAAAGAGCATAAGATTGATTTCCGGCTAGTGACGGCAACCAATCAAAACCTTGAGGAAATGGTGGAGAAGGGAACATTCAGGCTCGATTTGTATTATCGCTTAAATGTGATTCCCATCCAAATACCGCCGTTACGCGAAAGAAAAGAAGACATTGCCATCTTAATCAATCATAATCTCGAAATCATCAATAAGAAATACAAGTCAGATAAGAAATTGCACCCTTCCACTTACGAAATACTGATTCAGCATAAATGGTCAGGAAACGTGCGTGAATTGGAAAACCTGATTGAACGGCTCATTTTGACCTCGGAAGACTCCATCATTTTCCCTGGCTTTCTCCCCTCCCATTTCCATGGACAAGAATCTTTGGAGAAAATAGATGATACCCTAATGATCGACAATATGATGGTTGATGATAGTGATCTCAATACCGCCCTCGAACAAGTCGAAAAATGGATGATGATGAAAGCGAGTAAACAATGCAAGTCCACATATGAAATGGCTAAATTCTTAGGTATCAGCCAGCCTTCCGTCGTCAGGAAAATGAAGAAATATAAAGATCATCTGCCCATTAAATAACAGGGGGATGGAAGAATGTTTCAATGCAGTATCCACTTTTTTTACCTGTATAAAAAGGAGACCAGCGTATCGAGGTCTCCTTTTCCTTACTTATTTGACACGCCAGCAGATTCAAATGTTGCCATTTCTTTAATGACCAATGTCGCTGCCTTGAGAATGGGGTATGACAGGGCAGCCCCTGTTCCTTCCCCGATTCTCATTCCCAGGTCGAGGATCGGTTCCTTGCCAAGCAGTTCTATGGCCACTCTATGACCAGGTTCTGCAGATCGATGTCCAACAAACATATAATCGGCTGCACGTCCGGAAATCAGGTTTGCCAATACAGCAGCCGTTGTTGTAATGAAACCATCAACCAGAATGGGTATACGGTTATTCGCTGCAGCAAGCATGGCCCCTGCCATACCTGCAATTTCGAATCCACCGATATTCATCAAAATGTTGATTGGATCATCAGGATTAGGATTTCTTAATGAAATCGCTTCTTCAATTATTCTTCTCTTATGTAAAATTCCTTCTGACTTCAATCCTGTTCCCTGCCCCACTAGTGAGTCGACGCTTTTCCCGCTTATGATGGAGATGATGGCGGTACTGGATGTCGTATTTCCGATTCCCATTTCACCAAGAATCAGGCAGTTCACACCACGGGCAATCATTTTCTCTGCACGGTCATATCCAATGTCAAGCGCTTGATTTACTTCTTCCTTTGTCATAGCTTCTTCCTTATAAAAGTTTCTAGTTCCATTACGGACTTTTCTGGAAGTTAACCCCGGTGCTTCGATATCTGCATCGATCCCTATATCGACAATGTCCAAGTAAGCATCTATCGCACGGCTTAATACATTGATGGCAGCACCGTCATTCAGGAAATTAAGTGCCATTTGTTCCGTTACTTCTTTTGGATACGCAGAAACCCCTTCTTCCGTAATTCCATGGTCGGCTGCAAACACGATCACCCCCGGTTTCGAAATGTCCGGAAATGCCTCCCCTGTCATCTTGGCCAGTTCAATTATCCATTCTTCAAGCCGTCCTAAGCTTCCCTGAGGAATCGTCAGCGAATCGACATGTCCTTTAACCTGACGTCCCATTTCTTCATCCAGCATCGGGATGGAAATGGCAAAACCATTCTTCATATTAATCCCCCACAATCCAAAATAAAAACCTTACCTATAGGAAAAGGTTCTTATCCATCATCTACTATAAATACAACTTAGTCCATATCATTATCATCTAGGCTTTCACTTGAATTTACTGTAATCCTTTTACTTCGGCACTCCCATTTCATTTAAAGGGTAGATACGAAATTTCACTTTGCCCACAAGTGATTTTTCAGAAATAAAACCAAATCTTCTTCCATCCCAACTATTCCTTCGATTATCCCCCATGACAAATAAATGACCGACAGGTACCTTGGATTTCCCGAGTAAATCACTTAGGGTGAAATTCTCCGTCAGATTCTCTTCAGGTGGAATTTCTCCTTTTTTTGTATTCAAATATGGTTCTGTATACTTTTTCCCATTGATATATAAGACATCATCTTTCATTTCGACGCTGTCCCCTGGTAAACCGATCACCCTTTTTATATAATTCTCTTCCGCGTCCGGAGCATAAAATACGACCATATCGAAGCGCTCCGGCTTTCCGATTTTAGCTACCACGATCCGGTCATCATTTTCATAAGTCGGCTCCATTGATTCACCTTTTACCGTGACTGGCGTAAATAAAAACTGTTGGCAAATGAACACAATCATTAAAGCGAATAAGATAGCTTTCAACCACGAGAACACTTCACTTTTCATATTCTTCTTACGGACTCCCTCCCATCCATTGTCAACGGCTAAACCCACGATAATTGCTGTATTTTGGCTAGCAGCACCAAAAGGAATTCATTAGCTTAATTTGCCGGTCGGTGATTTTTAGAGGAGACATTTCAAAGAAATATCTGGAAAAATTGTAACACATTCATTTATCGCTCGCGAGAATAAATGATTTTTCAGAGCCAACCTCAACCCATGAGAAAAAGGATAGCGATTTTAGCTATCCTTTTTCTTAGTTTGTTCCTCAGAATTTATTCCAAGTCAATATAGTATCGAGTGGCAAACGGACTTTTTCAAAGCCTGCTTTAGTTCCTTTTCCAAGGGAAATCAACATGACAGGTTTGAAGTTTTCCGGTACATTGAACGCATCCACAAATTTGGCTTCATCGAACCCTCCCATTGGGACTGTATCGTATCCTTTTGCTTTTGCAGCCAACATGATCTGCATGGAAACCAAGCCACCGTCAATCATGGCTACGCTTAAAGCCTTCTCAGCGGAAAAGTTGCCGTAATTATGCAGAATAGAGGCTACATATGGCTCTTTGATTTCATTCTTCATGATCCCTTTATTGACTAATTCACCATAAATCCGTTCTGCATTTTTGTAACCTTCTATATCAGCTAAAACGGCAATGACAGCAGATGCATCGACGATTTGTTGTTGGTTATTTGCGATGGGTAGCAATTCTTGTTGGGTTTGCTTATCTTGAATCACAAGGAATCTCCATGGCTGTAAGTTGGAAGAAGAAGGCGCTTGAATCGCAATCTCCAGGATTTCACGAATTTCCTCTTCAGTCATCACGTATTCAGCATCGTACTGGCGAACAGATCTCCGTTCTTTTGCTACCGTAATGAAATCCGTATCATTAAGGACTTTCGGCTTTTCAAGCGGTACATTCAATTCTTTTGCTTTATTCAGGTACTCTTCTTTACTCATTATATTTTTTGTCATTGATAATGACCTCCATTTAACTGTAATTATTACAGGAACAGTATATAACGCATACTGTTCTTTTGTCAAATACAGTTTAAGAAAAACGAAACCTTGTCAGTTTCGTTTTTCACATTAAGATTTTGATAGTAAATCAGCAATCGTCTTTTGTTCCAAGCCTTGTATAATCCAGCTCTCCATCTCGTTTTTCAAGCCGCATAAAGCTTCGCGGGAAGATGGTTGAAAGCATTTTTTAGCATTCACATCAAGAAAGCCTTTTGAAAAAGGTTCGGATTTAATTGCAGAGTATATATCTGCAAGAATGATTTGGTCGGGATTTTTGGCAAGTGAATATCCCCCATCTCTTCCTTCCTTCGCTTGAATCAGCCCTGCCTTCACTAAATTACTTAATATTTTTCTAAGAAAACCTGACTCCGAATCAAGCTTAACGGCCAATTTATTACTATTACATAATCCATCATGATCAGCAAGAACAAGCAGGGCTTGTACTGCAAGACTAAACCACATTATACTGGAAACCTTTTCTGACATTTCTTTCACCTCTCTCCTCTACTTTAAACTATTTTTCATTGAATATACAACGCTGCATCGAACAATCCTGCCTAAAAACCTCCTTATAAAACCATCCATCAAGGAAAGCTTGCAACCCTTTTGGTTTCATAGCAGTGAAAGTAATAGAGAACACAAAAAGAATGGATATATTAGCATCCACTTGGCCTATTTTATATAGTCTTACATTAATTGCATTTCACCATTTCCAAAAAATAAATTGACAAAATTCTTGTCTTACAAATTATATGTTTTGGAATATGGTAAACTTACTTAATAGAATGGATGAGGAAGTGGATGAATGATGCTGAAAACAATAAATGAACAACTCGATAAAGTCATGCCTCTCATCACGCCGATAAGCGTGATTATTGGGGTATTATTGTCCGAACATCTAATGGATTATACCTTTCTTGTTCCATGGATATTTGCCTTCATTACATTTTCCGGGAGTTTAGGCTCTAACTTTAAATCCCTGCAACAGGCAGTCACCCACCCTTTACCCGTTTTCATCGTATTGATCATCCTTCATATGCTTATGCCAATTTGGGCTTTTGGCCTCGGTCATTTAGTGTTTCATGGTGATGCTTTCACAATTACCGGCCTAGTCCTCGCTGTAGTGATTCCAACCGGTGTCACCAGTATGATCTGGGTATCCATTTATAAGGGTAATGCCATACTTGCCCTAACCATCATCTTAATCGACACCCTACTCTCGCCATTCATCGTCCCATACAGCATTTCCCTTTTCGGAGGCGGTTCGATCGAAATGGATTTGGGGTCGATAGTGAAAGGATTAATCGGAATGGTCGTTCTTCCCTCCATGCTTGCCATGTTCTTGAATCAGGCTACAAAAGGAAAGATACAAAATACACTATCTCCCCGATTAGCTCCATTCTCCAAGATAAGCGTTGGAATCGTAGTCATATTGAACAGTTCAAAAATTGCGCCTTACTTAACCCATTTCGATAAGAAAATAATGATCATGGCCTTCTTGGTTTTGTTCATAGCCGCTTCAGGTTATGCCCTTTCTTGGATGGTCGGTGCATGTTTAAGATGGGAAAAGGCGGATATCATCACCTTGACATTTACTGGCGGTATGCGAAACATCAGTGCTGGAGCCGTTCTTGCAACCACCTATTTCCCTGCTGCCGTTGCGGTACCCGTTGTACTTGGCATGCTGTTTCAACAAATGCTTGCCTCCTTTTTTGGCTATGTCATGGAAAAGCATTTTCATCGTGGTGTGATTGAAGGGCCATCCGCCGAATGATTACTTTCCAAGCATCCTTTTTCCCTTTCAATTACATTCCTATTATAATAGGTAAGTAGAACATTTACATGATTATCCATTATAAAATCATTGGAGGTATTGGAGATGAAAGTTGTTGCCATAGTGGGAAGTATCCGTAAAGAGTCATACAACCTTAAGCTTGCCAAATATATTCAAACTAGATATCAAGATCGATTTGATCTCGAAATCTTGAACATTCGGGATTTACCTTTTTATGATCAAGATATTGAAAATGATCCTCCATTGGTTGTAAAAGAATTTAAAAGCAAAGTGGCCGAAGCAGATGCAGTCTTGTGGGTAACACCTGAATACAACGGGACGATTCCAGGTGTATTGGGCAATGCAATTGATTGGTTATCACGTGTCGATAAAGTCTTGATCGGCAAACCATCATGGATCATGGGTGCGTCAATGGGGCAATTAGGGACGGTAAAGGCTCAATTGCATTTGCGTGAAATCTTATTCGCAATAGGCATCTCCTCCCCACTCCTTCCTGGGAATGAAGTATATGTTGGTGCAGTGCATGACAAAATCGATAACGAAGGCAGCCTTATACATGAGTCGACTGTCCAGTTTATCGATACGGTCGTCGATAATTTCATTACCTGGTATAATCATCATACTCGTTAATGCTTTACACAAGAATCCCAGCAGGCTTGATCCTGCTGGGATTCTTGTTGCATCATATAAGAGGAATTAATCAAAACTCATCCTCTACCCGCTTGGAATGAAGGGTATTTTGTCATTCCTCCGTCAGCGAATAGAGTGATGCCCGTTACATAGCTGGACTCTGAAGATGCCAGCCATGCAGCAACCGCGGCAATTTCTTCAGGCTTTCCGATATACCCCATCGGAATCATGCTTTCAAGGTCCTTTTTCTTTTCGGGATCTTCAAGCTTGTCGGCATTTATTGGCGTGGCGATGGCTCCGGGACCAATGCTGTTCACGCGGATCCCTTTTGGTGCATATTCAAGAGCCAGGGTTTCCGTAAGCAGCTTCACCCCGCCCTTGCTAGCTGCATAGTGAACGAATAAAGGCCAGGGAATCATCTCATGTACACTGGACATGTTAATTACATTCCCTTTAATATCGTTCTCGACAAAATACTTGATAGCTTCGCGGCAGCCTAAGAAATTCCCCGTTAAGTTAGTATCGATTACCCTATTCCAGTCGCTTAACGGCATCTCGTGAGATGGAACCGGATTTTCAATCCCTGCATTATTGATGAATATATCGAGTTTCCCGAAATTCTTTATCGCTGATTGAACAAGGTTAATAACATCTTCTTCAACGGTGACATCGCCTTTTACTGCAATGGCTTCCCCGCCATTTGTTTTGATTTCTTCCATTACACTATCCGCTTCCTCTGATTTAGTGCGATAATTAACCACGACCTTTGCCTTTTCCTTAGCAAAGCGAATGGCCATCGCTTTTCCTAAACCAGTGGATGATCCGGTTATGACCACGACCTTACCTTCTAAATCTGTATACATGTAATCACCCTCCAATTAACTTTTTGCCAATCCCAGCATAATCCCAGCTATGATGATCAAGATAATCCCAATTACGATTCCAATTAGTTGGCGCTTCGTTTTCTTTTCACGTAAAATGAAAATCCCGCCAAGAGTTGAGATGACTATGCCCATCTGCGAAAGTGAAAAACTAGTGGCCACTCCCACACGTGGCTGGGAAATGAATAAAAACATGTTCCCTGCAGCCCATATCAATCCCGGAATGATATTGCGAATCGTATATTTGTTAAATGGTTTATGCTTAAAAGTCAATAACAGACCGCCTATCACCATCCCGATCGCTTGAGGGAACAACGCTGACCATCCGTCAACATCAAAAAGACGGGCCACGACCACATAAACCAAATAACCGAATGTCGAGATGAGGAGAATAACAATTCCTTTCTTCAAGTTTCCCGACTTGCCCTCTTTCGATTCTTTATCTTCCAAGGAGGTCAAGATGATTCCTATAATAATGAAGATCAATGCCAAAACGCCTAAAATAATCGCTTTCATTGTAGACCATTCGTTAAAAACTATGACCCCGAATAAAGTGGTTGAAATGAGCTGCAATCCTGTTGATATCGGCATTGTTTTAGAAACTCCCATTAAATCAATGCTCTTAAGCTGATTAGCTTGTCCAACGGCCCAAAACAATCCAGATACGACTCCGACACCAAACACCAAAAGTGACAGCTTAATATCGGCAAAAATATAAACACCAATTGAAAAAATCAAGGCGCCAATCGTTGTACCTAGTGTTTGACTATAGGGTCCACCCCCGAGTTTCACATTAAATAAAACGATGCTTCCCCAGAATAATGCCGGCAAGAGAGCTAATAATATATCCATTTTCAACCCCCATATATGTAAGTACAAAACTAAGCAGGATATTTCATTTTGTATTCTTTTAATATGTTCTCATTATTTGAAATGACCCTTGGTAATTTTATGAAGTGATTCCCCAAAAAAGTGTTCAACACAAAAAGGGCTGCTGCTGCAGCCCTTTTTGTGTTGATATTCTTGCAACAGCTACCCGCCATGTTGATGATGTTGCATGTCCATTTCCGAATCTCCACCAACCTTGAAATAATCACGTTCCCAAACGGCAGACGTTCCGATTATGATGATGGAGAACAAGAGGGTCAGAAAGAAAGGAGTAAACCCCCTCCCACTTTTTGTCTCTTTTACACCCGCTCTTTTTATATAAAAAGTCACAATGAATATACTGCAAAGGTAAATCAGATCCATCGAAACGAGCATGAAAGTTTGTGAATCAAGGGGCAGCATGACCCCAAGCATGCCTCCCATCATTGCCCCCATCAGAGTTGTTGACAGAGACTCCATAACCGCTGTTAAACCGAATGGCCTTCCGATGATGAAACCTGCCACTGCACATATTGCGATGGCTAGAACGGTTAAAACCGCCAGCTTGCCGGGCATCAGGAATGACAGCATTAAACTTAAGGTTAAACTTGTCGTCATGCTTAACATCATGACCATGCATTTACCAAGGCCAACACCAATATGATCTTTTTTCAGATGGGCTTTTTTAGAAAAGTAAATTGTATAAGCCATGACTATCATAAAACTGGTCAGCATCAGCATTCGATTCGTTTCCCCCTTTTCGAGCAATAGTTAGTGAAACGACTGATTTTAATGACAGGAAGTATTACCGTCCACCTGGCAAGCTGAATTCTTTGCTTTTGATGGAGGCACGTCAAGAGCTGGATTCCGATTGAAAAAGCCCGTCGGTTTTAAAATGAAGCTAATATAAGCGGTCGGCATGACTGGCCAATCTTCAGGTCGTGTTATATGATGGTGTCCCATGTTATACCAGACCACAACATCTTCATTTTCAATGGAGCGATCGGCTTTAACCCAATCTTCCAACCCTTCTCCCCCTGCATGTTGGTTTGGGTATCGCCCTGATGCAAACTGTTCATCAGGATCGAATGGCGTCACCCAAAAATGGTGTTTTAAAAATCCAGCCCGTTTTAATAAAGGCGAATCATCATGGGCGAACGGAAAACAATTCTCCCCAGCAAACAATTTATAACCAACCGGTTCCCCCAATATATTCTTTTTTGAGGGATTGACGATCTTCCAGAAGCGCGCAGTACGCAAATCAAGGTCCCGGACAGCCTCGGATTCATTTTTAAGCAAAGTAGAAACCGGATAGAAACCATTTCCATATGGGTTGTCCGATCCCTTTTCCATGCTTTTTGTATTGACTTCATAAACTGAATTATTCATTCCATCAACCATCATATCAAGCCTCATATTAAAGAAATGCTGGTGATGTGCAGCAAATAATTGAGGTGCGACCAGATTGCCATGCGGGTGCTTCCGGTCAGGTTCGATGGCTTGTGTATGCAATATGCCTGTCAATTTCACTTCAAACTGTATCGTCCCATCCTGAAAGAAATACCAATAAAATCCGTATTCGTAATTTCCAACTGTTGAAATGCTCGATAAGACCAATCTTCTTGAACGGCGGACTTCAACATGACCTGTCCTCCAATCCGTATGTTTCCATCCAATTCCAAAATCCTCCTCATGCAGACAAATTGCATTTTTAATTTGAATTACATTCCCTTTACTATCCACCAGGTTCGCGTCAAAATACTTGATCTCACCTAGGCAGTCACACCCAAGTTCAAGTGAATTCGCCAACATGCCAATGCCGTATTCCCCTGCATCAAAAGCATTGTTCCTGTTAACCGGATCAGTCGGATCACCGTAAGGCACCACCATCTCGGATAAAGAAGCTCTATACAGGATTGGCCGCTGCACTCCATCATCATTGTAACTGACCGTATGAAGGACAAGACCCTCACGGGAGTTGAAACCAAAGCGGATATTCCATTTTTGCCAATCGATCACATGTCCTTCCGTCGTGAAACTTGGTCCTTTTGGCTGAACTATTTCCAAAGGCTTAACATCCAGCCTCATGTCACCTACTTGATCGGGTGTATAATTTCCATCAAGCGGCGGTAATGGTATGACACCTTTGTCCACAATCTTGATGACTTCCATCTTATTTAAATCGACAAGGACATATAATCCTGAAATGGGACGTGCATACCCATTATCATATAATGATGTACGGTAATAACATAAAGCCCTGACGATTCGTACATCCACTTCCTCTTCAATTCCAAAATTCCCTGCTGACCATGGATCGACCATGATATTGTCCATATTCGTAAGCCCCCTTTTGGCAAAGGCTTTTATCATCTCAGGGTGGCTTTTCACGACTTCCTGACACTCCATGAATTCATCAGCCATTATGGATGGCTGCACTCCAGGAATCAGTTTCCATGACGTTATGCTTCCTTCCGTTAAGGAAACAACAGCCTCATATGTTTTTCCCTCTTTATTATGAAGAATGATACAGAATGCTTCTCTCTTGATTTGTTCTTCATCACGATAATCCAGAACAATTGATTTTGCAGGTTCCAGTAAGCTGATGTTAGCGAAGCGGTAATGGTCATCCAATCCTTTATCACGTTTTAAAATCTGGACCGTAAGTTTAAGTTCTTCTGCCGTTAATGGATCAAGCGGGTGCTTTTCCCTCGTTACTTTCATGCTAGAAGTTTTCTCCATATTAACCTCTCCCTTTTAGGTAAAATATCATTCTATCCATTAAGTAAACTTCCCCTCGAAGTGCCTCGTGCATAAAGTTCAAAATTTTATTTGCCTACCGCCATCTTTCCAGAAACCTGATGTTGACTCTTTGACCCAACAATATTCAATATGATGAAGATAGCCAATATCAGTAAACACATCCCACTCATACCGATTTATCAAGCGGATAGCTGGAAATCCAACTCAATCAAGCTCCCATTAGGACGCGTCCCTGCCCTTAAACTCCATACCAGTTCAAGCCCTGCTCATTCAAATCGATCCACACATTTTTTGTTTCCGTGTACATATCCATCGCTTGGATACCCAGTTCCCTTCCGAAACCGCTTTGCTTCCTGCCGCCAAAAGGTGCTGCACTATCAAGCATGCTAAACGTGTTCACATACACCGTCCCCGCTTTTAACCCCCTTACCATCCGGTGCGCCCGTTTTAAATCATTGGTCCATAAACCTGAAGCCAATCCATACAAGCTGTCATTTGCCTTGTTCAATGCATCCTCCTCATCTTTGAACTTGATAACCGACAAAACCGGCCCAAAAATTTCTTCACGGGCAATTGTCATATCATTGGTAACGTTCTCAAAAACAGTGGGCGTGAAGAAATAGCCATTTCCTGCCTTAGTATTTCTTTCTCCTCCCATGACAAGATTAGCTCCCTGTTCCAGACCGGCCGCTACATATTGTTGAATTTTGTCAAGTTGCTGCAAGGAAACTTGCGGTCCCATTTGGGTCGTATGGTCTAAAGGATTCCCTACACGGATGGATCGTGCTTTCTTCACGAATGATTCCATGAATCGATCATATATGCTTTCCTGCACAAAAAGTCTTGTACCCGAGGCGCATACTTGACCTTGTGCGAAGAAGATACCAAACATGGATCCATTCACTGCATTATCAATTGAAGCATCATCAAAAACTATATTTGGTGATTTCCCCCCTAATTCAAGGCTAATTGGTTTTAAGTTCTTACTTGCTGCCTGCATGATTAGGCGGCCAGTATTCGTTGAACCCGTAAAAGCGATTTTATCGACGTCAGGATGGGAGGAGAGGGCATCACCCGCTATCTTCCCGTATCCCGGAATAACATTGATGACTCCATCTGGAATTCCGACTTCTTGAAAGATTTTAACCAATTCCAGAATGCTTACAGGAGTTTGCTCAGCTGGTTTTATCACAATCGTATTGCCTGCAGCTAAAGCAGGGGCAAGCTTCCACATCGTCAGCATAAGCGGAAAGTTCCAAGGAACTATGGCCCCTATGACACCGATTGGCTCCTTCAAGGTATAATTGAACCGGTTATTGGGAGAGGCAAGGGTACTTCCCTGGACTTTATTGGCTAATCCCGCATAAAATTCGAGTACATCTATCATGGCAGGCATCGCAATGAATTTTGTTTCATTGATTGGCAGCCCGTTATCTTGTGATTCGACTTCGGCGAGCATATCGGCTTTCTCCCACAGTGCCTGTACCACTTTATTCAGCAACCTCCCTCTATCCCCCGGTGCCATTTCAGCCCACGGGCCAGATTCAAACGCCCTTCGTGCAGCTTTTACCGCTAAATCAACATCTTCCGGACCTGCCTCGGCAACTACAGCATTCACTTCATCAGTTGCAGGATTAAGTGATTCAAATGTTCTTCCAGATATTGAATCAACCCATCTCCCATCAATGAACAATCGATAGTTTTTCCCCATCATCGTTTCCCCTTTCTAGTGGAAATCCCAAAACAACAAACAAAATATCTATTAATACAATAAGGCCGCGCATCATTTTTTTATTGTAAAAAACGGAACTTTCGTAATATTTTGTATGCATTAAAACCAAACAAAAAAGATCCTCGTCACCATGAACGGGATCCTTCAAATGTAATCACTATATAGCAAGAACGTTATATTGGGTTTGAAAATTTCTTTGAAACGGCATCGATGAATTTAGTAGGAGTCAGATAACCAAATTTTTTAAATTCATTAATTAAATGTGATTGATCAAAATACCCATTCTCATTAATCACATCCCAAACTGTAAAAGCCTGTTTATTCAATAACATATGCAGGGAGTTTTGGAACCTCACTATTTGGCTGAATAATTTGGGCGGCATCCCTACATGAACATCGAATTGCTTTCGCAAGTATCTTGTAGAGTATCCGGTCTCAGCAGCTAATTGATTCATATTTACATTTCCTTTAGAAGAATATATTTTGTTCAAGGAATATTCTATTATTGCCGGCAAACCGTTACACGTAAAAATATTAATCCCTATTTCTTCTTTGAACAGCTTTATTCTTCTATGAAAATCCCGTTCAGTTATTAACCTTTCCGTAATGGTAGGTTCAATTTTTAACATATCAGCTAAAGGGATTTGGCGATCGATTACCTCCTTCATGGAATATTTAAAATGCTGGGTTTCCTGCTTAGGCATAAACCTCACACCGAAATATTCACAATTAGCCTGAAAGTTTATCGTTTTGTACTTGAGGACAGTTCCGAACACATCTGCGGAGGGTCTTTCGGGATCGCAATAAAATAATATGTCGATGCACCCATCCGGAATGACGGACATTGGATTCATTAAATCCCGATTGATTTTAAATTGATAGAACAATGTAGTGGAATGGTCAGAATTTCTTTGTTTATATTCTATATAATAATCTGATAGAATCTCGAATTCCGGTTGGAATGGAAAATAGTCGAAGTTATTGAAACTCTGAATGATTCTCAGCTACCATCACGCTCCTTTTATATTACACTGTCACCAAAGCCTTTTTACCACTGCAATAAGCTTGCATTTGCCCCAATTACTACAAGTAATCGATTGGCTGAGTGGTCATCCGCATCACTACACGGGTCAGGAGAGCCGTTCATCATTCTTCCCACCCCTGGCCATTATCAATATGAGCGTTGTTTTTATAATTTTCGACAAGTATTTCCAAATCCCTTTTGACTGAAAGATTTAAAACAATACCCAACTTACAGAACACTTGGGTTCTCTTTTATCTTCGGTGAAAATAAAAGGCTCTGAGAAAAAACTCTTGTTTAAATATTGGTCAGGAACACTGAAATACATGGTAAAATATTCTAGTTAAATCCAGTTTTTAGCCTCTATGTTACGAAAGGAATGTATATATTGGTTTACTTATATGTAATTTTATTTTTCATTTTTGGCTATAGTTTTATATTTACCTTAATTAAAGCTATAAAAGATGAAGTATCCCCACATCTCACTGCAATCCTTTTTCTTGTATGGGCTTCATCAGCAATGATCGTGATGGCAAATTTAATGAGTTTTTAATTAATTCAGGGGACGCTTGTTGAAAGACCGATGGTAGGGGCAGTCTTTTTAATTCTAAGATTATCAGAAAGCAAACCTTATGTAGGCTTGCTCCTCCAGTTTGAGACAAAAGGGGTTCGGAAAACTTATCTTTTATCAAATGATGTTCCCAAACTCCTCAAGTATGGTTTCTAACTAAATGCTATAACAAAGCTGATTGTAGCGGAAGGTACGAGACTCCTGCGGGAAAAGCGCGTCTTGGGAGACCCCGCAGGCGTTAGACGAGGAGGCTCGCGGACCGCCCGCGGAAAGCGAGTGCCTGGAGTGGAAATCAACGTCCAATTGTATAATCCATTAATAATACGTAGGCCCAATCATGTATACCGGGACCCACATTTGTAGACGGAAAACTTATCTTTCATCAAATGATGTTCCCAAACCAACACAACTTCAACTCCTCAAGTATGGTTCCTTACTACATACTATAACAAGGTTGAGTGGAGCGGGTGTACGAGACTTCTGCGGGAAAGCGCGTCTTGGGAGACCCCGCAGGCGCAAGCCGAGGAGGCTCGCCCACCGCCCGCGGATAGCGAGTTTCTTGAGTGGAAATCCACGTCCAAATTGTATAAGCCATAAAAAAATGTAGACAAACTCGATGAAAATCGAATTTGTCTACATTCTGTTCTATAAGATATGGAACTTACTTCTTTAAATGATATGGCACTGTCGTAACAACCACATTTCTTTTATAAAGTAAGTAAGCGCGAATCAGTAAACTTGATTGGTTATGAAGTATATTGTGCCAGCCCTTCTTCGGAATGAATTGGGGGATGATCACCGTAACTTTATAATTGGATTCACTAGCCTTATGTTCTACTGTATCCACAAATTTAGTTAGTGGCTGAATGATACTTCTGTAATAAGAATTCAGTGTAACGAGCCTTACATCCGGCTGCCATTTATTCCATTTTTCTTCGAATTTCTTTTCATCATCTCTTTCAAAAGCGACATAAACGGCAATGACCTGATGTGCAGATAGAGATTTTGCATAATTTAAAGAGTTCTCAACCACATGAGTTATACCCGCAACAGGTACAATGATGATATTTCCTTCAATTGGTAAGGTCGGCTCACATGTTGTAATCCTTAGTTGGTCTCCAACTGCTTCATAATGATTTCTAATTCGATGAAAAATTAAAATGATGATAGGTAAAAAAATCAAAACAGGCCAAACCTGACTAAATTTGGTTAAAAAGAATATCATCGTGACGATAAAGCTAATTATGGCACCAATTGAATTAATGGTTAATTTCATCATCCAGCCTTTTGGCTTTTCGCGAATCCATTTAACAATCATCCCGGTCTGGGATAACGTAAATGGGATGAATACACCAACCGCATAAAGCGGAATGAGATTTTCCGTATGTCCTTCAAATGCGACTATCAAGATGATGGATGCAAGTCCAAGTATGATAATTCCATTGGAATACCCTAAACGGTCCCCTCTGATCGTAAACGCCCTTGGTATGAATTTATCCTTCGCCAGATTTACCGCAAGCAAAGGGAAAGCCGAATATCCAGTATTTGCCGCAAGTATCAAGATCAATGCAGTTGTACCTTGAATGAAGAAATACATGAAATTCCGTCCAAAAATCTCTTCAGCAATCTGGGAGACGACCGTTACCTCTGCGCTAGGAACAACGCTTAAATAATAGGCTAAGAATACGATTCCCGAAAACAAAACAGCTAGTAAGGAGCCCATCGCTATTAATGTTTTTGCAGCATTATTCGGTGCTGGATCTTTAAAGTTCGGGATTGCATTGGAAATCGCTTCGACTCCTGTCAATGCGGAGCTTCCTGATGCAAATGCTCTTAGCAGTATAAATAAACTGATGCCGGCTACCGGAGTCCCGATTGACGCATGCAATTCCGGTGAGATTCCTCCCGTCAGAATCTTGTAAATTCCAACCCCTATCAAGATGAACAAGGCTAAAACGAATAGGTACACCGGATAGGCCAAGACAGAGGCCGATTCCGTAACCCCCCTAAGGTTCAAGATAGTAAGTAGGATGACGAAAATAATGGCTATGAGGACATTATAGTCATGCAGGCCGGGAAAAGCGGACGTGATGGCATCCGTACCAGCAGAAACACTTACCGCGACAGTTAATATATAATCGACCAATAAGGATCCTCCAGCTATCAACCCTGGATTGACACCTAAATTGTTTTTTGAAACCACATAGGCTCCCCCACCATGTGGATAAGCGAAAATGATTTGTCTGTAGGACAAAATCAAAGCGGTTAACAGGATCAATACTCCAATCGCGATGGGGATTGAATACCAGAATGCCGCAGCACCGACCGTGATCAGGACAATCAATATTTGCTCCGGCCCATATGCAACCGAAGACAAAGCATCGGAAGATAATATCGCCAACGCCTTTGTTTTATTAAGCTTTTGTTCACCAAGTGCATTCGATTTTAAAGGTCTCCCAATCAAGAACCTCTTTATAGAAGATAACATAAAGAATTCACCACCAGTTTAATTTATAAGTTTATGTTTCCCAGCTGTAGCAAAAAACGAGACGGAACACAAAAATGCCTACAAGTCATAGCTAAATAGACCTGTAGACATCAATTTTTTTGTCTAACAAGCTCCACCTTCCTTCTCATATAACGCTTACGAGGTTAGCTGTCGGATTCGGACCTAAGAGTAGCCCTACCTTTTAAAGGATTCACCCCTTGGATTGTAAAAACAATCCCAATAACGGGTCCCCCGCACCATAAGGTTTAAGCGATTTAGAAATATGAAACTGTTGATTATCATACTCCCGTGAAATGGAAAAGTAAATGAAAATTTTGCACAGAAATAGAATTATTATTTATAAACGAGGCTTTATTCTTGACTTATATAACAAAAGTCATGCAAACACATGATTCGAAGGTAGGAAAGGAGGAAAGTAAACGTCTAAAAGGGATATTAAAGAGGACAATGAACAAAAAATACATTTCGAAAAAGGAAAAATGATCACCACATGGAACGTGATGGATCAAGTAAAACAGATCTGCCCCAGCTTGGATAGTCATTAAATCCGAATTTTCTCTTTCCGATTCCATTATTAATTCCCGTCCATTTGGGGGCATTATTCCACTGATCTACGCTAATCAGTTCCTTCCTTCTTGAATTGGCCTCAAATTGCTTTTTTTAAAGACAAAGTATTTCTGGCCAAGATAGTTAAGCACTGTATAAAAGATTGTTCCTATCAGAACAGCCAAATTTTGTTGTATGGATAAATGAACGGTTCCTTCCAGTGATTCTGCAATGGCTTGGCCTATAGAATAAGCGGCGGAATAACAAATCAGGATGACGCAAAAGAAACGGGCAACTCCTCGACGCCATTCTATATCGCTTTTAAAGGTAAAAGTCCTGTTCAAAAGAAAACTCGTTACAGCTCCCGTACCATTGCCGATAAAGGTGGAGATCCAGTAAGATAATTCAAGAACATTCATGAGAAAAAGCATGATGGAAAGTCCAACCGCTGTATTGACTATTCCAACCAATAAAAAGCGGATAAAGGAGTTAGTTTGTTTTAGATAGTTTTTCAATACTGTTCCGTTCATTGTCTAGTTGCTCCCGTTTTTTTAAATCGAGCGGATTAAATAGATCAAGATCAACAATATATTTTGGCCGGCGTTTGGATTCATTATAGATTTTACCTATATACTCCCCAATCAAGCCGACAGCAATCAACTGTAGTCCACCGATCAACCATATGGAGGTGATCAATGAGGTCCAGCCAGTTTCGGTCTGCCCATAAAATTTCAACCATAAAAAGTAAGACCCAAAGAGTAAGCTAATGAAAAAGGAAAGACATCCTAGCCATAATACAAGCCGGATTGGTGTAACTGAAAAGGAAGTAATGCCATCAAGTGCAAAAGCAACCATCTTCTTAAATGGATATTTCGTTTCCCCAGCCAATCTTTCTTTACGGTCATAGTAAACAGAATCCGTCTTAAACCCAATAAGCGGTACAATCCCCCGTAAAAAAAGATTCGTTTCATCAAAGCGTTCCAACTCCGTGATCGCCCTTTTGCTCATTAGTCGGAAATCGGCATGATTATAGACAAGGTTGACCCCCATCTTGTTCATCAATTTATAAAAACCTGCTGCAGATGTTCGTTTAAAGAATGAATCAAGGTCCCTTTTCTGGCGGACACCATATACGATTTCACATCCTTCATTGAATTTCCGAATGAATTCCGGGATGACCTGAATATCATCCTGTAAATCTGCATCAATGGAAATCACACAATCCGAGGCTTCCTTGGCTGTAAACAACCCTGCCAGAAGTGCATTTTGATGTCCAGCATTCCGGGAAAGCTTTAGCCCGCGAACATATTCATTATTAATCGTTTCTTTATAAATGATCTTCCACGTTTGATCCTTGCTCCCATCATCGACCAACAAAATTTTACTTTGACCGGAAACAACGTTTTCATCGACCAACCCACTCATCAATCCACAAAGCTGGGAAATGGTTTCCTGCAAAACGCTTTCTTCGTTATAACAAGGTACAACAATCGTTACAATCGGTGAATTCATTCTATTCCCCCCTTTTCACATGACTCTGTATAAATGAATTTTCCATACGCTTCCTTTTTTCGTGAAAACCCTATCCAGCACCAATCCGTTTTCCTTCGCGTTGTTGATTGGGATGGCAGAAAATATATACGTACCGCCTAATCCTTTAAACGCATCCATGTTGAGGTCCAAATTTTCCAGCTCTTTCTTCGAGCCTTTCTTGAACATATAATGCTTCTTAAGCTCATCGGTAAACAGGTAACAACGTCCTCCCCATTCATCAAAGTAGATTCTGATGTTTTTATTCTTAGCCAATTCGTTTTCAATTATTTGACGAAATTGATGTTTGTAAGAAAGCGGATAAAAATTGTTATAGCTATCGAGCGTGTAAAATCCATTATATTGAGCGATTGCGGGATGCAGCCCAATGCTGGCAACACGATACTCTTCTTGTGGACGGTCTATATGATCTTTTATTTCCTGAAAAAGGCTTTCTGAATAGAACTCTTTAAAAGAGGGTTTTTTATTGTGAGTGATCTCTTCATTGAAACCCATTAAAATCAGAATTTGAATGGCGATGAAAATAGAAAGGGTTTTCTTAGCATAGTCGCTGTGTTCCCAAATGATTTTTATCGCGAGGGCAAACCCTAAGTAAATTACCATCGGCCTTAAAAAGTGAAATCTGGCAAAATTAAAGGTATCCAGGGTATGGAACCTTTCCGTTAAAGGAAGCCAGCCTTTATAAAACCAAAATGCGTACCACGCTGAGAGCATAAAATTCAAGCCGAATAAAAAAACGTATACCTTCTCCTGTCTCCACAGTTTTTTGGTCAGAATAATATAAAGGGCAAAGACTGTAATCGGCAGGATGATAAGAGCATGTACAGTCATGACATGCGTATGTCCAAGAACGAAATTTTTGAAAGTAAGCTTAACGACCCAATCCAGCGGCAGCCTTGCGTGAAAATATTCATCTCTGCTGTTTGGCTCCGAATCAAAAATGAATGAAGCGACCAAACGATACTCCACCAAACCAAAAATGACAGTCATATAAACGATCGAAAGAAGAAACTTTATATTCCACCCTTTTCCCCTGATTACATCCGTTAGCCAAAGAAAACCCATTGCAAAAAGGAAAAAGAAAAAGCCAAGCACGATGCTTGAATAAAGCGGTAAAAGTGTAAGGACCAAATAATTCTTCCAAGAATGATCCTTGCTGCGGATATTCAAAAAAGCCCAAAGGGCTAAAGGCATCCCAAGTGTACTGAGCATTCCCGATGGCCAAAATGGGGTAAGGGCAAAGGCTAAGGATGTTCCAACCCTAATCCAACCTGATAGTCTTCCTGTAACCAAATGTTTCTTCAATAAGATATACATACCAAAGAATGCAATAAACCTTGTTAATCCCTGGCTTATTGCATAAGCAACCATTGTCGGAAAAAGAGCATGAAGCCAAACGATAATACTGAACTCACTGCCAAAAGCATTACGGGGCAGGCCATTCATAATCTGCGGAATTCTGGCGTCAATTGCACCGAATAACTCACCGCTTTCTGAAAGGACTTTATACCAGGCAAGGTTGGAATCCAAATTATCATGTACGCGAATATGCGCATTTTCTCCAAGGATGATTAGGGGGGAAAGATATAAAACAATGATGAGTAAGGCAAAAAGGATTTGTTTTCTCTCTTGATTTTCAATTGGCAAAATATCCACCTCTTGATTAAATTCATATATCCATAATATTTGGCTTCGAAGGTAAATCTATTCTTTTTAAGGGATTTATTTTAACCTATTTTGATATAGGTCAACCAATGACCACATAAAATGCAATAAGCATATAAAAGAACCTTAAAAAGGGGCTGGGTTATGATAAGGAAAGCGGTGATTCCAGCAGCCGGTTTAGGAACACGATTTTTGCCTGCTACGAAAGCTCAACCAAAGGAAATGCTGCCGATTGTCGATAAGCCGACCATTCAATATATTATCGAAGAAGCGGTACAATCAGGGATTACGGATATTATCATCGTTACGGGTAAAAACAAACGTGCCATCGAAGATCATTTCGATAAATCGATTGAGCTTGAAATACTTCTGCAAATGAAAGGTCAAAATGATCTGCTTAAGATCGTGGAGAACATTTCCAACATGGTCGATATCCACTATGTAAGACAAAAGGAACCTTTAGGTCTGGGTCATGCAGTTTTATGTGCCAAAACTTTTATCGGAGACGAACCTTTTGCCGTCCTGTTAGGGGACGATATCGTGGATAGCCAGGTTCCAGCTTTGAAGCAGTTAATGGAACGGTATAACAAGGTTCGAGCGAGCATTATCGGATGTAAGGAAGTGTCACCAGCCGATGTCTCCAAGTATGGGATCGTAAACTTCCAAGAACGATATGAGGATTTATTTCTGGTAAGAAACTTAGTGGAAAAGCCAAAAGTGGAGGATGCACCATCAACACAGGCGATTATTGGCCGATATATTTTATCACCTGCGATTTTTGAAATCCTTGAAAACGTAAAGCCTGATCGTAAGGGGGAAATCCAGCTTACCGAAGCTTTAGACCTTTTGTTAGAAAAAGAACCATTATATTCGTATATCATCGAGGGAAATCGTTATGACGTAGGCGATAAATTCGGCTTCCTTCAAGCATCAATAGATTTCGCCATGAAACGACCTGAACTTCGTGATCAGCTAATAAAATATTTAAGGCAGTTGTTTCCTTAATGAAGTTAATATGACCATGCCCAATTACCAAAAAGAGGTGATTGGGCTATTTCCACATCGGATTAACACCCCTTTGGTTGTAAAACGATCCACTTACCATAATCCTCCAAGTAAAATGTTACAGCAGAAAAAGTTGAACAGAGAAAGAATAGTTTTCTATAAGTGAGGTTATGTTGATAACGTATCCTTCATGAATGTTCCAAAACACGATATCCAGAAAGGGTTGTAGAAAAACACATGCACAATAAACCTAATAATCCAATAATATCTGATGAATTTTTAGATCAAGTGGTTAAGGAAATCAATGCACAATTTGGCGGGCCCATCAATGAAAAAAATGATCGTTTCCAACATGGGGGCGATGATGAAAGAAGTTGAATTGAATCCCCCTTCATTAATCTAAAGCTCTCATGAAAAACTCTGGCTATATTCATCCAGAGTCTTTTCTCTGTAACTTTAGTTCTTCAATAGAATTATCCGCCCTTTCTTTAACGACTTGTCCAAACCAATTTAGCTTATCCTCATAGAATGATTACATGTAAGTATTTTAAAGAAAGGGGAAAAACTTCATTGAGCCACGCTGATGATGTCTTCCGCACTTCTCAAATGGTTCCAAAAGGAAGGCTGGTTTCCGGACATACAAAAGAGTTTCAAACAGATCCGATTGGGTTTCTGACCCGATTGTCCAAGGAATATGGGGAAGTCGCTAAATTCCGTTTAGGCCCATTCCAAAATGTTTATCACGTTTTAAATCCTGATCTAATCAAACAAATACTTGTAACAAAACAACAATCTTTCGCCAAATCCAAGGACTTCAATCTTTTAAAACCGCTTATCGGTGAAGGTCTGCTTACAAGCGAAAAAGACTTTCATATGCGACAGAGAAGGCTTATCCAACCCTCTTTCAAAAAGACTCATATTAGCCAATACGCCAAGGATATGATTGATATCACAATGGATTATATATCAACTTGGCAACATGATGATGAACGGATTATAACGAAGGATATGATGAACATCACTCTCGGGATAATCAGCAAGACCATGTTCAGCATGGAATTCAAGGATGGATATGAAATCGTTGGGAAACCTCTGGAAACTGCATTGAGAATAACAGTCAAAAGGATGAGAAAGATTTTCCGTATGCCATTATGGGTACCGACTAAAATCAACCGTGAATATAAAAAGGCGATACAAAGGCTTGATAAAGTGATTTACGGCATTATTGAAAAACGGAAGAACGACACAGTAAAACATGAAGACATGCTAGGGATCTTGATGGACGCCCGTGATGCCGTCGACGGGTTAGGCATGACAAGCCATCAGGTCCGTGATGAATTAATGACTATTTTTCTTGCCGGTCATGAAACGACAGCAAATGCTCTTTCCTGGGCACTGTATGCAATTTCGAAGCACCCGGAAATTCAAGCCAAGCTTTTCAATGAAGTCAATAGCATAATCGGTCAACGGACACCTAAGCCTGAAGATTTCATGAAATTACAATACACTCAAAATATCATTCATGAAACACTTCGCTTTTACCCGCCACTGTATATCTTATCCCGTGATGTGACGGAGGATGTCACAATAGGAGGATATCGCTTTAAAAAAGGCGATATGATACTAATAAGTTCTTATGTGATGCAGCATAACCCAGAGCATTTTGATCAACCGGAATCATTTATCCCTGAGCGATTTGAAAATAACTTTATGAAAAGCCTGCCTGCGTTCGCTTACTTTCCATTTGGCGGAGGGCCGCGGGTTTGTATTGGCAATCACTTTGCCGTGATGGAAGCGGTGTTTGTCCTGGCCTGCATTGTAAAGCGATATAGGATAAAGCTTGCACCTGACCATCATGAAGTAACTCCCCTTCCCTCCCTTACACTCAGACCCAAGAATGGACTGCGCATGGTGTTAGAAGAAAGAGCTGCAGAAGCCTTTGAACCTGATGCATCCAATTTTTAGTAATAGGGGTTTTTTCCTAATAAATATCGTTGTAATAACTGGCCTATCCTTTTAGAAAGGAGGGATGAAAAAATGTATTTGCTCCATTCACCACGAAAGGGAATCATCCACACTGAATTGCACTATTTAGGAATGGCATCGCAGGTATATACCGGTTATCTGCAATTTTTAAGCGAAATTGAACCGAAACAAGAAACCGAATACCTACAGGCGCCGCTCCCCTTTTCATATGGGAACGGATAGTTTCCCGCTTCGTACCTTATATTAAAGAAAAACCGACCTTGAAAGGTCGGTTTTTTGTTATTCTGCAGTATGTTCCATACCCCTGACCCCCGTAGCCGCAAATGCTGGCTGCAACAATCCTGATAGGATAAACTAAGCGGCTACGACTATTAAGGACTGAAACTGATTCCATCAACTTATTTACTACGAAACAAATGCCAGTAATAATGACATTAAACAGAATTATATTTCTCTCTTTTCAATAGGTATTTTAAAGAATGAAGAATTGCCAATTCATCCCTAAAAAATCACCTAGCAGTTTTTTTCTTTGATTCATTTCATAAAATCCAATATTTTTAGATAACCTTCTTCGCCGGTTGGAAATCCATTCCCGTTCACCGGCCTAAATTGACTTTTTTCCGATTCATGATATATTAATATAGTACTTTAGTACGTGAAAGCGTTCAATAATAGAAGAAACTTTTAAGTTTTACTGATAGACTATTTTATTAAAATTATGAAAGAAAGGCATGAATATAATGGAGAAGACTCATCAAGATCTAAAAAAGGGCCTATTGCCGAGGCATGTCCAGTTCATTGCTTTGGCCGGAATGATAGGAACAGGGATTTTTAAGGGGAGTTCCGATACATTAAATATGGCAGGCCCAAGTGTTGTAATAGCCTATTTAATAGGGGGGCTATTGTTATTCATTGTAATGGCCGCATTAGGGGAGATGGCAACCGCTTTTCCTAATATGAACGTCCAGCATCTCATTAATAAAGCTTTTGGGTTTCAACTATCCTTCATTGTCGGATGGCTCTATTGGTTCAATTGGATTATCGTAATCATTGTAGAAATAGTCGCAGCCGGCAGTTTTCTACAATATTGGTTTCCTACAGTACCATTATGGCTGTTAAGCATACTTTGCGCTTCAGTAATAATAGGAATTAATTTGTTTCAAGTAAAATACTATGGAGAACTCGAATTTTGGTTCGCAGGAATTAAAATAATAACCTTAATTGCTTTTATCATTTTAGGAGCTTTGATCATGCTAGGACTCTTTCCTAGTTCGGCTTCATTTTCTAATTACACGGAACATGGTGGTTTTTTCCCCCAAGGAATTGACGGAATGTTAAGTGCACTTTTAGTGGTAATGTTTTCATATGGGGGTGCAGAATTAATTGGTGTAGCCGTCACGGAAACAAAAGATAGTCAGCGAGTCATACCAAAAATCATAAAAGGAACAGTATGGCGGGTGATTCTTTTCTATGTCTTGCCGATACTTATCATTTGCGGAGTAATACCTTGGAACCAAGTAAGCACTGAAGTAAGTCCTTTCGTTCAGGTTTTCAGCTTATCTGGTCTTCCCGGAGCAGCCGATATCATGAATTTCGTTCTTTTAACCGCTGTCTTATCAGCTGCAAATTCAGGTATATACGCTACCTCAAGGACACTGTTCACTCTTTCCCAGAACGGGGAAGCGCCCAAGGCATTTTTAAAAACAACGAAAAAGGGTATCCCGCTAAATGGTATATTTTTAACTACATTATGCATATTGGCTGGTGTGTTTTTATCCTATTTGTATCCCGACCTGATTTTAAGTTACCTTATGGCCATTCCTGGATTCACGGTTTTATTATTGTGGATCAGTATTTGTTCCGCGCAATTGAAACTACGTAAGCAATACACTGGCAAACCAGGATTCCGGGTAAAATGGTACCCATATACAACTATATTAGCCATCACGGCTTTAAGCATTATCTTTTTGGCATTTCTCTTTAATAAGCAAAACATCATCGGGACTACAGTATGTCTTGTCACGTTAGTGATATTCATCCTTCTCTCATTTATTGTCAAACAAAAAAAATAGAAATAATATCCCCCCTGAAATTTATTGGGGATTTCAGACTGAAGGCAAACTCGATGAAAGTCGGGTTTGCCTTCAGTCTTTTTAGTGCCAGTACAGATTGGACGTCGATTTCCACTGACCGTGGGCGGTCCGGAAGCACCCTCGGCACCTTTTCCCGCAGAAGTCTCGAACACCCGCTCCAATCAACTGGAATGTTGTTTTAAAACTATAGACCAACTGGCGTTTAGTTTAAATTTGTCTATAGTCTGGCGGTTGCATCGATATAATTTCACCCCTAACCATGATTTCAAAACAAACTTGGATTACGCTTTTGGATTGAAGAAATTTGCGACACTCCTGCCGAATAACTCGCTAGCCGAGACCCCGCAGGCGCTTGCTTTGATGACGCTTGGCAGACAGTCGGCGGAAAGGGAGCGGATTTCAGAAATCAACTGCAATTTTTTCTGAAGAATAAAAGGGAAACAAATTTGGATTTAAAATACTCCTTATACCCATTTTCAACATACATATGTTAAGATAACCAATGAACCAATCATCCTACAAATTCGAGGTGTGTATCTTGACCATATCTAAAACAAATCGCTTATCACTTGTAGAGCAAGTGGTTTCCCAAATCGAATCGTTAATCGAATCAGGTGAATGGAAAATAGGAAATCAAATTCCCCCTGAAATGGATTTGATCCAACAGTTCGATGTAAGCAGAAATACATTAAGGGAAGCTGTACGATCACTTGTTTATGCAGGGCTTTTAGTAACGAAACAAGGAAAGGGGACATTCGTAAGGTCATCAAGTGCCTTGGGGGCTGCAATTGAAAGAAGGATCCAGCAGTCAAGTATATTAGAAACGTTAGAGGTCCGTCATGCCCTTGAAAGAGAAGGAGCTCAGTTAGCGGCATTAAGACGTAATCAAGAAGATATAGAACAATTGCGGTTTCATATATCAGCATGCAGTAGAGCTGCCGAAGCAAAGGATATCAAGGCCTACGAAGAAGCGGATATACAGTTACATAAATCTATTATGGTTTCATCACATAATGATTTATTGATTGATTTGTACGAACATATGGAACACTCCCTGCATGAATCCATCCATCAGATAGTGGAGATGAGTTCTGATGTGAACTTTCATTTGAACATTCATTGCAAACTTATAGATGCCATCATCGAACAAGATGTGAACCGGGCAATCGAAACAGTGAATGAATACATTGCACAATTCAAAAAATCTTTAGAGTAGTAAGGAGGAGATTATGGGCATTCATCAAGCGGCAAATCAACTAGAACAAAGAAAAATGGATATTAAACCCAGAGTAGGACTGCTCATCATCGGAATCATTCTTCTTGGGGCAAATCTGAGGGCTCCCTTAACATCGGTTGGACCCCTTGTCACTTCGATCCGTGATAACTTGGGGATTTCCAATACATTATCAGGATCATTAACGACATTGCCTTTGCTTTCCTTCGCTTTATTATCACCGTTTGCACCTAGGATAGCACGGCGTTTTGGAATGGAGCTTACACTTTTCCTTTCCTTGGTATTATTAACGATCGGAATTGGGATACGCTCAGTTGGCGGAGTGCCGACATTGTTCATAGGGACCATTTTAATCGGGTTAGCCATTGCAATAGGCAATGTTTTGTTACCCAGTCTGATTAAACATAACTTTGCCAGGAACATCGGTTTGATGACAGGAACCTATGCTGTTTCCATGAATTTATGCGGCGCAATAGGTTCTGGGATCAGCATTCCCCTTGCTTCTTCATCCGGATTGGGATGGGCTGGTGCCCTTGGATGTTGGGGGATTTTATCACTTATTACAGTTTTCTTATGGATGCCGCAATTAAGACGGCCATTCAACTCAGGTAAGGATGTACAAACGGCGCAAAAGGATAAAAAGATTAACTTATGGCGTTCTGGTTTAGCCTGGCAGATTACATTCTTCATGGGTTTGCAATCGTTTATTTTCTATACAGTAATTACCTGGATGCCTGAAATCCTGGAGCAAAAAGGCATGAATGCTGATGAAGCTGGCTGGATGCTATCCATCATGCAGCTTGCAGTCATTCCCATAACATTCCTTGTGCCAATTTTAGCTGGACGCTTACAAAGTCAGCGTCTGTTAGTGGTCCCGCCTGTCATCTTCCTTATATCAGGGATATTCGGCATATTATCCGGAAGCACTCTGTTCATCCCAGTATGCATGATATTGATTGGGATTGGAGTCGGAACCATATTCAGTTTATCGATGATGTTCTTTAGTCTTCGAACACAAAGCACCCATGAAGCGACGGAATTATCAGGAATGGCACAATCATTCGGGTACCTCTTAGCTGCCATTGGACCGGTATTATTCGGATTGCTTCATGACATTACACACAGCTGGACTCTTCCCTTACTGATGTTGGCCGCTATATCGGCACTTATTTTCATTGTTGGAATGCGTGCAGGAAATAATGAATATGTAACATAATGCCCTTCATGAAATTTTGTAAAACAACCATACTTCCTTATAAGGGTATGGTTGTTTTTTTATCTTTCTTTTGATTTGTTCAACTTATAAATTGTGAATTTATACATTATAAAATTTCAATCGAATGATATAAATATAGTGGATATGAAAAGGCCGTTGCTTCTGTTGAGCAACGGCCCATCATATGTAATTCGACTTTATGCATATTATCCGTTACCCTGACATTGCAAAAAAGAAGATTTGAAAAAAGACGTACAATGTGAATCGCACGCCTTTTTTAACCTACAATTATTTTGAACTTTCCACTTTTCCTTTTTTATGCATACTTCTTACTTTCCTCATCTTTAAAAAAGCTCTTCATTGCATGGAAAACATCAGCCTTTTGCTTAAGGATATAGTACCTGAATTTTTCATTATCGATGTTCTTATAAGCTGTCATCAATGTCGAATGGCGATTGTATTGATTGACTTCCCCATAACCGAACATATTGGAAACCTTCATGAGTTCTTCAACTAGCTTAACGCATCGGACGTTATCGGATGTTAGGTTATCACCATCGGAAAAGTGAAACGGATAGATATTAAACTTCGCGGGGTCATATTTATGATCAATAAGTTCTAATGCTTTTCGGTATACGGACGAACAAATCGTACCGCCGCTTTCCCCTTTTGAAAAGAAATCCTCTTCCGGAACTACTTTCGCTTCTGTATGATGGGCAATGAACTCGATTTCCACGGTTTCATATTTTGTCCGCAAGAAACGGTTCATCCAAAAGAAAA
Source organism: Peribacillus sp. TE19612 (assembly GCF_056279465.1). Lineage (NCBI taxonomy): Bacteria > Bacillati > Bacillota > Bacilli > Caryophanales > Bacillaceae > Peribacillus > Peribacillus sp. TE19612. The sequence continues at coordinate 109,415 of NZ_JBWCCL010000003.1, read as the reverse complement.
AGCTTCGAGCCATATATTTTTCCCATAACCCCATACTTCCGGAAGTATCCATCATTGCCAGTACAACTGCTTTGGAATCAGGTTTTTGAACCTCATTCCAGGTTTTGAATTTAAAGTCTTCCTTATAAATAGGATGAAAACCTGGGTCCCCCCTTAAGGCGTTCCGTTTGAATGCGGATATCATCGTTTTCTTTTTATCGATATTTCCCATTAGGCCTGTCTTGCGGATGTCGTTGAATTCAATATGTTCAAGAGTGTGCTCCGCATGTTCTTTCTTCTGAAGATTAGGGAGTTCCAATTGACTGAACAAGGCTTCCTCCAATTCCATCATCGACACTTCGGCTTCATAATAATCCTCGCCGGCTTTGTCACCTGCACCTTGGCCCTTACCGGCTCCAGCATCGGACGGTGAGCCATCCCTTGCGACTACATCCCCCACTTTACTGTCTCCATCGCCTTGCCCTACATGTTTGTTCTTATCATAGTTATAACGAATTTTGTATTCATCCAAGGAGCGAATGGGGATCTTGATGACATCCCGGCCATTGGACATTACGATGCTTTCTTCTGAAATTAAATCAGGCAAATTATTCTTGATCGCTTCCTGCACCTTTTCCTGATGACGTTGTTGATCATCATAGCCTTTCCGATGGAGGGTCCAATTTTCCTGTGAGATTACATACTGTTGATTACTCTCTTCCGACATTCTCTTCCCCCCTTAAAATTGTTTGCACGCTTTTCATCATTCCTTCATATAATAAGTTAGTGTGGGGATGCCCACATCATTCCGGTTTTCCATTGAAAAATACAGTGCGAAAAAGCGGATGAAAAGAAAAGTATTACTCTATCTTATGCAGCGACGCAGGATAATTTACAACAAAATTCAATAATGGATGTTTGCCCATGAACTAGACAAGTCCTGACAGGGGCGTTAAAGGTCCTTTAAGGTTATTTCTAAAAAAGGAATATAACAAAAACGAACAGACCTGATGATTGTCAGGTCTGTTCGTTTTGTTATTCATTGGATTGTAGTGTAGGATCACTTTAAGCCAGAAGTAATGGAGCTGCAAAAGGCTTCCAAGGACATCTATAAAAACAATGAAACACAACAAAAAAGGTGCCCGCAGTTTTTTCTGGACACCCCTTTTACACAGATAGAATGATTCTGGTTGTCATATTCGTCAATCTTTCTTTTCCTCTATTTCATGTTGAACTGTACCTGGGCGTTTATCCCACTCTTTCAATTCTTCATTCGTCCTTTGATTTTCCATCTGCTTTCCAAGTTCTTTCATCTCTTCATAATCCTTAGCCATGGAGCTATTTTCCGGTACATGTTCTTTTTTCAGTTCCTCTTTGCTCATTTGCCATCACCTCTACTTATTGATACCCAATATTACCAAATCCGAAACGTAACATATCTATTGGAAATATGGGGTATAGATAAAACATTATGAGCAAATGTAAGGAGGTGCAAGATTTATGCAAACAACTACCCTTTATGTAAAGGAAGCAACGTCAGAAGGCCCTATTTTAAATCTGGAGTCCATACTTTTGAAAACGGAAGGTGTGGAACGTGCGATCATCGATGTTGATGATGGGGAAATTAAAATCGACCATAGCGAAGAAAAACTATCACCGAATCAACTTATTACACTTATTGAACAGTATGGCTTGAATGTAACTAAATAGAAATCAATAGCACCGGGCTTCCTCCATTAAGAAAGGCCCGGTGCTTTGTTGAGTTATAATATCTCATGCCTTCTATAAACACCGTTTAACGCCTTCAAAAGATGCATGATTTCAATGAAAATTCTGGATTTCCTCTAATCCACTTTCATTCATCCAACCTTCCGTAAAAGGTTATAAACCCCTGCCCGATCGGGGGCAGGGACAAAAAAGTATGGATTATCGATTTAACAAGCTGCCCACATAGCGCAGCAAATCATTGGCTGAAGTCGAATTATATCCGTGCTCGTCTATAAGTCTCGTGATGACCTCGTTCACTTTCTTCAGTTGCCTTTCGTCTGGTGTCTTCGTTGAAGTAGTGATCTTAACGACATCCTTCAAATCAGCGAATAGTTTTTTCTGGATCGCTTCCCGTAAACGATCATGGGAATTATAATCAAATCGCTTCCCTTTACGGGCATATGCTGAAATTCGAATCAATATTTCTTCGCGGAATGCTTTTTTTGCATTCTCGGAAATTCCAATTTGCTCTTCTATCGAGCGCATCAATTTTTCATCTGGGTTGATTTCTTCGCCAGTCAATGGATCGCGCAGCCTTGATTTATTGCAGTATGCTTCGACATTATCCAGATAATTATCCATGAGGATCTTCGCCGACTCTTCATATGAATATACAAAAGCTTTTTGCACTTCATTTTTTGCAATGGCATCGTATTCTTTACGTGCCAGTGAAATGAAATTCAAATACCGCTCCCTAAGTTCGTTCGTAATGGACGGATGCTGGTCAAGACCTGCTTTTAATGACATAAGTACATCCAATGCATTAATGGACGGATTTTCCTTACGAATGATCGTAGAGGAAATCCGGTTAATTACGTAACGCGGGTCGATTCCGCTCATGCCTTCGTCCTGATATTCTTTTTTCAATTCATTGATGTCTGCGGAATTAAATCCTTCAACATTTTCCCCATCATAAAGCCTCATCTTTTTCACTAAATCGATATCGCCCTTTTTGGGATCTTTCAGGCGGGTCATGATGCTGAAGATTGCCGCCACCCTTAATGTATGCGGGGCAATATGAACATCCGAGACATCACTTTCACGAATCATTTTTTCATAAATCTTCTCTTCCTCGGTAACCTTCAAGTTATATGGAATAGGCATGACTATGATACGGGAATGCAATGCTTCATTTTTCTTGTTGGAAATGAACGCTTTATACTCCGTTTCATTCGTATGAGCCACAATGAGTTCATCTGCACTGATCAATGCAAAACGGCCAGCTTTAAAATTCCCCTCTTGTGTCAATGATAGCAAATGCCATAAGAATTTCTCATCACATTTCAGCATTTCCTGGAACTCCATCATCCCGCGGTTCGCCTTGTTCAGCTCGCCATCAAAGCGATAGGCACGCGGATCTGATTCAGAACCGTATTCGGCAATGGTCGAAAAATCGATGCTGCCCGTCAAATCAGCAATATCCTGTGACTTAGGATCAGAAGGACTGAATGTTCCAATTCCAACACGCTTATCCTCCGAAAGGAAAATACGTTCGACCATCACATCTTCAATCCTGCTTCCATACTCCTGTTCTAACCTCATTACATTCAGCGGCGAAAGGTTTCCTTCAATCCTGATGCCATATTCTTCAAAGAAATCATCCCTTAAATACTGCGGAATGAGATGCAGTGGATCTTCATGCATTGGGCATCCTTTTATTGCATAAATCGCACCAGAGTCTTTCAACGAATAATTTTCAAGTCCACGCTTCAGTAAAGAAACGAGTGTGGACTTCCCACCTGACACCGGACCCATGAGAAGCAATATCCGCTTACGGACATCCAGCCGCTTTGCTGCCGGATGGAAATATTCCTCGATGAGCCTTTCCAGTGAATCTTCAAGGCCAAATAACTGACCGCTGAAAAAATTGTATTTCTTTGTCCCATTTACTTCTTCTATCCCTGCATCTCTGATCATGTTGTATACACGTGAATGAGCAGATTGAGCAACTAAAGGCGTTTCTTTCAATATTTCTAAGTACTCTGCGAAGGTGCCTTCCCACTTCAGCTTCTGTTCATCTTCTCTAAATTTTTCGATTTTCTTTAAAATATCCATTAAGGAACCTCCCCCTGTCACTTTCAGAGAATACTTAAATCTATGCTCCAAGTCTGACAAACATGTCAGACTTTAAAAAGTGGACGGGCATTGTTTCGAATCCCCCTTGACTCTCCATGTATCGAAAAGGGCTTAATCATTGAGAATTGATGACAAATATGCTGACAAGAAAATTTGTGTGCACTCCTGCTAAAAATTAGGGTATACTAAGCCTATACTTAAGTGGGACAATATGGGTAAAGGGAGGTCACAACATGGGCACAGTTATTATCGTTGGAGTTGCTGTAACATTTTTAGCCGCTATCTTCACTGCCGGGTATGACGATAAACCAGGTGTGAAATAAAAAATAACAGCCTTTTCTAAAACTACAAAAAAAGGGACAGCAAATTAAATTTGCCGTCCCTTTTTTGAATCCTCATCTATATATAAATATAGAAGCACTTTCGAAGTCATTCACGAATGGCTTATTGAGCAGAGCATGCCAATCGAATTGGCTTCATCATTTATACAGCGTCCTTTTTATTAGTTTGAGCTGCAACGTTGTTCTCCATCGATCTCAAGTCTTCATTTACTTTTTGTCCTTGTTCCAAATATTCCGTTTGGAAACCACTCTTTATTGCCCAACTATAAAACATTAGAGATAAACATGTAATGATGACCATATCCAAACCAAATGGGATTATGTTTAGTCCACCAAACTTTTCACTGCCTAAGTATGAAATGGTCATCATACAGAGTAAGTAAACAACCATCCAAAGCCCTGCAGAAAAGTTTTGACGGAATCCCTTCCATTTTATTTTTGATTGATAATAGAAATAAACGGGAAGACCAGCCATAATGATAAATAATACTTGACCTGTCAGCGGCCATCTTGCCCAATATAGAACCAAAGAAGCAAAAACAAAGCCCAGTGGTGCAATGATGCTTAATCCTTTTAAACGTAATGGTCTGTACAAGTTCTGACCTGTGCGTCTTAATGTCATGACAGTAACTGGACCTGTAATATAGGAGACTAAAGTCGCAACTGAAATAACCTCTGCCAATACGCCCCAGCCTCTAAACATGAATAAAAATAAGAAAGATACGCCTAGATTAAAAAACATGGCTTGACGCGGGATACCATAAAGAGGATGCAGTTTTCCAAACACGCTTGGCAAATATTTATTCTTTTCCATTCCATAAAGCATTCGTGACGTTGTCGCCGTGTATGTTATTCCTGTCCCCGAAGGAGAAATAAAAGCATCTACGTATAGTAAAATAACCAACCAGTTTATGCCTAAAACAATTGCTAAGTCAGCAAACGGTGAATTGAAATTCAAATGTTGCCATCCATTCACAATCATGGACGGGTCAACGGCTCCAATAAACGCAACCTGTAATAAAACGTAGATGACCGTTGCAATTAAAATGGATCCAATTACTGCAATTGGGATCGAACGTCCCGGATTCTTTGCCTCACCAGCCATATTAATTGGACTTTGAAAACCATTAAATGCAAAGATGATACCCGAAGTTGCTACAGCAGTAAGTACACTTGCCCAACCATTAGGAGCGATACTTCCTGCAGAGGTAAAATTGGATCCGTGAAACCCGGCAAATAAAAGTGAGCCAATCGTAAGTCCAGGAATAATAACCTTAAAGACTGTAATAAATGAATTAGCTTTCGAAAACAAACTGACTGTCCAGTAATTTAATAAAAAGTAGACGATCAGCAATACAGAGGCAATTGCCAAGCCTCCCCCAGTAAGACTCCCATTTTCTACTAAACCGTGTGTCCACTGTGCCCATTCCCATGGCCATGAGCTCATATATTGAACAGAAGCAATCGCTTCAACTGGAATTACGGAAACGATTGCAATCCAGTTTGCCCAGCCTGCAATAAACCCTAAAAACGATCCATGAGAGTACTGCGTGTATTTTACCATTCCCCCTGCTTCAGGAAACATAGACCCTAATTCACTGTAAGATAGTGCGATAAATAAAATAACAACCATCCCGATAATCCAAGAGATAATGGCAGCGGGTCCTGCAATCTGTGCGGCTCTCCAAGCTCCGAATAACCAACCTGAGCCAATAATTGACCCGAGTCCTACCATCATTAACGAAAATGTTCCCATCTTTCGCTGCATATTATTCATATATTTTTCACCATGCTTTCCAAAAATTATTCCTTACGTTTAAAAGTAACTGGATTAATGATTTGTGCTAGTGCGTCCAATTACATCTTAAAGTAATTGCTGCATTTACATCACCTCTTATAAAAATTTGTAAATTTAATGAGGAAATCTTAAGGATGTCCCCTTATTGCTTCTATTAATTACACCGGAACTAAATTTTTCTGTATTTCAGAAAATGCTTAAATCCCATTCTTGTGCCATTTGTTTCAATAACAAACTACCTGCTACGCTATTCCCATATTCATCGATGGCTGGTCCATAAATACCAATGCCACATCCATCTTGAAAAGGCATTCCGCTTCTGGCACTTGGAGGAACAAGCGCCATGATCCCGCCAGATACTCCACTTTTGGCTGGCACCCCAATAAAAGCCGCAAATTTCCCCGAAGCATTGTACATACCGCAAGTAAGCATTAATGCTTTGGCCAGCTTAGCCACTTTTTTAGGGATTACTTGTTCTTTACGAACTGGATGGTAACCATCTTGAGAAAGAATCAGTCCAAGCAGGGCTATGTCTTCTGTGGTCACTTCTATGGAACATTGCATAAGGTAAACCTCTAAAGCTTCCTCTACTTCCGATTCCAAATAATTAGTCTCTTTCAAATAGTGAGCCAAAGCTCTATTTCTATGAGAGGTTTGCCACTCAGATTGATACACTTCCTCATTGATTGTCGGGCGCTTCCCTAACAAATTTTCAAATAGCCCATAGAGAAATTCCAATTTCTTTTGTGAAGAATCCCCTGGGAGAAGCGAAGCTACGGTAATCGCCCCAGCATTTATCATAGGATTAAACGGCTTTCCCGGCTTATGCATTTCTAAACGAATAATTGAATTGAAAGCATCTCCTGTCGGTTCCACATCGACCCTCTCTAACACATAAGAAATGCCGCGACCCAAACATGCCGCAATAAAGCTAAGCACTTTTGAAATACTTTGCAGCGTGAAAGGAACTTCCCAATCCCCTGACTTGATCATTGTTCCACCCGGCTCCAGTATGGTAATGCCCAATTGCGATAAATGTGCATTTCTCAATGCCGGTATATAATTAGCGGTTTGTCCTTCAATAGCAAAGGATCTGTAATGTGCTACCCATTCATCTAAGTCGGATTTTCTTTGACTATTAACGTGAATGTCATACTCTTTTGACAATTCTTCAATCACATTCTTCCACCTCTTCAGTTGTTGTATCATTATATTTTCTAAATGAACGTTTTACCGAATGCCATCAAGCTTACATGTAATAGATTCGATGAAAAAATAATGAATATTCTAAAAATTATTAAGCGCTTTCAAAAATTTATATCTACCGTTAATTTTAAATTGGGAACTACATAATCATACGAAAACCTACAAAATCTAAAAAATAAAAATCCACTAAAAAAACGTATCCCGTTACCATTTTTTGTGGATAGAAAAACAGATTGGTTTTGCCATAATAGATTATAAGCCGTTCTATTCAGGAACAAAGTAAGCGTTGTATTGAAGCCGATGAAACTGTATACTGATTTTTTAAACAACTTGGGAGGTGACGACTTGTATCTCAGTACGTTAATGAAAAAAGAGGTCAACATCCTCGCTTTGATGTTGTTAACTGTGCCATTAGCAGGCGAATTGAGTTTTTATCCTTTCAATGAAACGTTTCGGGTAAGTTTTGGTGTGCCTGCATTTTTCTTCTTTTTACTATTATTACAAAAAACACCTGCCATATTTTCGGGCATCTTGACAGGAACAATGGTTGTGATATTTCGCATTCTAATCGACTTTTTCATTCAGGATAATTTCTCCTGGATTTCCGCTTTTCACGCTCATTATCCTAGTTTTTTCTTTTATTTCACCTATTCCGTTCTATTCTATTTTGCGAAAATCAACCGCTTTCAAAACCGATCTTTAATTATTGGATTTATTGGTCTCATTATCGAAATATTGTCCGACTCCGTAGAATTAATCTTTCAATATATTGTGTTGGAAACAACGATTACGTTTGGTTCACTAAATGAGATGATCGTGATCGCTTTCGGCCACAGTTTTATCGTTTTGAGCTTTTTTAATATGATGAAACTTTATGAAGCTCAATCAAGGGAACGACAAATCAGAAAACAAAATGAACATATGCTGATGCTCATTTCCAATTTATACGAGGAAACGATTCATTTAAAAAAAACATTAAAAAATGCTGAGAATATTACAAAGAAATCATATGATTTGTATCGCGAATTAAAAGCACTGGAAAAACGGGAAAAGCAACTTCATGATCTTACAGAGCCATATAGTCAAAAAGCATTACGCATCGCGGGTGAAATGCATGAAGTCAAGAAAGATAATCAACGGATTTTTGCTGGTCTCTCCAAATTGATCTCCAATGAGAGTTTTAAAGATTATATGAATGCTGCTGAACTTTTTCATTTAATTATCAAAATTAATGAAAAATATGCCTTATCATTAGGAAAGGATATTCAATTTGAATACTCATTGGAGGGAAAAAACGATTCACATTATCATGTGTATACCGTGTTATCTCTTTTCAATAATTTAGTCGCCAATGCAGTGGAAGCAATTAAAGAAAAAGGAATCGTCCGTTTAAGTTTGGGTGAAGTCCATGACCATGTAGAATTTAAAGTTGCTGATACTGGACCAGGAATTCCTCAAAAATATCAGACTGTGATATTCAAACCTGGATTCACTTCAAAATATGATGATTTCGGGACACCCTCAACAGGGATTGGTCTCTCATATGTTAAAGAGGTCGTAAAAGAACTGGGAGGCGATATCCTATTTGAGAATAGTTTTGACGGCGCCATTTTTTCCATAAAATTACCCATTCATAAGTTGGTCCAGAAAGGATGATTCCATGCGTTTTTTTATAACAGATGATGATTGTGCCATACGTTCAAACTTAAGCCAAATTATAGAGAACGATGATTTAGGAGAAGTGGTGGAGGAAGCCGAGGATGGAAGTCTATTAGAAGGGCATATTTTGAATTTAAAACAAATTGATATTTTATTTATTGATTTATTAATGCCCATCCGGGATGGGATTGAGACACTTCGTCATATAAAAAATACATTTAACGGGAAAATAATAATGATTTCGCAGGTTGAATCAAAGGAGCTGATTGGTGAGGCATACTCACTTGGAATCGATTATTATATTACTAAACCAATCAATCGGATTGAGATATTAACAGTTATCCGAAAAGTTATGGAACGTATTCATTTAGAAAGATCAATCACAAATATCCAAGCCTCTTTAAATGGTGTATTGAACTTTGAACAGCCAAAAGTTGATAATTCCAATAGTTTTAATGAAAAAAGTATAAGGGAGGTGGGTGAATTCCTTTTATCGGAATTAGGAGTCGTTGGAGAAAATGGCGCAAAAGATTTAATGGAAATGCTTCAGTATTTATTTATGTATGAACGGACTTTTACTTTTGGAAAGCAATTCCCCACCCTTAAAGATATCTTTGTAGAAATCACCAAAAAAAAGCTCGGCACAGCAGCTTTGCAGGTAGATATCAATCGGGAAATAAAAGCTGCCGAACAGCGAATTCGCAGAACGATTAACCATTCGTTAAATCATTTCGCGTCGCTCGGTTTAACGGATTTTTCAAATCCTAAGTTTGAAAATTACGCTTCCAAATTTTTCGATTTTACAGTCGTTCGCCAAAAGATGAAAGAACTGCAAAATGATTCAACGGTAGTTCTTACACCTACCCGGGTAAATACAAAAAAGTTTATTCAAGTATTTTATTTCGAAGCGAAACGATTGAATCCTGATGAAATCATAAGATATAGATAATCCCTATTAATACAAAAAACTGCTGAAGCACTCAAAAAACATAAAATCCCCTGAAGATTTCAGGGGATTTTTTAGCCAGTTCTTATTTTTTCAACAATAAATACATGAAATAAGGAGCACCGATCAATGCAACCATGATACCTGCAGGGATCCCCTCGGGTTCAATTATATTACGGCCTATCGTATCGGCAAGCAGCAATAGCCATCCACCGATTAAAATGGCAACCGGAATGAATAGTTGATTTCGAGGTCCTACCAAGGATTTTGCTATATGCGGGGACATAAGTCCAATGAATGCAATTCCGCCTGTAACAGAAACGGCAGCCGCTGCCAGTGCTACAGCCGTGATCAGCAGTACGATCCGCTCCTTTTCAATCGATACACCGACCCCAATTGCGACCGGTTCACTTAAACCAAGCAGATTCAAACGATTTGCTTTATATAAAGTGAATGGAATGAGGATGATTAACCATGGAATGATTGCCCAAATGAAAGGCCAATCCGTGCCCCATATATTTCCTGCCAACCATTTTGCGATGAAATCGACCTTCGCTCGTTCCGCTGACGAAATGAGGACAATCATCAGGCCAGAAAGCGCCATTGAAAAACCTACGCCGATCAACACTAACCGGACGGGTTCAAGTCCACTCTTCCTCTTGTATGAGAGGATATATATTAAACAGGCCGTCAGTAACGCTCCGATAAAACCGACAAGCGGAACCATATAAACAAACGAACCAGCGTCAAGCGGGAAAAACAGAAAGAAAGCGGCAATGGCAACACCTGCTCCCGAGTTGATCCCGATGATTCCGGGATCGGCTAAATCATTTCGTGTGATCCCTTGTAGAATGGCTCCCGACAGTGCAAGGGCCATGCCTGCTAAAAGGGTGATGATGATTCGCGGTAAGCGGACGGAAAATAATATGAATTCCTCTTTAAACGTCCCTTGCCCGAAGAGCGTTGGAAACAGTCGTCCTATAGAAAGATTGGAATATCCCGAACACGTCCCTATAATGATCGTAATGATGATGAGTGCACTCAATGCACCTATTATCCAACGCTGTTTTTTGACTAAAGCTGACTGGATCATGAAAATGCTTTACCTCCTTTACGCACGATTAGGAGGAAGAAAGGTAAACCTATCATCGCAACAACCGCTACCACAGGTGTTTCATATGGAGAATTGATCGTACGGCCGATCGTATCGGCAAGCAGCATGAAAGTGGCTCCCAAAATTGCAGACATAGGGAGAATGAATCGATAATCCGTACCCACGATAGCCCGAACGATATGTGGAACCATTAACCCGATGAACACCATATTTCCGACAAGCGCAACGGCAGCCCCTGCCAGGAGAATGATGACCACGAAGAGAACAGCCTTTATTTGTGTTGTCTTTTGCCCTAAGCCTACGGCCACTTCTTCACTTAAGCTAAGTATGGTGAGCTGTCTGGAAAAGATAAGGGAGATCAGGATGCCTATTAGAATGAACGGAACGATTACACGAAGCTGCTCCCATGAAGTTCCGATATTCCCGCCAGCTGTCCACATCGATACATCTTTTGATACCTTGAAATATATGCCGACCCCTTGCGAAACGGCAAATAGGAATGCAGAGACTGCAGCACCAGCCAATACGATCCGCAAAGGTGAAAATCCTCCCTTTTTCATCGCACCGATTCCGAAAACCATGGTTGCCCCGACAGCGGAACCTATAAAACACGCAATCATGATCCCTAAATTATTAGCATTTGGAATGAAGGCCAAAGTGATGGCTAGACCTGCATTGGCTCCTGCCGTCAATCCAAGCAACCCGGGATCGGCAAGTGGATTCCTGGTCATTCCCTGCATGATGGCCCCAGAAACGGCAAGCGCTGCACCCACAAAGATTGCCCCCACTTCACGAGGGAAGCGGATTTCCCGAATGATTGAAATCTTTTCACCGACAGCATTTGATGTCAGTGCTTGCCAAACGTCTTTAACGGTAACATCAGCCGCACCAAAGGCCATTGAAATAATGAACATGCCTATAAAGGCGACGATCGCTATGATCAGTTTACTTATAAATGGGATGAAACGTTGATTTTCATTAGTCATCTGTCTCTCTCATCTCTTTTTTTATAGAATAAAAGGAGAGGAATTGGAATCCCTCTCCCTCGCTGTATTATTTTCCAAGAAAACTTTTGGAAAAGAAGTCTAATTGGTAATCTAATGTTATTGGATCATTGAAGTAGAATTTTTTTGCATCAGCTTCATATAGTTTATTGTTTTTAACGGCAGGTATGTTTTTAAACGTGTCAGTTTGTTGGAATGAATTGTCCTGATCTTTGTTATTGCTCAAAATCACATAATCACCGGCATAGTCTTTAAGAACTTCTAATGATAAGGCAAAGTAACCATCTTTCAGCGCCACTTCTTTTACCTTTTCAGGCATACCCAATTTCATTTCTTGATAAAGGATTTCCGTTCCACGGCCCCAATTATCACCGTATACATAGAACTGTTTGTCAAACTTTTCGAAAACGGAAACGGTAGCATCTTCTCCAATTTTGGCTTTAATTTCATCACCGGTTGTTTTTGCCCGTTTTTTGAAATCATCCACCCATGCTTGAGCTTCTTTTTCTTTATTCAAAAGTTTACCGATTTCTACATGTTGTGTTAAATAGTCAACTTTTCCGTATGTATATGTTACAGTTGGAGCAATTTCCTTTAATTTATCGACATTTTTAATCGTCGATAAACCAATGATTAAATCCGGATTCAACTCGATGATTTTTTCCAGGTTTTCGTCCGTCACTTCTTCCACATCTTTTAACTCTTTAAAATTCGGGTTCATTTTAGACCAGGAATCAACCCCTACAAGGTTAACATCCAAAGCCATTACGTTACCTGCGAAAGATGATAGTACTAAAACACGCTGAGGATCTGCCGGAACTTCAACAGGACCATTTTCAGATTGATAGGTGATGGTACCTGATTTTTCCTTTTTGGAAGCGGAGCTTTTTTCCTTTTCGGCTGACTCGTTACCACAAGCACTAATAATTAACACTAACAGCAGTATAAACGGGATCAATATTTTTTTCATTTGTTGTCAAATCTCCTTTTAGTAAATTGTATGTGCTGCACATTGGTTTGTTCGTTCGTTGATCTCGTCCGATTACCGCATCAATATGGAATACTTCCTTAAGAACTTCATGAGTGATGACTTCTTCACAATCTCCTGCTTTGACTATTTCCCCGTCCTTTAAGGCAATGATATAGTCGGCAAAGCGAGCAGCTTGGTTTAAATCATGAAGAACCATGACAATTGTACGTCCCTGTTCTACATTCAGCCTCTGTAATAATTCCAGAACCTCCAGCTGATGGGCCATATCCAAATAGGTGGTCGGCTCATCAAGGAAGATGATTTCCGTTTCCTGGGCAAGGGCCATCGCAATCCAAACACGCTGGCGCTGACCTCCTGACAGAGCATCCACGGGACGGAACTTGAAGTCTTTCGTGCCGGTCACTTCAAGTGCCCAATCAATCACATCATAGTCTTTCTGGGTCAGGCGCCCAAAACCTTTTTGATAGGGAAAGCGCCCATATGATACGAGCTCCCCAACCGTCAATCCGCTTGCACTCTCGGGTGTCTGCGGAAGTATGGCCATTTTTCTTGCAAGGATCTTAGTGCTTTCTTTTGAGATATTAACCCCATCTAAAAGAACCGTACCTGATTGATTTGGAATGATTCTGGTGATCGCTTTTAAAAGTGTCGATTTCCCACATCCATTTGAACCGATGATCGTTGTGATTTTTTTATCTGGAATTTCCACACTGAGATCTTTTACAATTAAACGTTCACCATAACCAATATTCAAATCCTCTGTATATAGGCGAACCATTTTTTAACCTCCATTTACTGAAAAATAGGTAAGTAAAAACTCAAATGAAAATGATTATCATTATCCACTACTTAATTACTATAATTCTATCTAAATATATTGTCAATGGTAATTTCATGGGCATATAAGAAGAAATTCTGACAGCATTTTGGGGGCCGGTCCGTATTACCGACAGACAAATGAACACAGTAAAGATCCCGGAAATGTTTCCGGGATCTTTACTGTTTGGCTCATACTCAGGAATTTGGAAGATGTCCCTTATGGGAAGGGCAATAAGCCATTTTCATCAATCAATGTTTCTTAAATCCTTGCTTCTCAACATAATCTTTCATGTACAACCTGCTTTTCTTTCCAAGCATTCCAGCCATTTGCTCGGTCCAGGTGTCTTTTCGTTTACCTTCAGTACGACGCTCGTAATAACTGGAAATCGTTTCATTATACTCTTCAAGTTGTCCGATGAACTCTTGCTTAACTTCCTGATATCCATTTTCATGATAAATATTGGACAGCGGCAAACGCGGCTTTTTATCCGAACGGTTTTTCGGATATCCGACCGCTAGAGCGAATAATGGTATAACGCGATGCGGTATATTCAATATTGCAGACACTTCTGGGAGATTATTGCGGATCCCGCCTATATAGCAAATGCCAAGATCCATCGATTCTGCTGCCAATGCCGCATTTTGAGCCGCAAGAGCAGCATCAATACAGGCAACCATGAATTTCTCCGTACTTTCAATTGATTCGGACAGGTCAGTGTTTTCCATTTCGGAAACCATATCCTGACGATATAAATCGGCGCAAAAGACGAATAGATGTCCATTCTTCTCTACATATGATTGTGGTCCGGCAAGTTCAGCAAGCTTGGCTTTCTTTTCCGGATCGGTTACCCCTATGATTGAATACGCTTGAATATAACTTGAAGTCGATGCCGCTTGGGCACATTCCACAATCGTATTGATTTGCTCCCCAGACAATAACTTGTCCTCAAAAGAACGTATGGAACGGTGATCTAAAATCTTCTCAATAATGTTATTCAATGCTCCCACCCCTAAAGAATATGTAAAGTATCCATCATCGGGGCTGAAATAATGCCCCCGATGACAGTATTGATGAAACTCAACCTTTTGTTTTCAAATCCAATTCACGGTAATTTTGCTGTCTAAGTGCTTCATAAACCAAGATGGCTGCCGTGTTCGACAGATTAAGGGAACGTACTTTATCCGTCATTGGAATCCGCAGGCACCGATCCATATTTTCTTGGATCAGATCTTTCGGGAGACCCGTCGTTTCACGGCCAAAAATGAAAAATATCTCACTGTCTTGATCACTGTAATCAAAGCTCGAATGTGGCTGCTCCCCGAATTTCGTCAAGTAATAAAATTCACCGCCGGCGTTTCTTTCAAAAAACTCTTCTAACGAATCATAATAATGGATCTTTACATTCTCCCAGTAATCGAGCCCGGCCCGTTTGAGCTGTTTGTCATCCGTCGAGAAACCGAGCGGGCGAATGAGATGTAAAGACGTATCCGTCCCTGCACATGTTCTTGCGATATTTCCTGTATTTGCTGGAATCTGTGGTTGATATAAAACTACATGTATTGACACTTCATTTTCACCTCTAGTTTGAACTTCACCTTAATTATAGCATTAAACAAAAAAGACTAAAAACCAATCACCTTCCATCCAAAATCACAAAGAATTTATAAACGATGTTCGGTGTATATCTGGTTGAATCCTCATACGTCCAATATCGGTGACGGCTGTTCATCGTATGTGCATTCACAAGCGGCATCCCGTCCTGATCCTTCGCCGTTACAATCAAGTTATGGTCAAACCGTCCGTCCCCTTCGAAATCTATGCAGAGGATATCGCCCAAATTCAATTCCTTGGCCGACTCCACCTGCTTTGTCCTGATGGCATTCCCGGCTTTAAGCAGATGATATAAAGAATGGGCTGTCGTCCATGTATAACTCCAGCTTTTCCCCCTTATCCACCAGCCCTTATTTTTATTTGGCGCCCCCCACATCGGTATTCCCCCTGCATGTAAACATTGTGAAATGTAATTCGTACAATCATCGGTGAATTTATAATAAGCCGGATTGAATTCATTCCACCAACGCTCGGCATATTGAACGGCCTTCATTCGATCATACTTATATGCGAGACGATCTGCTCCTGGATCACATTTTGGCGGTGCCTCTTCGGTTTCAAAGCTGGGAATCAACTCAATTTCATCCACTATATACCCATTTCGAAACCGTGCCTCCCTTTCCTCCATTTCTTCTTCTATATAAAATGAATCTTCCTGTTTCAATAAATATTGCAGATGGACATGATAGGTCAGGACTGTATCCCTTTCTTCCTTTCTCTTCGAATGTACCTTGCCTGCCGCATTCACCCGAACAATTTCGGCAGCGCGGTTCCTCATCATTTCCTTCTTCAAATGTAACTTCCTTTCACCCCGTTCCAGATCATCTGAAGTATAAAACTCCACTCTTTCTTGTAAAAGGCGTTGCAATTGTTCCCTCAAGTTCATGCCCTCCTTCTTACCATCTATGCTAATGTGTATGTACGAGGGCATGGACAAAAACACAACTTCATAAATGCGGGAGTTTCAATCCTTACCCATAATGAAACTTTTTAGATTTTCCTTGAAGCTGCCGGAATATCTTAAGCAAAAAAGCCGCCCCGTTATATTTACGAGGCGGCTGCATTTTAAATATTATTTTGTTTCCAAGGTAAACTGCAGTCCTTTCTCAATTTCCGCCAATACCTCTTCATCCTTTTCCTTCATTCGAGCTTCTTCCAATGCGGAAACAGCCTGCTCCCGGCCAATTTTCCCAACTGCCCAGGCAGCCGTCCCCCTGATGACGGGCCGCGGATCATTCTTCATGACCTGTATCAATAGAGGCAATGCCGTTTCATCTTTGAAATGGGCCAATGCTAAAATGGCATTTCGTTGGATTGGTTTTTTACCGCGCCAAGAGCCAGATACATGGCCGTATGTCTCTTTGAAGTCCCGATTTGAAATCGTAAGCAGGGGTTTTAACAGCGGTTTCGCCAGCTCGGGGTCGGGTTCCATCTCTTCATGAAAATGAAAATCCATTCCTTTGTTTTTCGGACAAACGGTCTGGCATGTATCACATCCATACAAACGATTGCCTATTTTCGTCCTGAACTCATCCGGAAGGAAACCTTTTGTCTGTGTCAAGAACGCAATGCAACGCTTGGAATTTAGCTGCCCGCCCTGAACGAGCGCTCCAGTCGGGCAAACATCGACACATTTATTGCATGTCCCGCATTGATCTTCCATCGGTTGATCCGGTTCAAATGGCAGGTTGGTTATCATGTCTCCCAAGTATACATAAGACCCGAATTCCGGTGTGATGATCATACTGTTTTTTGCACTCCAGCCAATACCTGCTCGCTCAGCCACTGCCCTATCCGATAACTCACCCGTATCAACCATGGACTTCATCATTGCCCCTGGCACTTTATCTTTAATGAAATTCTCAAGTAACTGCAATTTATTACGGAGAACGGTATGATAATCCGTTCCCCAAGACGCCCGGCAAAAGATCCCGCGGCGTTCACTTTTTGTACTTTGCGGAGCATCCTTCAATTTCGAAGGATAAGCAAGCGCAATCGAAATGATGGATTGCGGTTTATCGAATATCAATTCAGGCCTTACCCTTTTTTCTATATCGGCTTCTTCAAACCCTGACTGGTAATCCAGTTCCTGTTGACGTATCAGCCGACCTTTCAGTTCGGTGAAAGCCGTAGCCGATGTAAAGCCGATTTTATCGATGCCGATTTCCTTACTATATAAAATCACTTCTTGCTTGAATGAGTTCATATCCATATTAATCACCTACGTTCATTCATTATTCCCATTGAAGTTTGAATCCATTTCAAACCATTGCTATCTATGATAAACTAATTGCAATCATTTTTGGAGGTGAAACGGTTGGAAATTACTGTATCAGCTAATCTTAGCAGTAAAATCCCTGAATTCAAAGTCGGGGTCATTACATATGAAAACATCGAAGTCGGTCCCTCCCCGCAAATGGTGAAAGGAAGACTTCAACTATTTCAGGAAGCTCTTTTCTTCGACCTTGAAGAAAAGGAATTGACCGACTTTTCCGGCATTAAAGTGTGGCGGGAAATTTTCAAGGCTACAGGAACGAACCCGTCACGGTATCGTCCCTCCGTGGAAGCCCTTTACCGTCGAGTAAAAAAACAGAATTACTTGACACCCATCCATTCGGCCATCGATTTGAATAACTTCTTCTCACTGTTATATGAAGTTCCGATCGGCATTTATGATGCTGAAAAATTAACAGGAGACATCTCAATTAAGATTGGCGAGGGGTCAGATGGGTATGACGGTTTGAACGGCCGCTTGAATTCCATGGAAAATATGATTACCTCAGCCGATCATGCTGGCGCATTCGGAAGTCCTTACGTTGATTCAGAACGCACGAAAGTCACCGAAGAAACGAAAAAAGCTATCCAAATCATTTATTTACAACCCAATACTCCAATCACGGAAGCAGATCAGCTGACGAAATCCCTGATGGACATGTTCCTTGAAATCCATGGTGGTGAAGGGACTTACTCGATTGTAGAAGGATAATTAAAAATTGAACGAAATTAAACCCTTTCCACAATCGGAAGGGGTTTTTTATGATTTTTCCAATTAATAAAACCAGTCCTCTAGTATCCTTTTATTCAACCGATCGATCCCTACCAAAAAGGCAATAAAGATCACTGGAATTTAAGAGCATAAAGGATCACAAAGTCTTAAACTTGATTTGGGATGAATCTAGCCTACGGACTATTCTTAAATTACATTCCAGTTGATTCCAGAAACCCGCTCCCTCTCCGCCGACTGTCTGCCAAGCCTCCTCGACGTAAACGTCTCCGGGGTCTCGACTAGCCAGTTACTCGGCTGGAGTGTCGCAAATTTCTTCCATCCTTTAAGGGTTACTGTAAAAAAAACTCTAGGATCACCTCGTCTTAAACTTGGTTCAGGTGTGTCCAGCCTACTGTTTTTCTGAAATCTCATTTCAGTCGATTCCAGAAACCCGCTCCCTCTCCGCCGACTGTCTGCCAAGCCTCCTCGACGTAAACGTCTCCGGGGTCTCGGCTAGCCGGTTTACAATGGTTACTTTCTGCCTTTCGATTGATAATAATCGATGCTACATAAGCCTGGCACGCCTTTCTCTTCCCCATTAACAAAAAAAGCACAAACTTAGTCAAACTGATTCTACTAACGTAGTTAATCAAATTGACTACGTTTGTGGTGCATCGAAATCCCCACACTCCCGGATGAAGGATAATCAAAAATTAAAGTCCATTTTTCGGGTATGACATACTGTATTACCGCTTCGACGAAATGCAAAAAAAAATCCTACTGTAAACAGTAGAATTCTTGTAATAATATTTAAACGCAAAGCTTCGTTCTCCAGGTAACGAAACCCTACGTTATGAGTATGTATTGGAGCGGGTGAAGGGAATCGAACCCTCATCATCAGCTTGGAAGGCTGAGGTTTTACCACTAAACTACACCCGCATATTCTTGTAGAAGTTTGTCGAATTACCAATCAACAAAATTAATTATATAGTCTAATGTGAAAAAATGCAATAGTTCTTTTTAAAAAAAATTAATAATTAGCGTATTGTAAAATTAATATATTCATTCACTCTAGTAAAAATGTTAAAAAGTCCCCTGATTGAAGAGAACTTTTTCATCCTATATGGTGATTTAAGACCAAATGACTTCCATTAACCGCGGATAAACCTGCTGTGCCGTTTCAAGCAGCATGATTAACTTCCTGAACGCCAGATCCGGTACGATATCACCCTCAATGGAGTATGAATACCGAATGGAAATGGTCCCATTTTCCTCATACAGCTTAGAATACCTAAAATTAGCATTATATTCATTCAATAGTGTATGTATTTCCTGTTTCTTTTCAGGATTCTTCAACTCGGCGACGTTAAAGCAAAATAAGTCCGCCACATTTTCATCTTGATTGAAAGCAAATACTAAAAGGACCTTCCAGCCATCCTTTAACTTTTGCTCAGCCCTAAAAAAGGTGGTGCCATCTTCATTCAACTCATTCATATAGATTTTCTCACTACTTAAAAAATCACGAAATTTAGCAACGTTTGACATGGTTCATCACCTTTCTCTTTGTAATTACATTTTATAATGAAAACTGGCATTTTTACAGACTTTTCTATAAACCTACCAATTTCATCCTATTAATAAGGCCGAATAATCACTCATTTAAAGAAAGGGAGTCAAATATGAACTCCCATAATAGGATCAATTAGATTGATTAGCCAGTTGCTGCTCCGCAAAACTGAAGCGCATCTTGCAGGTCCAAAATTCCCTGGCGGATTTTTGAGTATCCTTCAAAGGGTATATATGTCGCAAGCACAAAGCAATATCCTTCATATGGATCAAAAGATACCACTAAAGGTAAAAAGGATCATATTTTAACTTGAAAGGAAAACGGCCTTTCCCCGATTGAAATCGAAAAAAGGCACTTTTGTATAGGCTTAAAAATCACAACGAAGGACCTTCCTCAGCTTTAATTCCATAAAACTTATAGTTGAGCGAATTCGGGTTCCGCAACTTTTACAAGCTGTTTTCCGAGGTTCGTTCCTTTAAACAAACCTAAAAATGCATCCGGTGTGTTTTCGAACCCTTCAATAATCGTTTCTTCATACTTCAGCTTTCCTTCTTGAAGCCACTTACCTAATTCCGTAGCACCCTCCTGGAATCTAGCGGCATAATTTCCAACTGTGAAACCTTTCATTAGTGCACTGGTTTTGATCATTGCCGATTGCAGACGCGGTCCTAGATCTTTTCCTTCCGCGTTATATGAGGAAATCGCCCCGCATAATGGAATTCGGGCATTCGCATTCAAAAGTGTAAAAACAGCATCGGACACCTCGCCGCCCACATTATCGAAATAAACATCGACTCCATCAGGAACAGCATTGGCTAAATCTGTTGCAAAACTATCACTTTTATAATTTACGGCTCCATCAAATCCGAGCTCTTTCGTTAAATACTCAAGTTTTTCATCTGAACCAGCGATGCCAACAACCTTCGCACCTTTAATCTTAGCAATTTGTCCGACTACTGAACCGACTGCTCCAGCCGCTCCTGAAACGACTACCGTTTCACCTTCTTGAGGTTTACCAATATCAAGCAAACCAAAGTAAGCAGTTAAACCGGTCATTCCAAGAATCCCTAAATGAGTTGTGACCGGAGCCACCTTGGGATCAATCACACGGATTTCCTTTTCAGTGACAACTGTGTATTCTGCCCAGTCGATATTCCCAACAACGACATCCCCTTGTTTGAAGGAATTCGATTTGGACTCAACAACTTCGGCAACAACGCCGCCCGTGATGACCTTATTCAATTCAAATGGAGCAATATATGATTTGGTATCTTGCATTCTGCCACGCATGTATGGATCGACAGATAAATATAGTGTACGTACTAAAATCTCATTATCCTTCGGTGTGGGAACTTCACTTTCAACAAAGTTAAAATCCCCTTTCGAAGGCATACCTTTCGGACGGTTTGCCAGGGTGATTATTTGTTGTTTGGTTTGTGTCATCATTGTTCCTCCTTGGTTTGAATACGTAATTTCGAAAAGAAGCGTATCACTGATGAAGTTCATAGGTCAAAGAATATGATTGGCTATCGCTTCCATAACACTATTTATGTAGCCTTTCCTGAAAACCTCAAACTTGCTACAGCCTATTATGTCCAATGTTTTTCATTTCGATAAACGGTTCGCTCACCAGAAAAATTAAACGGCCTTTCCCCGATTGAATACCGGGAAAAGGCCGCAGCCTGAAATAATCTATTTTTAATGTCTGCTTGGCAGGGTTACTGCCCCTTCTTCTTATTAACCAGTTTTATGAACTAATTCGTGGATAGTCTACATCAATTTTGAAATGAACATCGTTGCCATTCCAAAGTAAATAAGTAACGAGAGTATATCATTCAGTGTTGTAATTAGCGGACCAGAAGCAACTGCGGGATCGATGTTGAATTTATATAATATCAAAGGAATAATGGTCCCAGCTAAAGTCCCGATAATCAGGGTCATCACCAACGAACTTCCAACCACTAATCCCAGAACGGGATTTCCCTGCCAAACATAAGCTATGATGGAAATTAATATTCCGCAGGTGATGCCTATTATCAAGCCAACTTTCAGTTCCCGTATAATGAGCCTGGTCACGACTCCTTTATCCGTATCACTAGTGATTAGACCCCTTACAACAACGGCTAAAGATTGAGTACCTGTATTTCCAGTCATCCCTGCGATCATCGGCATAAAGAAGGCAAGTGCAACAACTTTGGACAAGGTTTCTTCAAAACCGCTTATAATGGTTCCAGACACTAATCCGATAAATAAAAGCAAAATAAGCCAGGGCAGCCGACGATACGCGGCCACGTGCGCCTTCGTGTCAAAGTCTATAGCTTTACCGGATGCAGATAATTTTTCAATATCTTCATTCGCTTCCTTAATGACAACATCAATAATATCATCGACGGTTACAATTCCTAATAACTCATTATTTTTTTCAACTACTGGAATTGCTAAAAAATCATATCGCTCAATAACACGAGCTACCTCTTCTTGGTCTTCATATGCGGATACGGAGATAACCCGGCTGTACATAATATCTTGAATTTTTTCAGATTCATCATTTATTATTAAATCCCGATATGAGACAACACCTACTAATTTTTTATCATTATCTATTACATAAAGATAGTTGATCGTTTCCGAAAACTCCGCAAAGATTTTCAGTTTTTCAACTGATTCACGCACCGAATAATGTTGGGGGATCCATACAAAACGGTTTGTCATGATTCGCCCTGCCGTTTCAGGGGGGTAATTCATGATATTTTGAACGATTTTTGATTCTTCTTGTTTCATGCCAGAAAGAAGTTCTTCGATTTTTCCAGGGGATAGGTCCTCTAACAATGAAGCTAGATCATCATTATCCATTAAATCCATTACATGGCCGGATTTCTCTATTCCCAATTTACTAAGAATTTTTAATTGATGGACTTTCTCAACTTCTTGAATCAGTTCAGCGATTTGTTCTGAATCGAGTAACAACAAGAAGCGTGTATGGTGTTTTTCTGGGAGCCCTTCAAAAATTCGCGCAATGTCATATGGTTGGAGTTCTTCCAATATCGCTTGAAATTCTTTCTTTTTTCCTTCTTTTAATACCTTTATGATTTGTAAAGTCATTTGATCTTCCGTCAGGACTTTTATCATCTTGTCTCTCACTCCTTTTTAGGGGAGCCAAAAAATATTTCCCTTAAATATTAAGAATAAAAAAAATATTATTATTCCCCTTCCAAAATCTTGTTTCCATTCACGAATATGTCGTCGTGAATAGTTCTCCAAATCCCTCACCTCCAAGAAAAAATAAAAACACCTCCATTACAAATGAAGGTGTTAAATACGGTATATATGCGTACATTGTCTGGATGACAAATACAAACAGCCTTATATGACTGAATGACAAATACAAGCATAAATCCAGTTCCTCCATTCGTAGAGCTTTAGCACTGTGTGGCATAGGACAAAGCCAGCTACATTAAAAACCACCTTATGTCGATGGTTTCTGTTGACCCATTGGCGTCTTTCGACATTTTTGGGCAGTAGCGTATCTCCTACACAGGAGCCTCACCTAACGAGGATATTTAATTTACACATTCACTCTAAAAGAGTTTCTTTTAGATGTCAATAATTGATTCAAATCATTCTAATTTTGACCTGGTTTTCCGACCTCAGATGAAACAACACCGACTTTTGCGCCCGGATTAAGAAGGTGATTGAATGTCCCTACCTCTTCAAAAAAGATAAAAGTGTGGAAAAACAAACGGACACAAGGGGAAATATTGGAATTTTATATTAAAAATTCCTTATAATGAAGACGGATATCCAATGACTGAGTCTAATTATTTTAAGAAAGGGACTGGCTCAAATGAAAAGACTTTTGTCGATTATATGTATTATCGTAAGTGCTGCTTTATTAATGGCAGGTTGCAGAACCAAGGACGAGGTACAGGTGGAAGAGAAATCGAAGGAAGTGAGCTCATTGAATGCTATTGAAGGCAGATGGGAAGGAGATATTAAGATCCCCAATCAACCGCTTCCAATCATTGTTCATTTTACAAAGAAAGATGGAACGATAAGTATTCCTGTACAAGGGTTGAACGAATTCCCCTTAACAAGTGTAAGGTTAAGTGAATCAGACTTGTTTTTTGATATGAAAATCCAAAATCAGCAAATTACGTTTGATGGGAAAGTAAATCAGGATAAGATTTCAGGAACATTTGTTCAAAAAGGGCAAGCCTTCCCCTTTGAATTGCTCAAGAAATCCAATCAGGCAGTTGAAGAAAAAGAATCAGGTGAAATCGTGCAGGCCGACTTAAAGAACGGAACCATTAAAGGCCTTTTAGAAACACCAAAACATGAAGGGCCTTTTCCTGTGATGATTATAATTGCGGGTTCCGGGCCGACCGATAAAGATGGTAACACCATTGCAACTCCCGGAAAAAATAATAGTTTGAAAATGTTAGCCGAAAGTCTTGCAGAAAAAGGGATTGTAAGCATCAGGTATGATAAGCGCGGAATTGGTGAAAATATGCAATTGGCAGGAAAAGAAGAGGACCTGAGATTTGAACAGTATATTGATGATGCAGCTGCCTGGGTCCAATTTGCCAAAAAGGATGGCCGTTTTTCCAAAGTCGGCATCATCGGCCATAGCGAAGGCTCTTTAATTGGAATGGCAGCCGCAAAGAAAACAGAAACAGACATATTCATTTCATTGGCGGGTGCAGGGGAACCTATTGACCAAGTTCTCATGAAACAGCTTGAAGAGCAGCTTACACCGTCGTTATTAACGGAATCCAAAGATATACTGGCAAAGCTAAAACAAGGAAAACAAGTCGAGACTGTCAGTGCTGATCTGCAAAGTGTATTCCGCCCCTCTGTTCAACCTTACATGATTTCTTGGATTCAATATAACCCGCTAGAATCAGTAAAGGAACTGAATATCCCTGTTCTAATCGTAAACGGCAATAGAGACATTCAAGTGCCCGCAACTAATGCAAAAGCGTTACATGAGGAAAAAAGCGATTCAGAATTACTTATAATCGAAAAGATGAATCATGTATTGAAAGAAGCCCCTGCAGATCGAGCAGGGAATTTAGCAACCTATACAAATCCTGAACTGCCATTATCCTCTGGATTGGTGAGTGGAATCATTGAATTTTTAAACAAAAATGACATCACCAGTAAAAATAAAAATACCAATTGAGAATTGTGTCTCCCCCGGGTTTGCAAAGATCACTCAAATGATTCTCGTGCCTTCAATACTAGGGTGAATAATCTTTTTAGGTTATATCATCTTAGCCCTGGTTATCCCATAAGTGTTTGTATTACTAAAAGAAATGAAGATCATTAAGAACTTGAATTGAATAGTTTATTGGATGAGTTAAAAGCATTTTAAATAAATTCTATAGGGTTCTATCTAAAAATTAAAACATAGTTGATTGGAACGGAAGGTGCGAGACTCCTGCGGGAAAAGCGCGTCCAGGGGAGACCCCGCAGGCGCAAGCCGAGGAGGCTCCCCGACCGCCCGCGGAAAGCGGTGCCTGAAGTGGAAATCAACGTCCAAATTTGTACAAGCCTAAATCATTTTTTGTCATTTCCATAATAGCAAGCTAAATATATTCTACCGAGGCGTTTATTGAGCCAAGTAAAAAAGCCCTCCTTCATATACATGGCATCAGTTGGCCATGTGAACGATCCTGTTTCAATAAAATCGTACATCCAGAAAAACAATGGCAGGTAATCTAACAAAGAGGAAGATTTTGTATAAATTCATTAGTATAATTGATGAAATTACAATAAGAAAGGAAAGATCACTCATGCATGCTTTAAAAAAGAATGCCACATGTATCCTTGAAATCAGTTATCTGTATATACTGTTCTTTTTTTCAGAGCTACAAACTACTACTGCAAGCTTTTTAAAAATAAAGTAAGAATTATGTAATTAAAACCTCTTGAATGAACTATGTTAAAAGATCCTCAAGTTTTCGAACATTCCCTTACGATTATTTTATCTTCATAATTAGCACTTTCAACCATCATAACAGCCAATTTGTGCGCCTTGTCTGTGCAAGATCCCCCAAAGGCGAAATGACAATTCCCCATACTGGTTCCAGATTGATAAACTGGATGCCCGACAAGCGTTTTAAGACATTAACTCAGTCCTCTGTAACCCCATAGGGCTGAGCTTTTTTCAACAGGTAATGATTATTCTACCTCTCCCCCCTACTTAGCTACCTTACTAGCCGTGAATGAAAAATATTACAAAGTTGTTCCTTTCAGTGAGAAACATAAGTTCTCCAAAAAGGGACAAACTGTATTTGAAAAAAGAAAGGAGATGTGAGACATGACAAAAAAATTCAATAAAGGCAGCCGTAACCAAAATTCGCCGCAATTACACGGACAAACCCCTGTTAGTGGGGACAACAGCAAAGGAAATAAAAGAAATAAAGATCAGAGCTCTAAATCAGAGTAACTAAATGAAACAAACCGGTCATATTCAGACCGGTTTGTTTCATTTGCAGGCACTCTATTGTTAAAAAGAACAATTCTCAAAGGTACCCTTCAAAAAAGGGCGATCATTGAATTATCCTGTGTCCACTGGACCAACTTTGATTCCAAAAAGCCCAATTCTTTAAAAGCGTTCCAAACTGTAAATGGAGTGCTGCAAAACTGCCCCCAGGAAAGTTTTAATTGGAAGGAATTCGTGTTACATATTTATACCGGAAGTGAATGTAAAAAATCATGTTGAGTTAGCTATTTGATTCTTTTTGCATTAGATCTTCTGCTCTAGTGTTGATGTCTCCAAATCATCAGTATCTTGATGAGTATAAGTAAAGTTTTTTGTCATCAAACTGACCACCACTAAAACAACAATGTTAACAAATAGGGCGATAATACCCACATTCAGGTCTTTTATTGCTTGAGGAAGATAAGGAAATAGTTGACTGATCTTTATGTTCCCTAGTTCCATGATGCTCCTCCTTTTATAATCCCGGCAAATGCTCCATCTCTTTAAATTGCAAACAACTTTTATTCGGAACATCTCCTCTTTTGTACGATTATAATGTCCGCCCATTACAATAAAAAAGCTGCCTCAATGACAGCTTCGCATTTCTAGAATCCTCTACGAACGACCCGATCCAGCCATACTTATCACTGGTCATAGGCAAATCCGCAGGAGCAACGATTTTTCCCAAATAACAGGTGATAAGATGCGGGGAATTCATGATTGACTCGTTGAACTTCATGTGCAAATTCCTTACTATCTTTAGGTACTGTTGAAAGTGCATCCGCTTTTTCTTGTGAATCAATATGAGCTCCTGGCGGTACAAACCTACCAGGTGGTATTCGAACGCCATTTGTTACTACTGCATTATAAGAAATAAATGCGCCTCTTCCTACAATTGCAGTATAAACAATGGAATTAAAACTAACAAATACCTTATCTGCAATATAACAAGGCCCATGGACAATCGCACCATGAGCAATGGTCACTTCATTTCCAATGAATATTGAATAGCCATTTGTCCCAACTAAAATCCTTTTATTGAATAATCCATGTAAAATTACTCCGTCCTGTATATTTGAATTGGATCCTATATAAAAAGGAGTTCCTTCATCCGCACGTATACTTACATTAGGCGCTACATAGACATTGTTACGAATGGTAACATCACCTATGACACTGGAAAACTGACTAACAAATGCTGTTTTATCAATTTTAGGAAAGCGTTGAACAGGATTTAATGAAGTAATGGGGTTGGGGCTTATAAATGCTTCAAAACAGTGAGATTGGTTATTAGAAGAGGCGTTTGAGCCTTTTTTTTCACCCAAGCAATTACCTCCCTCACAATCTATCGGGCTTAATCATTTTATGCAGGAAGATGGGTGGAGAATGGGCTATCATTCAGATATCCATCCCTTTCCTACAGTACAGACGATAGATTTTTTTAGTTTTTGCCTTGGTATAGAAATAGATATTTCGCGTGTTAGTAACTAAGGATAATACCTATCGATCCTGTTATGCACCTGCCAGTTTGTAAATCAACCAAAAGAATCACGAGGTTCTTCGCCACTGAGGATCTAAAACGTGAAATATACCACAATCAATACAGATATCAATGGAATTAAAAAGAATGACCCCTGTTTAAACAAAGATCATCCTCCT
Source organism: Peribacillus sp. TE19612 (assembly GCF_056279465.1). Taxonomy (NCBI): domain Bacteria; kingdom Bacillati; phylum Bacillota; class Bacilli; order Caryophanales; family Bacillaceae; genus Peribacillus; species Peribacillus sp. TE19612. The sequence goes on along the minus strand of NZ_JBWCCL010000003.1, from coordinate 81,404 downwards.
TAAATTAGCCTTATTTACTCTGTTCGTTACAGCGGGTGAGCTTTTAGCAGAAACCGCCATATCCTTGGACCTCGCCATTACCGCTACCATAACAAGTAGCTCCAACAATGATTAAGAGTATAAACAATACGACTATAAAAGCGAAACCTCCACCAAATCCACCAACACCGTTATCAGAATCACAATTTGATTGATGACCACAATTTGACAATAGAAACATCTTCTTATTTGTTTTAAGGAGGAATTAATTAAATGGGTTCCTTTACTTTATATTCTAATTGGGATATTGGCACAATAATCTCACCGGAAACCGAATTTCATTTACGTGTTTACCAAGAACGTCGAGGTGTTACTTTTTTAACATATAAATTTTACGAGGTCTTCCCCGAGGTGAAAGGCAAACACGGAGAGGAAGTTCTAAATAAATAATCGTATCGGCTAGCTCCGAACGTAGGTTAAAAGAATGACTATAGTTGCCTTCCATGATCCATTTGTGATGACTCGATACTTCCTTTTGAGCAGAAATAAAATCCTCTAAAGGAGCCTCCACCCAGCCAGGTTTCCAGTAGAATATATCCAAATGATATACTTCGATATTCAAATGATCTCCAAGCCTTCTTGCAAAAGTAGATTTTCCGACACCCGCGGACACTCCGATAACCATGATACGTTCCATTGATATACCATCCACTCCCCCTTTTATGTTCATAAGAAAAGGCGACCCTTCTTGAAGAAGAATCGCTTCAGTCATAGAAACGGAAGTATGGGTACTGCATTGTCCTGTCATGAACAAGCCTGCCTTTTATCTTATCGCTATTAAATCAGTTGCCCTAAATGTTTCTTTGCCTCGTAATCAACAAGTCCTTCATCCTTCTTAATTCGTGCCAGATAATCCGGGTTGGCGATAAGCGGACGTCCAATCGCCGCAATATCAATGATGCCTTTTTCCAGTGCGGCTTCTGCTGTTTCGGGATCAAGCCCCCCCACACCGACTATGATTCCATCCCAATGGCTGCGTACCAATTCATGCATGGTCAATCCTCTTGCAATCGGTTTGGTAAATTCCATCGTGGATGGGTGAATCATTTTGACTCCTGTTTCATTGAACGCTTCAATAAATGTTTGGATCGCTTTTTCAGGGTCTTCCCACATATAAGACGGCTGGTCAATTTTCAAAGCCGAGAAACGAATAAGGGTACGTTCCGCTCCAACCGTATCAATAACTGCTTTTAGCACTTCCTTCATAAATGTCAGACGCTGTTTTAAATCACCACCGTACCGATCGGTCCTTTTATTGGAAGAGTCAGAATTGAACTGGTCAATTAAGTAGCCGTGTGCACCATGAATTTCTACGCCGTCAAAGCCAGCATCCATTGCATTCTTTGCAGCTTGTTTATATTGGTCCACAACTTCAGCAATATCCGTCTCTGTCATTTCTTCAGGAATGCCAAAAGGTTTGCCGAATCGTGAAACCTTACCTTCCGCAGCGATAGGTGACGGGGCCTGCGGAGGAAGTCCTCCTGCAATTTCATGGTGGCTTGCACGGCCCACATGCCAGATTTGCGCAATAATCGTTCCGCCTTCTGCGTGTACTGCTTCCGTTACTTTTTTCCACCCGTCGATTTGCTCTTGAGTATATATTCCGGGAACCCCAGGATTGCCCTTTGCTCTTGGTGAAATCACTACACCTTCAGTAATGATGAGTCCGATTCCATCTTGAGCCCGCTTTCGGTAATATTCTACGGTCAGGTCATTCACAACACCAGTTTCGTTATCGGCAAACGACCGAGTCATAGGAGCCATTGCCGTTCTTGTTTTTAAGTTCCATGCACCTATTGTTACAGGTTCAAACATTTTGGTTTTTATTGTTTTCATTTGAGTTCCTCCTGTTAACCGCTTTACCTGAGCTGAATTTTAGTAACTTTCATTGTGTAAGATTATCCGATAATTGGTTAATTTTCAAATAATTTACTCTGACTTTTTCGCTTTTGATGAAATATGGTAATAAAGACCAGCAAAAAAAGCCAGACAGAGAAACTCCATTCCCTGCTGGCTAATTTATCTTATTAGTCTCGTGCTGTTCTGATAAAAAACGATACGATCAAACCAATGATTGCAAGGACAAGGCCGAAAATAAAGGCATCTTGAACGCCTGCAGTCAATGAACCGCTAATGGCAGATGGATCGAACGGATCTTCTGCATTTGCCATATAATTTTTTTGGGATGCTGACATGATCGTAATGGCAACGGTTGTACCGATGGCCCCCGATACTTGTTGCAATGTATTCATTAGAGCCGTTCCATCCGGATAAAGATTTTTTGGCAGTTGATTCAGGCCATTTGTCTGGGCCGGCATCATGACCATCGAAACACCAATCATAAGGAGGGAATGCATGACGATTACCATTATGATCGTCGTTTCAGTCGTTACGTTCGTCAAAGTCCATAACATGACAATCATAATTATGAAGCCTGGAACCACTAACCCTCTTGGACCAAACTTATCAAAAATGCGCCCCGTAACCGGAGACATGATACCATTAAGCACTCCACCCGGCAATAGTACCAGCCCAGCAGAAAACGCAGCTAATGCAAGCCCGGTTTGCAGGTATAACGGTAAGAGAATCATGGATGACATGATGACCATGAAGGTGATGAAGACTGTTATTAACCCTAACGTGAACATCGGGTATTTAAAAACGCGCAAGTCAATCATCGGTTTATCCATATTGAATTGCCTCACAGCAAACAGGAATAACGCTATAAGTCCAACAATAATCGAGGATAAAACGATCGCATTGCTCCATCCTTGCTCTCCGACAATACTAAAGCCATAAACAATTCCCCCAAAACCAATGGTCGATAAAATAATGGATGGTACATCGATTTTAGGTTTGGTGATTATTGAAACGTTTTGCATATACTTGAGACCGAATAGTAAAGCGATCACAAAGAACGGCAAAGACACCCAGAAAATGTAGTTCCATTTTAGATTTTCAATAATCAAGCCTGAAACTGTCGGTCCGATGGCTGGGGCAAACATGATCACCAGCCCCATCAATCCCATCGTCGCTCCCCTTTTATGAATAGGGAAAATCAATAAAATGGTATTGAACATGAGAGGCAATAAAAGACCCGTTCCGATTGCCTGGATGACACGGGCTAGCATCAAGATGCCGAACCCGGGTGCAATTGCTGCAATGAGCGTCCCAATGATGGAGAACACCATTGAGGCAATGAATAATTGACGAGTATTGAACCACTGAATCAAGAGTCCCGAAACGGGAACCAGTATCCCCAATGTCAATAGGTAACCCGTTGTTAGCCATTGCACGGTTGAAGGACTGACATTGAATTCTTGAATTAGATCCCCCAGCGCCATGTTTAATGCCGTCTCGCTGAATAACCCGATGAACCCTGCAATTAAAAATGCAATTAATATAGGGGTCGTCCTAATGACTGGGTTTTGTTGCTGTGTTGCATCTGCTGACATAAAATAATTCCTCCAATTACTAACTGTTCGACCTAAGCTTAAGATAATTTTTCCGCATGACTTATTTATTTATCAGCAATAATGGTATCTGTTCCGCAATGGCTTGGAGAGGTTCCCCGTTTTTCGCCGTTAAGGATAAAAGGATACCGCCTTCAATCAAAGCATTAATTACGATACTCAATTCTTTTGCCCGTTTCTCACTGAAGTCCGCTTCGAGTAATTTCTTCACATAAATGGATTGCCAATCTTCCATCGCTTCTTGACAGGCCATTCTTATCTGCTCACTCGTCGTATATGTTTCCGCTGCAATCGTCCCGATTGGCAGTCCTAATAGATTTTCACTATGACCAAAAACCTCGGATAAATGAAAAATATGAGACTGAATGGCTTTAATAGGGTCTTCAATTTCATCAAACCCCCGTTTAATTTCATCTATCACGAATTCTTTTGTATGAATAATCGCCTCGATCGCCAATTCTTCTTTGCCTTTCGGAAAATAATGATACAGCGAACCTTTTGGGATACCACTTTCCTCAATAATGTCCTTAAGCCCCACACCGTAATATCCACGTATACGAAAAAGTCTGGAAGCAGCTTCAATAAGAATGTCTTTCGAGTTTCGTTTCTCTGCCATAGCTGGATCACTCCTTGTAATTATATCAACCGGTCTATTAGATACTATACTTGTATATCATTGTTTTGTCAAAGATGAAACTTATGTATGCATGGAATATCGATTAAAACTCATTGGAAACAAAACAAAAAAGAACACCTCATAATGGTGTTCTCTGCAAGTTTAAAAAATCGAGAAAATCAATACCTTCTTTAAACAACCCGGAATTTTTTAAAACGCTTCCATTATTAATCATACACATCGTCCTGCCTCAATATTATCAAGGATTCTTGTCATGATTTTTGAAATCAAGAATAGCAATTACAAACATGCCAAAGCTTAGCATCAGGGAAATAACTTCGAAAGTACCCATTCATACATCGCCTCCTTATATCCAGCTTTTCCTGATCAGAGATTGTCCTATACAAGAAAAAGATGAAGCAGCGGCTTTTAAACAAAAATAAGCAAACCCAATCAGGGTCTGCCCTTGTCATTTGAATTTCTTTTCAAAAGACGGATTGCTGTTAATAACCAAGTTTTTTTTCTACAACGTTCATTAGGGGTTTACCGTCAGAAAAAAGCTTTAAATTTCTCAGGAATAATTCCATCACGCGGTCTAGGTGCTTGGAAGAGTTGTAAGCATTATGTGGGGAAACCATGACATTTTCCAGCTGCCAGAAAGGGTGTTCCTTAGGTAAAGGTTCTACTTCAAACACATCCAGAGCCGCTCCTGCTATGTGCCCATTGCTCAAGGAATGAATTAAATCTTCATCCACAATCGTATTACCTCGGCCGACATTAATTACATAGCTGCCTTTTTTCATTTTATTTAAGCGTTCTTTATTAAAAAAGTATGAAGTATCTTTTGTAAACGGAAGGGCCAAGACGACAAAGTCGGACCTGGAAAGGACATCATCCACTTGATCCATTCCCATTATCAAATCAGCAGGTTCATATTCTGTGTTCCTCTTGGAGGGGTTCCGACGGCACCCAATAACGGTCATACCCAGTGCTTTACATCTCTTTGCTATCTCATAGCCAATATCACCATACCCAATTATCCCCACTGTCGCATTTTCAAGATCTTTCACTGGAATTTCAACCCACGTTTTGTTTATTTGATTTCTGATCATTGTCGGTACGCCTCTTGCTAACGAAGATAGCATCGCAATTGTATGCTCGGCTATCGGGACAGATGTGCAGCCTTTGACATTGGTGATGATGACATCGCTGTTTTTTATATCTTCATTCAGCATGGCCTCCACTCCAGCACTGTCTGAATGGACCCATTTAATCTTTGGAGCTTTTTTTATAATGTTAAGATTATCATGAAGCCCCAGAGTATATAGGACATCAAACTTTGTTAAATCAACCGTTGGCTGTGGTTCGGGTTCGCCGAATTCCCATGGCTCGACAACAACTTCTGAACAAATCTCCTTAAACTGATTGATGTATTTTTCCGGTATATTGACCCTGATATAAAGTGAAGGTGCTGTTTTCTTAGAAGCGGACATTATAAAACCTCCTCAAGAACCTACGATTCCTTTTTCCCTCTTTTACGGGAAGGCAATTAGTTGGGATTATACCATGCCGTGCTTCATGGTCACTTCAAGAAATCTGGTTGCTCTTTTCTGATCCTTTCCCACAGAGGCTGGAAACTCAGCCATCCCTCATATTCCGTTCCCGTTTGTTCTGCAGTCAATTTTGCATACTCTTCTTCTATAAAAATCGGCTTACCTACAGATTCAGCCATTATCTGCGCTTGACATGAACGTTCCATCGTTATGAACCACCAAGCAGCTGAATCTACAGATTGTCCGACCGTTAACAATCCATGATTGCGGAGGATGACAGCTTTGAATTGACCTAAAGCCTTAGCGATGCGTTTACCTTCTTCGGATGCATAAACCACACCTGTAAAATCATCAAATAATGCATGATCATTGTAAAATTGGCAGGCATCTTGCGTAATCGGATCTAACAGTCTCCCTAAGGAAGACCATGTCTTTCCATAGACCGAATGAGCATGTGCCGCTGCAATCGCATCCGGCCGCGCTTTATGAATTTCAGAATGAATGGCAAAGGCTGCACCATTAACTGAATGTTCACCCTCTACAATATCACCTTTATGATTAACCAATATAAGATCCGAAACGGAAATTTGACTAAAATGCATCCCAAACGGATTGACCCAGAAATGGTCTGTATATTTAGGATCACGGACCGTAATATGGCCTGCTATCCCTTCATCGAAACCAAACTTTGAAAAAAGGCGGAATGAAGCTGCCAAACGTTCCTTCCGGTGATTGCGTTCTTCTTCCATTGTATTGAATGTTGCGGGTTGCAGGGAAATTGTCTTTGTCATTTTTCTTTCCTCCTCGATTCTTTTTCCTCATTTTTTGCCTACCATCAATTAGCCATGGTGTCCATGTCCGCTTTATCCTTTACATCTTGCTTTACCTCATTATTGGGGCTGAGGAAAGTAAGGGTAGTGATGACGACAAAACTAGTAGCGAGTCCGTATAGAATGGGTTGAGTGGAGGAAGGTCCATTAATGACCAATCCAACAATAATAACGATCATGCTAGCTAGAATGGAGTAGAATGCCGCTGTAGCCGTGACTCTTTTCCAAAAGAAACCAAGGATGATCGGAAAGAACACCGCACCGGATAAAATTGCGTAAGCTACATCCAATGCAACTAAAATATCTTGAATCCATATCGAAACGATTATGGTCAATACACCAATCGTTAAAGTTGTAATTCGGGATGTTTTTAAAAATTGTCGTTCACTCATTTTTGGCCCAATATATTTTTTAATGATGTCATTAACAACTAAAGTGGACGAAGCAAGCAAAGTACCTGAAGCTGTGGACATTAGGGCAGATACCACACTCGCAATGACAACCCCCAATAAACCAGCAGGTAAAGTTACCATCGCTATACTGGTAAATGCATTTTGGGGATCGCCTAAATCAGGAAGGATAATAAAGGCGCACATTCCAATGATACTGATTGCAATCGCATAAAAAACACTATATAACCCCGCTCCAATCGTTCCGCCACGAGAAACAGCTTTGGTTCGTGCGGTGAATAAACGCTGCCAAATATCTTGGCCAACAACTACCCCGAGGGTAAATAATAGGAAATATTGAAAAATCGTCTCTCCGCCAATATTTCCTAACTCAAAATGTGATGCCGGGAGATTTCCTTTAAGAGAGCCCCACCCTCCTGCCTTAGAGATGCTCATCGGAAGCATGATAAAGAAAATACCGATCGTCATGATGACGAATTGCACGACATCAGTCATGGTGACTGACCACATACCTCCTAATATTGTATAAAATAAAACGATTCCGCCCCCGACTATCATGGAAACCGTTAAATTCCAACCAGCCAAAACATGTAAAATTGTCCCCATCCCTATCACTTGCGTTACAGTCAGCATGAATGTATAGATAACAGAGACAAGGGCACTGATCAATCTTGTCTGAGAGTTGTAGCGCTTCTCAAGCATTTCACTGATCGTCAATACTTTTAAATTAAATATCTTATTTGTTAAAAACAGCCCAATAGCGATAATGCCGAGCCCGATCATCACCACTAGCCAAATACCGGATATCCCAAACTGATAACCTAACTTTGCTGTTCCTAGAGTGGAAGCCCCCCCTAATATAACAGCAGCTAAACAGGATAAATACATAAAATGACCCAGATTGCGTCCTGCCACAATGAAATCATCTGCTGTTTTTGCCCGTTTGGATCCGATTACTCCCACAATGATTAAAACAGAAAAATATAGAATCATGATCGATATATCCAAAATATGCATGTACACATCTCCTTTTGGGCTTGTATTGTTCTTATCGCTTTGTAAAGAGGGAAGAAAGGACTTTACCGCTTCCTTCCTTCTCTACAGTTAAATGAGGAAACTAATTATTAAGCTGCGTTTCCAAATCTCCTACTCTCTCTTTCTTCTCCATTTTCCCTTTTTTTGCGAGTGCGATGAGTGTGATGAATTCATAGACAATATTAGCAGCTGCGGCAGCCGTGATTTGTCCGTGATCGTATGATGGTAAAACCTCAACAAGATCGAATCCAACAAAATCTATATTCGTCAATCCTCTCACCAAGGCTAAAGCATCATCAATGCTGGCACCGGAAACTTCTGGAGTCCCCGTCCCCGGAGCATAAACCGGATCTAAAAAATCAATGTCAAAAGATAAAAACACCGGACCATTCGCAACACGCTCATGAATGACCCTTAGCATCTTTTCGACCCCGATACGCTTATAATCGTTAGTCGTGTAAACTCCCAAACCTAAATCCCGGGCATCCTGAAGATCTTCGGGTCCGTACAGACCGCCCCTCATTCCAATTTGAAGAGATCGCGATACATCGATGAGCCCCTCTTCTATTGCGCGGCGAAAAACGGTTCCGTGATTATACTTTTGATCAAAATAACTATCCCAAGTGTCAGAGTGGGCATCGAACTGAAGCAGGGCAACGGGTCCATGTTTTTTTGCGATTGCACGTAACTCCCCTAGTGTAATAGAATGATCGCCTCCCAATGAAATCGGAATGATCCCTTTTTCAATGACGGGGGTAAGCTCTTCTTCGATCTTTTTATATGTTTCCGAAATATACCCCGGGATGATCGGAACATCCCCATAATCTATTCCTGATATATAGTCAAAAATATTAATATCTTGTTCTGGATTATAAGGACGTAAAAGGATTGAAAAATCGCGAATGGCTTCTGGTCCGAATCTCGCACCCGTCCTAAACGATTGCCCGGAATCAAATGGAATTCCCGTAATGACAAAATCCATATTTTCATCTATCTGTTCAACAAATGGGAGCCGCATAAACGTACGCACTCCACAAAAACGGGGTGATTTGAATGAGTCTTTCGGTTGATACTTCGTCATGTAACATCCTCCTAAATTCTAATTCTACTATTATTTTTTTCACTCCATTGCATTTGCAGATGTCATACAAACTTCCATCTATTCTAATAGAATGGATATTCATTACACCCTTGTTTGGAAATTCTCTTCTTACCTTTTACATAAGCAAGATTCAGGCCAACTATTTCGCTGCGGTATATAAGGCTTTTCATTATTTTGTTTCACCAAACGATTAAAAACTTAATCATTTTCTTGTTTTTTGATTTAAATTTTGATTATTTAGACTTTTTGATTTATATTTTAATTAAGCAACATCCCACAACCCAAAGGAGCGTAACGTATGTACGATGATATGCTGGAGGAAGAACTAAATAAAATTATTGAAACATCGAATAATAACATTCTCATTACCGATCAAGATGGAATCATTTTATATTCCAACCCAAAGCTTTGGGAGATTTATGGTATGAAAAGTGACTCTTATATCGGTACCTCCGTCTATCAATTAGAAAGCGAGGGCCTTCTTGCACCTTCCATCAATGCGATTGTTTTAAAGGAAAAGAAAGCGAAACGCATTATGCAAGAAACAAAAACGGGTCATGTTGTCATGTCGACTGGCTATCCCATTTTTAATAAGGAAGGTCACCTCGTTAGGGTAATCAGCTATGGTCAGGATCAAACCGAGATCCTGCAATTGCAGGATCAATTTGAGCAATTACAACGAAAGGTTAAAGGCTATCAAACGGAAGTCGAGGATTTAAGAGAAAAGGAACTGGATTACCATTATCTGATTGCCAGAAGTAATGAAACGAAACATATTTTAAAAACGATCCATAATGTTTCAAAAACCGATGCCACGATTCTCTTATTAGGACCTTCCGGGGTAGGGAAAAGCACTTTTGCCCGTGCTGTTCATGACCAAAGCAACCGAAAGAAAGAACCATTTATCGAAGTGAATTGCAGCACGATCCCTGAAAGTTTGTTTGAATCAGAAATATTCGGCTATGAGCCGGGATCATTTACAGGGGCAAATAAGCAAGGGAGGCAAGGCCTGATCGAGCAGGCTGACAGCGGAACTCTTTTCTTGGATGAAATTGGGGAACTCCCACTTGCCATGCAAGCTAAATTACTGAAAGTACTACAGGAGAAAAAGATAAAGCGCATCGGTGGAAAAAAAGAAAACCATATTAACTTCCGCCTAGTTGCAGCAACTAATCAAGATTTGAAGGAGATGGTAAGTCAAGGTAAGTTTAGATTGGACTTATTTTATCGTTTGAATGTGATTCCCATCCAAATTCCGGCATTGCATGAACGTAAAGAAGATATCCCTCTCTTAATTCAGCATTATTTAGAAAAAACCAATGATAAATACAAGAAATACAAAAAAATCCATCCATCGACTTATGAAGTCTTGACCGATTACCATTGGCCCGGAAATATACGGGAATTAGAAAACTTAATTGAACGGTTAATCCTGACCATCGAAGAGCCAATTATATTTTCCGAACACCTTCCACAATCCATCACAGGGCAAGTCGAACCCCCTGAAGATTCCACCTTCCTCGCAATCGAACAGGAATGTGAAGAGAATTTCGATTTAAAGAAGACATTGGAAAACGTTGAAAGGCAATTGATTGCAAAAGCATGGAAAAAATGTAAAACCACATACGAAATGGCAGAACATTTGGGCATCAGCCAGCCAACAGTCATCTATAAATTAAAGAAATACAAAAAGTATTTGTAAATTCAGCTGGACTGAAATCCCCCGATGAATGGTCCTTAGTCTTTAGCCATAGATGCTATTCAAGCTAAGGGCGCTTTTTAATATTTGCCGGCAATTCGAAGTGAAACGTATGAAGATTATCGGATTATTCCAATATAAAGGCCATCAAAAAAATCCTCATTCAAGTTGAATGGGATTCACAATATCACGTTTCCATATTTTAATATTACAGCTTACATTAATTCAAACGGATGATCATCAGTGAAGCTCCTGCCACACTGTAGATGATCCAAATATTGGATTACCGACCCTATAGATCCTGTTGCTCCCGCTTCTCCTGTCGCTTTCCCGTGGCCCAGATTGATCCGGTTATTCCTTTTGCTCCTGTGGCACCGGTTGCTCCAAAGATTCGCGGATGATCAACGCATCTTGCAGAACGAATTTTTTCTTTTCCTGATTCCGCCTTTCATTATGGGCAGTAATGACCCTGGATGAATCGATTTCATGTACTTTATAAAGGAAATCCCGATATCAATTTTCCCCCAGCAAAAATGATATTTAACTATATCAACAGACTTGGAATTACATAACCTATCCCGAGATTTCATCAACAAAAAGAGGCACCCATAATGGGAGCCTGAATTTTAGTGAAGGTAAGCTATTATATGTGAACGGTAACCATTCCGTATCCTTATCCTAACAAGATGATTGAGAAATGGGATATTCCACCCAGTTACTTATTTGTACGGAATTTAAAACAGGCTACTTAAGGTCAGTTATTTCACTGCCTTCTTAATAGCCTTCACTTTATATAATGATCCTTCCGAACTGACGATATATTCAGGCTTTGGTTTCCCTAGGTTTGCTTTATGGCCTGCGATATGGGCTTCACTCTTTTCCCACTGCTTCCAATGCGACTCCGACTCCCAATTGATCATAATGATGACCTCTTCATCCCCGCGTCGCACTTTTTTCACCATTACACTTAAATCGATGAACCCTTCCTGCTTTTCTATGATCCCTTCCCCGCTGAACCGTTTTACTACTTGTTCTGCATTACCTTCTTTTACCACCATTTTTCTCATCTGAACGAACAATATGAACAACTCCAATCGATATACTTGTATTGAATTATTTTATTCGATAACGATTCTCATTGTCAATTAATGAGACTTTTACTTAAGTGCATTACTCAAAATCTGATTCCCAAAAACAAAATAAAAAATGGATCAGGAAGTTTTGCATATCTTCCTGATCCATTTTTTATTGTCACTCACCTTTTATCTTTAAGACTTTTGGGAACATAGTCATTCAGTTTGTTAAATAAAGAAGTAATGTAGGAGCTGAGTTCAAATCGATCCTCCTGAACAAATTCAACTAAAGACACTCCATTCTTTTTCATAACTTTTCCCCCTTTTAGTTTTTATCCCGGTGCATGAACTTTTCAGCAACTAATACCGTGAATCCCGCCATTAGCGCACTTACACTCTTCTCTCCATCGTTTCTTTATTTGATTATACAAGAAAGCGCTTACAATGTAAAATATTATAATACTATAGATTGCTATTTACTTAGTATGTTCCAGGTAAATGAAGTTTTCTCTTCAGCATATTTATGGTTATCAGCTTTGCTGGCTTTTCAGTGTACATTCCATATCATAACTACTTGTCTTGTTCACAGAGAATAAAATTTCAGGAAATGCCCTTCAATATTTCAGTTAAACGTAGGAACTCTTCCTTATCACGATTTCTTAATGAGTCATCGATTTCTTTTTCGATTTGGGCTTTCCGGTAATCACTAAGGGCCTTTTTTAAAACCATTTCAGCCATCTCTTCAGGTTCAAGCGATGTTCCTGGCAATTGCTTCTCCATACGAAACCAACTCCTTAACCTTTTTTCTATTATACTAAATAACTTGGAGATTATTATTATTAATTAAAATCTTATCCTTTCCTCTTATTCATTTTTCATTTCCTTATCCACATGATTTCCACTTTGCCACTCTTCTATACACAAAATTTCTAAATATTCTGATTTCTAACCAGTAACATATTTTCTTTTTATTCACTTAGTCATTTTACCTGGGAAGATCGGATCGTTTATTTCCATTGCTTTAGAATTAATTATATTCCATTACAGGTGAAGGGAGCTAAGTTATTTGCTTCATTTTTTCAGAAAAGTCGGAAATATATTGACCGGTATGGATAAGCCCTCTAAAATAATCTAAATAATCCAGTTTTTTACTTATATTCATTTACCATCATTTTTGTTCATTTCGGCTTTATTTATTGTTGAGAACAATATTGATGAAAAACTTAGCATTAAAGGAGCATTTATCATGAAAAAAAGTCGAGTTCTTTTCGCTAGTTTAGCGGGTTCCGTTATTGAGTGGTACGATTTCTATTTATACGGGACAGCAACGGGCCTGGTTTTTACGACGCTATTCTTTCCGAATCATGATCCAGCGATTTCACTTCTTCTTGCCTTTGTCACATTCGGTGCTGGTTACGCTGCCCGTCCAATCGGCAGCATCCTTTTCGGTCATATGGGTGATCGCATCGGACGGAAGGCAGCACTCATGTTCACCCTTATTGGTATGGGAGGGAGTTCAATGCTAATCGGTGTTCTGCCCACTTATGCCCAGGTTGGGTTGGCCGCCCCCGCCATCTTGGTGGTGCTGAGGTTGATTCAAGGAATTTCCTTGGGAGGTGAATGGGGCGGAGCCATCCTATTGGCAACGGAATCTGCTCCTAAAGGTGTCCGTGGGTTATATGGATCCATTCCCCAACTAGGGGTCCCCATCGGCTTGGTTGCCGGTTCGTTCAGCCTAACCCTCATCAGTTCCTTAACAACCGATGCCCAATTTTTATCTTGGGGTTGGCGGATTCCATTCCTTTTAAGCGGTGTACTGATCGGGTTGGCAATCTGGGTAAGGAGTGGCATTGAAGAAACGCCGGAATTTAAAGCGCAGAAAGATAGCGGCGATCTTGCGAAAGTTCCCATTATTGAAACGTTGAAACACGATTGGAGAAGTGTGCTGCAAGTGATCGGACTAAAAATTGGGGACGGCTTCTTCAATGTATTCATCATGTCCTATGTTCTCGTATTTACTACACTGTATTTTGGTTATTCCCAAGATTCAGCTCTTACCGGTTTAACGATTGGCTGCGCTACAATGCTGATTACCATTCCTGTCATTGGTTACATTTCAGATTTCATCGATCGAAAAATCATCTATTTTGGGGGCCTGACTCTCCTTTTCGTCTTGGCCATCCCATATTTCACAATGATTGGGCGTGGGGTTGGCTGGTTCTACATGATGCAGGCAGTTGTACTCGGCGTCATCTGGGGAGCCATTTTTTCCACACAAGGGACATTATTCTCGGAGCTCTTTCCAGCCAAGGTCCGTTATACTGGATTATCCGTCGGTTATCAGGTCGCGGCAGCCATTGCAGGTTTCGGTCCGCTCATCTGGACCGCCATGGCGGAATCATACGGCCCATCCCCTTTGGTATTTGGCGGATTCATGATGGCAGGTCTCGCGATTTCCCTGGCGCTTTGTATATTATCCCCGCATTTCAGCAGAAGAAAAGAAAAGGATCAAACGCTCAAACCACATGAACTGGATTTGAACTGATTCTAAAATCTCTGGCATGAGTAATAACAGAGGCTGCACGTCCTATCACCCGGACAAGCAGCCTCTGTTTTTTTACAATGCATATACCTCCCTATACTCATTTACTTCCTACAATCTCCAAAAGATCAGTGAGCGTACGGATTTCATAGGTGGGCTTGATTCCCAGATCATTATCCTTTTGATGGGGATTGTACCAGCATGTATCCAATCCATAATTCAAGCCGCCCTGTATATCTGAAGTCAAGGAATCACCCACTATCAACGCTTTCGATTTATCTGTGATCTTCAACTTGGAAAATGCATAATCAAAAATCCCTCTATCAGGCTTCTGAAACCCAGCCTCTTGGGAAACTATCAAGGTCTCAAAGCTATTGCAAAGGGCTGACCCGCCGATCCTTGCTGTCTGCACTGCCGTGAAGCCATTTGTTATTATAGCAAGCCGGCATCCTCCAAGCTTCTCGCAAACCTCTATAGCCCCGGGCAGAAGATGTATTTCCTTTCCCAAATGTCGTAGGTACGCACGGCTGAACGCATCCGCATCCATATCAAGCCCATGCTTCAGGAACAACCGCTTGAACCTTTCCACTCCCAGAATGGTTAAATCTATATTCCCCCGTTCCAAATCCCTCCATAATACCTTACTGATTTCTTGGTAGCAACCTGCATAATCCTCCGCCCCTGTGGGCAAACCGAACTCTAAAAAGGCTTCATGCAGTGCTTTCTTTTCCGATATTCCAAAGTCTAGCAAAGTATCATCAACATCAAATAAAATAATTTCGTATTTCATCGCTGCCTCCATAATCATTTTAGTCCAACTTAACACATTTCCTTTAATTACGTATCGAAAATATGTACTGAAAGCTTGGAAAACTACAAAAAGGATAGCTCAAAGGCTATCCTTTTTGTATGGTTCTTTATAGAGGATGACTCCTAATGGTAAACTGTTATCATATTTACTCTTTCATGACCATGGCGTTTATTCTATAACGCACTGCTATCATTTTAAATACGAACAGAAAATAAGAGACTTCCCTTTGCGGGCAAGTCCCTTATTTTTATGAAGATCCTACTATTTTTTCGCCTCTCGGCTTTGTACTATTTGAATCCGGTTCTCTTGTGATGCCAATTTGATTGAATTTATCATCTATGGACAGTTTGTATGTCAATGATCCTGTACCTTCTTCATTAGGCTTGAAAGTTCCTGCATTTCTCCGTTTTCCATCTTTCAGCAGCCACACCTGATACACCTCGGACTCTTGAAGGCTAGGTAAATTCTGAATTTGCACGATTAACCTTCTTTCTTCACCTTGCTGCAAAATGTATGCAGCCCCATCCGTATTCATCTTTACTGCCGTCTTATCGGCAGGCTGCAAAGATAGCGACGTTTTAACCTCCGTCGGCAGATTGATAGCTGCAAGTTCTTTTTTCAGTTGAATATTGGAATATAACAGCACAAATAACAAAACCAGAACAGCCAACAAAAGTCCTGAAGTTACTGGTGTAAACTGCTTAAAGAAAAAACCACCCCATTTCTTTCCCCTTCTCACCGGAACTTCATCATCAGTCTCAAAGACAAAATTCATGACCTCTGATTTCAGGGAAGAAGAAGGTTCCATTTCTTCGAAATCCCATTTCAATGAATCCCAGGCTTCCGTCATTTGTTCATACTCCTTAGTGCATTCAGAGCATTGAATTAAGTGTTCCGCGAATGCTTTTTTTTCTTTTTCTCCCAGTTCACCCGATAAAAATGAAAGCAGGTTAGCGCACTCTGTATTCATTTACAAACCACCTACTTCCAAATACTTTTTCAACAATTTTAGCGACTGATGAAGTCTGCTCTTGATGGTACCAATCGGTTCATTTTCAATTTTGGCAATTTCCGTTAACGAATACCCTTTCCAATACAGTAAATCAATCAGCCTTTTTTGCGGCTTGCTTAACTTACTTTTTGCATTGGCAATTTCACTGTATAATAGCCCATTTTCTATAGCATTATTAGGATCTTCTATGTCAATCGGATGACTCATGTCCATGTGTTTGTTATTCCGGTTATGAACGCTGTCTTTACGGACATAATCCACACAAACATTTCGTGTAACGGTCAAAAGCCAGCTTACAAAGTGCCCCTTTTCGGAATTGTAACTGCTTTTTGTGGTCCAGAGCTTTAAAAAGACCAACTGCACGATCTCTTTAGTTTTTTCAGCATTTCCATTTGTGAACTTAAAAATAAAACCATAGATTAATTTAATATGCCGGTCATAAAGTTCTTCCAGAGCAGGACGATGCTTTTTCATGACTAATGCCATCAATTCCTTATCAAGTTTTTCTTTCAATCGCACCTGCAACTCCTCACAAGTAAATTTGGAAAAAAACGTGTAACAGGAACGACCATCACTGATCGTCCCTTTTTCTTATTTTGGAAAAACCGTCTTATCATTTACAATATACCAAACATTTTTCACACCTTCGCCATTGACATCTCCCGCTCCCTTATCATTCACAAAATAGTAGAGTGGAAATCCTTTGTACGTTACCTGCTCTTCCCCTGTATCTTCTCTTTTCATGGTTCCAAAGTCTTTTTCCTCAAATCCTTTAGGGACAGCAAAATCCCTTTCCATGAATGGCGGCCATTTTTTCAGACAATCACCCATGCAATTGCTTTTTCCTGATTTATCATTCTTGAAAAAATAAAGTGTCATTCCTTTGGAATCAGCAAGGTATTCGCCTGTTTTTTCACTTTCCATTAATTTCAGGGGCATTGCTTTTTCATCAGCAGTACCATTAACCACTTGATCATTTTGGGGTGAATCATTAGCTTCATTTCCACATGCCGCCAAAACTAGGACCATCATAAAAACTGAAAATACCATCCACTTTTTCATATGCTCTCACTCCTCGTCAATTTACTTCCATCCCCATTTTTGAAACACTTGATGGGATTTTTCCGTTTTAAGATAATCAATGAATTGTTGTGCCTTTTTCTTGTTTTCACTCTTACTTGTTATGCTTACCGGGGTTCCCCTATAAAGCTTGTCTTCCTCAGGGAGCTGAACCAGGTCCGTCACATCCGCCAGACGGTAATGCCAGGATTCATATGTAATCCAGGCGTCTAATTTAGAATTTGCCTTCCATAGATTGATAGCTTCTGCACTGGATCTCACTGAAATGTCAATATTCCTGCTAATTCCAGGAATCAATCCTTTTCTTCCGGCCAAATCTTCCCATAGCCCCAGTTGCCCGGCTCCATTAACATCTACAATCTTTACGCCCTTCTTCGTTAAATCCTCCAAAGACTGTATATTCTTTGGGTTTCCTTTTCTAACCAGAATTCCAGCTGACCGCGAATACAATTCAGTACGGCTCTTTTCATTAATGATACCTGGATGATCATGCATAAATTCTGTTAGCATATACTCGGACCCTCCGTAAATGATATCCGCATCCTGTTTAGCTTGATCAATCCATTTTTCTTCGGGTCCCGCTGTTACCTCAACTTTTATCCCCGTTTCTTTGGTGAATTGCTCCGCCATTTCCCTGATAGGTCCAAGGGGTCCACCTGGTCCATATACTTTTACGACGTCGTTGACAGCTTGGCCCCGATTCGAACCCATTTCCGGTGAAAATCCTAACAGTACTAGCACCAATGATATCCACCCAACAAAAATGACCTTTTTCAAGTCTTTCTTCTCTCCCTCCTAAAAAGCCTTTGTACTATAGATAACGGAACAAATCCCGAAACGGTTTGAAAAAAATTGTTAATTATTTTCAACTCGCTGCAAAATACATCTTATGATCTTAAGCATTTCTCTTTTTTCTCAACAAAAACACCCCATTCGAAAAAGCATCTATTTTCGAATGGGGCATGACTTTAATTACATACTCTTTCAATTCTCTTAAACAAGTGGCAGAAAAGGCTAACTTGAATTGCTTCCCTCTCTCTTTCTCTTTCTATTTCTTTTAATAACAGCTATCACCAATAATAAAAACGGAATAATCGTTTGCATCAAAATTCCATGAAAAGGGAAGGCGACGATATCATATCGATTGACATCCATAGAGCTGGTATACGACCAAAAGCTGAATTCTACAATCAAAATCCCTATCGGCCATACAACAGGACGATAGTCGGAGAGATTCAGCCACTGCGCGGTACCTAAAGCAGCCGCATAATAAAACACAGAAATTTTGACAAACGCTCCTACTATCCATACAGACATGATGGCGGACTCCAAATGTTCAAAAAAGTCGGCCAAACTGATGTACCGGGATACATTCATCACGGGATAATTCTTTGTGGCTGTTGTTGACCCGAGTACAAAAAGAACCAGAAGATTCACCACAATTAACGTCATCATCACGGCAAAAACAGACATCATCCCGGATTTCATCCCTTTTTTCATATCGGTTAAAAAAGGGAGGAGAAAAATCATCAGAAAAAACTCGCTGAACCATCCACCCGGTACAATCGAACCCTTGATTGGAGGCATAATTCCATTCCCCAATATCGGGAATATATTCTTAAATTCAAGATCTGGGCCCAGTAGGACAATTAAAAGGAGGATTGGAAAGATAAAAACAGGAACCAACAATTGGGCAGCTCTCCCCATCACCTCTATCCCTCCGCGTACGATAAAGGCACAGAGGAGTACCATCGATGCCATGATAACGCTAATCGGGGTTTTGACCAGAAAAGAGTCGACAATAAATTCTCCGTAACTTCTTAGGATTTGCCCTGTGATCGGGATATAAAAAAACAAGAATAAAAAACCGAGAATTTTCCCCGGAATCCGACCGATGATCTGTTCACTGAATTGGATAACCGTTTGTTTCGGATAAAGTTTGTGCAGTTTATAAGTGATATACACCGTCGCATACCCGATGAGAGACGCCAAAATGGGGGAGAGCCATAAATCATTTTTTGCATATTTCGCTGTGATGCTTGGAACACCGAGAACAGCCGTTGCCACAATCGTTGGATACATCATGAATGCCATCTGTAAAGATGAAATTTTCCCTTTCTCCATCATCTTCCTCCTTTCTGTGATAGTATGTAAATCTGGAATCACGTACCCCACTGATCGATTTACTTTTTTATAAACTCTTCAAACGGCTAAAAAAAGAGATGCAATCCATTCAGTTGGTGCTGCCCTCTGCGCGAGTACGAACATAGATAGCACCTTTTCGATAGGATATTCAGTATAAAAAATGCCCAGTCAGCTGGTTTCGGTTCCTTTACGATTTCTTTTCCTAACAACAGCAATCACCAACAACAACAGAGGAATAATCGTTTGCATCAAAATACCTTGTAAAGGGAAGACGTTGATATCATTACGACTGACATCCACAGAGGTAGGCAACGACCACAAACTGAATATGACAAGCAAAATCCCTATCGGCCATACAATAGGTCGGTAGTCGGAGAGATTCAGCCACTGCGCTGTACCTAAAGCAGATGCATAATAAAAAACGGAAATTTTCACAAACGCCCCCACTATCCATACCGCCATGGCGGCGGATTCTACATGTTCAAAAAAGTCGGCCAAACTGATGTATCGAGATGCATTCATCAAGGGGTAAAGCTTTGTGGATGTTGTTGACCCAAGTAAAAAAAGAACCGTAAGATTCACCACAATTAACGTCATCATCACGGCAAACACAGACATCATACCGGATTTCATCCCTTTTTTCATATCCGCCAAAAAAGGAAGAAGAAAAATGATCAGGAAAAACTCGCTGAACCATCCCCCCGGTACAATCGCACCCTTGATTGGGGGCTTTATACCATCCGCCAATACCGGGAATATATTCTTGAATTCAAGATCAGGAATCAGCAAGAGGATTAAGATAAAGATTGGAAAAATGAAAACAGGTACAAACAATTCAGCAGCTCGCCCCAACACTTCTATTCCCCCGCGTACGATGAACGCACACAGAAGCACCATCGATGCCATGATCACACTAATCGGGGTACGTACCAGAAAAGAGCTGACAATAAATTCTGCGTAGCCTCTAAGGATTAGCCCCGTGTTCTGGATATAAAAAAACAAGAGTAAAAAACCGAAAATTTTCCCCGGAATCCGACCAATGATCTTTTCAGTGAATTGGATCACCGTTTGTTTTGGATAAAGTTGGTGCAGTTTATAAGCGATATACACCGTCAGATACCCTATGAGCGCAGCAAAAATGGGGGACAGCCATAAATCAGTTTTGGCATATTTCGCTGTGATGCTGGGAACCCCGATAATAGCCGTTGCCACAATCGTCGGATACATCATGAATGCCATCTGTAATGATGAAATTTTCCCTTTCTCCATCCATCTGCTTCCTCCTTTCTGTCATAATTTGAAATCACGCAACCCACTGATAGACTCACTTTTCCATAAACTCTCCAAATGGCCTGAAAAAAGCTTCGATCCATTGAGTGGGTCCTGACATCTGCGGGAGATTGAACATGGACAGAACCAGGCCAGTGAGAAGCAGTGTAAGAAATGCCATTTTATCTTTTTTAGGGTTTTGTTTCATTTTCGGCCATTCAAACAAAATGATTAGAGTTACGATCACGGTTGTACACATAAAGGCCCCCCATCTCACTTGTCCTTCACCTCTTTATCAGACAAACCCGCCGGTTTGTTTATATAGCCCTGTCTTCGAATATGGGCCGCAACATCGACTTCCACTTCCATTTCCGCGAATATCTCATCCCAGTGGTTATCGACCTTATTAAACTGTTTAGGATATTTCCGATAGAAATCTTTACCTAACCCTAAAATGTCCGCTTTCTTATGCTGAGTATTCAGAAAAGCCATCTCGATGCGTTTTTCTATATCTTTTTGATATGCTCGTTCTGCAGCTTTTAAAGACTTAGGATTTGAAAGGTTTAAATTCGTTCCATTTTGTATAACAGATCCATCTGTTTTTACCTTCACCAACAATTTCCATTTTTCATTGATAATTTGCGGAATGATCTTGACTTTGGCTGACACTGGACTTAAAGATATCTTCCCTTTCACCCCTTTGGGTTTTATGGTCACGGTATATGATTCCACTTCATCCCTTAACCACAATAGCCCTCTTGTTTCTTTTTCCGTCATCATCCCAGTCATTTTATCTTTTTTGAACACGGCTGTTCCGACAATGTAAGGAATTCCCTGTAATTTCGTTTGCCCTTTCCCTGGTGGTAAAATTTTAACAAATGGAAGTGCGGCAGCTTGAGGTATACCCGTTAACATTTCATCTAAATCCTGTAGTGTGACCAGCATCCCAATATGTAAATCAGATAGTTCTCTAAGCACTTCCCCTGAATAGTTTTCCAGGGGTGGCAAAGATTCAAGGATAGGCTTTGCTTTCCCTTTGCTGACATACACATTTGCTTTCTCTCTTGGCTGCGGATGGCGCAGCAAAAAATCCAGCTGCTCTTGAATTCCTTCCTTCGCTAACTTTTCACCGAATACAAATATTTTACAATGTCCCCAAAATACTTTTCGCGGAAGCTTGCTTTGAAGCTTAGACAATGCATCTGAAATATTGGAGCCTTTTTCATATCTCACCAATGTCGTAACCGCACCCCCTCCTGGACTGGTCCCTCCTCCTTGACCGCCGCCTCCACTACTTATTGAACTGGGAATAAAGACTTGGACGGATAGTTCTATTTGATTATTATCCTTCTTATCGATGGCGGCTGCTGTGACAATCGCCAAATCAGTGATTTCTATTCGATCCCAACAACCGCTTAGAAAAGGGGTTGTTCCACTAATACCGAGCAAAAGAAGGACGCTTTTCATGAAATGACGCCTCTTTACTTTCTCCAATATCTTTGTTCTCCTCCAACCATTATTCACTCCGTTTCACTTCCCCTTTTTGAATTTGGTCCCTGTTCCGGCGCTTGACGGTATACATTAGAATCGCCTGTAAGGCGCGGGCGTGTATCCATCTTCCACCAAGGAGCCCGCCACAGCACATCTTTCAGCTCTTGACCTTTTAACGGTGCCAGTGGAGTTAAGTAGGGAACGCCGAAGGAACGCAAGCTGCATAAGTGTATGACTATGGCAATGATCCCCATCATGATACCAAGCAGTCCTAATGTACCGGCAAGCAGCATCATTGGAAAACGCAGCATCCGGAAAGCAATTCCGGCAATATAACGAGGCATCATAAAAGAAGCGATTCCCGTAATCGCAACTACAATGACCATTGGCGCTGAAACCAACCCCGCTTGTACGGAAGCTTGACCAATCACTAGCGCTCCAACAATGCTGACAGCAGAACCTACCTGCTTCGGCAATCGAACCCCTGCCTCTCTTAGTGCTTCAAAGGTAATTTCCATAGCCAATGCCTCTACTATTGCAGGAAAAGGGACCGCTTCCCGTGATGCCGCGCTGCTTAGCAGGAGTGCGGTTGGGACCGCCTCATGATGGAACGTCAAAATAGCAACATATAGGGACGGAAGCAAAAGAGATAATCCCATAAAAAAATAACGTAACCAACGGATAAAAGTGCCTGCCAAAAAACGTTGAGCATAATCCTCTTGTGATTGAATCAAAGAAAAGAAGGATATTGGTGCAATTAAAGTAAAAGGGGTTCCTTCTACAAGAATGACTGCCCGTCCCTCCAGCAAGCAAGAACAGGCTACATCCGGCCGTTCTGTCGTCATGATTTGAGGGAAAGGTGAATACGGATTGTCCTCAATCATTTCCTCGATATACTCGCTTTCTAAAATACCGTCTATTTTAATTCGTTCCAACCGAGTTGTAATCTCTTCAATCAGTGTTTTATCCGCAAGTCCATCAATATAAGCAATCGAAACATTCGTCCTGGTATAAGTTCCGATCTTCATCGATTGTATTTTAAGGGCAGGACTTTTAATAATACGTCGCAATTGGGACGTATTTACCTCTAGAGATTCAATAAATCCCTCTCGTGACCCCCTAACTCCTCCCTCTGCCATAGGTTCTTCAATCGCCCGCTTTTCCCATTTGGACAATCCTAAAGAAAATCCATCGCTTTCCCCTTCATATAGAAGGATCGGGTTTCCAGTGGAAATCGATTCAATGCAATCCGCCAACATATTCACTTTTACCACTTTAGGAACGGGCATTTTATGTTCAATAAACTCATTTAATGGCTGTGGCTCTTTTGATGACTCTTGCATGAGTGGAGATAGAACATATTGCTCTATCGCCTCGATGTCTGAGAGTCCCGCAATGTAAATAAGCATGGCTCTCGTCTTTCCGAAAAGTAAGAACGAACGGAACATGACATCCGAGCAATTA
This sequence comes from Peribacillus sp. TE19612, assembly GCF_056279465.1. Lineage (NCBI taxonomy): Bacteria > Bacillati > Bacillota > Bacilli > Caryophanales > Bacillaceae > Peribacillus > Peribacillus sp. TE19612. Next base: position 57,760 of record NZ_JBWCCL010000003.1, on the reverse strand, counting down.
TCATAAACAGAACGAAGTGTTTCTACATTTCGGCTGAAATTCACATCAAGTGCATCTGCAGGCTTAGAATCTTGGTAATTTTTTTGAATCAGGGATTTTTTCCCTTTCGTTTTTCTTAACAATTTGCCCACATTACGAATCAATCTGAATACCCCCATTTTTTTGCAGGTCGCTCTAACTCCATTTTTCTATGTTTCTTCATTAAGGGTATTTTATACAGGAAATCCTGTTTCCGACATGAACTAATTTTCATGGAAAAGCTATGTTATAAGTTGGTTTGAATAAACCGTAAACTCTTGTGATATCCTGTTTGTAATTAATAACTAAGGGGTATATCAAAAACCGAGGCTATATATTAGTCGAAAACACTGTCTATGGCTAAGTATTGTTTTTTGAATAAGCTACACAGGACCATAAAGTAGGGGTTACTTTTAAAAGGATGGATATTGCTTTATAAACACCTCTGTTTTTTTATACATTGCATGGGCAATCAGACTAAAACATTAGAAGATAAGGGAGATTCTATGTCATTCTTAATCACATTGCTCGGATTATTGGTGTCCACAATAATCGCTACAATATTAAATGCTATATGGCCTCGTATCCCACTTCCGATATATCAGATATCCATGGGAGCAGTGTTCTCATTATTACCATTTCAATTATCATTTGATTTTCATTCAGAATTATTTATGATCTGTGTCATTGCTCCGCTGCTTTTTACAGAAGGAAAAAATACGTCTCGTAAAGAAATGCTTGAATTGCGTAAGCCTATTCTGTTATTAGCCTTTGGGTTAGTATTTGTGACGGTTTTTGCAGGAGGCTTTTTCATCCACTGGTTAATACCTGATATGCCGATGGCTGTGGCTTTTGCTTTAGCAGCAACAATTACCCCTACGGATGCGGTAGCGGTACAATCGATTACAAAAGGATTGAAATTGCCTGGAAACATGATGCCCATCCTTGAGGGTGAATCACTTTTCAATGATGCTGCTGGAATCGTCGCTTTTAAAGTTGCCCTGGCAGCTGCCTTAACTGGAGTGTTTTCTATAAAAGATGCATCGCTTAATTTTATATTTGTAGCTTTAGGCGGTATCTTTATAGGGATCCTATTGGGCTATTTAATCGTTAAATTACGATTATTTTTACGGGTTCATGGACTTGAAGAAATCCCAATGTCTATTGTCATTGAACTAATTACGCCTTTTGCCATCTATATGGTAGCTGAAGAATTCCATGTTTCCGGAATCTTGGCAGTGGTTGCTGCAGGTGTCATTCATGGCATCGAGCGGGATCGCCTTCAGAGTTCCACGACTAAATTGCAAATTGTATCAACTAATACATGGTCTGTATTAGGTTATGTCTTGAATGGACTTGTATTTGCTTTGTTAGGATTTATGTTGCCGAGTGTTTATCAGGAAATTGAGTCCAACTTAAATAGGGGCATTCTTTTTGGGATAAGTGTCTTGATCGTTCTTTTATTATTGGTGATCCGTTTTATATGGGTATACATCCTGCATGATACTTTTACGAAAAACAGAGTGAATCCATTAGAGCAATTCATTATGTCCAGGGTTCATCCAGAAGATAGCAATGACACCGATGAGGAGAATGTTTCAAGATCCCGATTTGCATTTTTGACATCCGTTTGCGGCATTCATGGAACCATTACATTAGCTACAGCTTTATCCATACCATATTTCATGCGGGATGACACTTTATTCCCGATGCGTAATACAGTCTTGTTCATCGCAGCTTGCGTAATATTGTTAAGCGTCACCTTGGCTACGGTTCTCTTGCCACTACTGGTAAAGACACCGACTGAATTCAAAGATGAGCGGCTAACCTCTGAGGAGGCTTATAAAATTGTTTTAAATAAAACGATCAATCAGCTGAGCAAAGAAACAACCATCGAAAATCAGAAAGCGGTCCATCAAGTAATGGAAGATTTGAATGAACAACTGATAGATTTGGAACGGGGAATAACGAATCGGCCGGATAATCGGACAATACGCGATTTAGTGGAGCTGGGAGCCAATAAGGAATTGGAAGTCGTTTCTGGATTAGTCGAAAAAGGGACTATATCTGAAACAGCCTTTGAACTATATAAAGTGTATCTTTCAAGAACCTCGAATTATATGCAAAAATCCTCCATGAAAAGGGCTTGGATCAATTTGCAGGCCATTCTTTTCAAGAAAAAAATCAATGTCAAATGGGATAAGAAATGGAAAGCGAAATTAGAGAACTCCATCGTTAAAAATGCGGACCTGATCAGGGAGTTCCGTAAAGCACAAAAAGAAGCTTCCAAGGAAGCCATTTTATTGATCAAACAACAAACTGCACCTGAAAACCGCCATGAAGTCATGCTTGTCATCCAAAGATATAATCGTTATTTGAATCCGTTCGGAACATTAAGTGAAAAAGAAGCAAAACGCTTTGAAGAGATGGTGAGTCAATTTCAGTTGAATGCGATGCAAATCGAACGTGATATCATTGCGCAAATGGTTGAAGATGAGCAAATATCCATACAAACAGCAACCGAGCTTAGACAAAACTTAATCTATGATGAAATGATAATGATACAAAATTGATAAAATATTAAGAGACTCCGATGCAACAGGAAACGGTGTCTCTTTATTTACATTCCAAAGCAAGGATGAATACCTCAGGAAAAATGAAATGACCGTAGATCGAGCAGGTATAAGGGCTTTCGTCGAAATTCCAGACGATTCACGGCATCTGTTCCCGTTATTCTTTATTGCCCTCACAATGGAGTTAAATCACAGTTTTGCAGCTTTTACAATTGAACCTAACTCAGTTAATACAAGTGTCATGAAGCTGGCTGGTCAATACAACGAACTCTTCCATGAATTCAAGATACACCCTACATAACAAAGGTAAAAGGCATGTTCGTTTCTGTGTATCACGAGTATTTGCTCCAAACTCACGAGTATTCGCTCCAAACTCACAAGTAAGCGCCAAATTCACGAGTATTCGCTCCAAACTCACAAGTATTCGCTCCAAATTCACGAGTAATTGCACCAAACTCACGAGTATTTGCACCAAACTCACGAGTATTTACACCAAATTCACGAGTAATTACACCAAATTCACGAGTATTCGCTCCAAACTCACGATTAAAAGCACCAAACTCACGAGTATTCGCTCCAAACTCACGAGTATTCGCTCCAAATTCACGAGTATTCGCTCCAAACTCACGAGTATTCACTCCAAACTCACGAGTATTCGCTCCAAACTCACGAGTAAGCGCCAAATTCACGAGTATTTGCTCCAAACTCGCCAGTAAAAGCCCAAACTCACGAGTATTCGCTCCAGACTCGCCAGTAAAAGCCGAATGCCCCCTTCCAATTTAATCTGATTGATCAATCCTCTGTGTCGATCCTTCTCAATCCCTTCTTTTATCAATTCTTTCATTCAATATTTTCACTTGGAAGCGAAAGTAGAGATAGAATGCGGTCCAGATGATCATATAGAATGGTATGAAAATCCCAATTCCTATAGCTAATCCTTTTAAGCTAAAGGGTATCCAACCAACAAAGAAAGATAATAGGAAGTAAAGAATGCTGACAGTAAGGAAGTGAAGAATGGTTTGAGATAACAAACTCCATTTTTCATTTTCAAAGAAGATTGTTGCCGTGCTGAAGAACCAGCCACATAATATGCAGCCTATCGCATTTTTTACAAATATTCCACTGTCTAATGAACCCCCAAAAGCGATCACTCCTAAACATGTCAGCACCATCACGAGTGCTCCAAAACAAATTCCAACAAAGCTACGGAATAATAGTGTTTTCATCATAATCCCTTCCTTTTCCATTGAAATGCTTTCTTGATCCCTTGAACATAATGCCGGGAAACATATTCTTTTTCCCCTGATCGGAAGTACACACATAAGGTCCCGTTGAAAGATGCCTCGAATCTGCTTAACTCATCTAAGTTGGCAATCACTGACTTGGACAATCGCACGAATTGATTACCTGGAAGGTCCCTTTCCAGTTCATATAACCTTTCTGTCATTTCGAAAATCCCCTGTTTCGTCCGCACCATTATGGAATCTTGCTCTGTGAACAAACAGATGATTTCTTCTGCCCGGAAAACATGCTGCATTTCTCCTTTTCTGCCGACAAAATACGGTCTTTTCCTCTCCTTCAAGCGTTCCATCAATTCCTGCACTTCCTCATTCCATTCATGATTGCGGATAAGCACCTCTATCGCCTTGATCTCCTCATCTATCTCTACGTTTATTTTCATCTATGCGACCTCCCTTTGCTTATAATGTAAGTATATTAATATCTTAATATTTGGCTTGTAATTTCCAGCTACATGCCACTTTATTACGATAACATGCTTGAAATGGATACTCAGATACACTAAATAACCGTCCAAATAATTGGACGGCCCTTGATAGTACATCTAATTCCGAATTCGATGCGTTTACATTAATTAAGATCACTCTTTACTTGTAAAAGTACTTGGCATCACCACAGCGATTACCTCTCCACGGGCGCAAAGTTTATCGAGTGCAAATACCTCTGTTTCAATTCTCCATTTTTTAGGATGAATTTCATGAATCGTCCCAACGGCCATTAATGGCACATCATTTGGGGTTGGCTTTACGAACTCCACATTCAGTGACGCAGTCACGAACCTGGGTGGTTCAACTCCATCTCCAACTTCATGACCGTTTTTACGGTGTAAAGCCAATGCAGCGGAACCTGTTCCGTGACAATCAATTAAAGAGGCAATCAAGCCGCCATAAACAAATCCTGGAATTGCAATATGCTCTGGACGTGGTGTATAGATAGTCCTTGTTTGCTCGTCTTGCCAACCTGTTCGAAAATGATGACCATCTTTGTTCAAGCGACCGCATCCATAACACCATGCAAATGCATCCGGATAATCATCTTGAATCGCTTTTAGCACATTCTCCTCCATCATCTCTCCCCCTTTTTCAGAATATTATAACACCATTAAAGAATAAGGGGTCTATTTGGATACATGCTGAAAGGTTAGTTTTTTGAAATTCCATGAATCTTTATTGAGGGTACTACCAAGTTTTATTTTCATAGAATAGTAACCTGAGGCAGCTTTAATCGAAAAAAAGTTTGTAAGAATCCCTGCTCCTTTACTCCATATAATTGACAAATGCCCCTGTAAGCCAGAAGCATTCAGGAGCTTTCCTTTGACTGATATAGAGTTAAGAAGTGTCTTCCATTGCATTGTCTACCATTCTATTGCAAGTTTACCTTCTTATTAAAAGTTAAGCCTTTTTCTTAAATCCCAATACTTGAATGTCATTTTACCCATTTTCGACTTCGAAAGTGAATCATATTTACGTCCAATTGCTTGATTTTGTTTTTCTAGCTTAGTAATTTGTTTAAGTTGAACTGTGTTCAGTTTTTTTAATTGCTTTACTTCTTTAGCTAATTCTTTATTTTTCCCTTTCATATCATATTTTTCTTTATCAACAATTGCCCGTTCTTTGATTGAAATCTCCACATCTTTTGGTTTTAGTTTAGGATTGCCAAAGGTTTCAAATCCTATCGTTTTTAAATAGGGGATGTTATTTTGAAAATTTTGTTCAAAGGTTCCATACCTTTTATGGATGTGGAGAAATGTATAACATCCAGCTTTTTCTGCTGAAATGATTTGACCATACCCAGACAGTTTAAACAGTTTTTCGACTCGTTTTATTTCTTCAGGTATGTTTTTGACAATATAGGTGAAAACTTCGTCAACATTAAACTCCGCAGGCAATATTTTCACTTTATTTAATGATGTATGCCTAATCAGTTCATCAAAGTCCGCTTCATCAATATAAAACATATTCGCACTTTCATTCACATAATCGGTAATGCGCTTGCTCCATAATGGTCCTTGCAGTTTTTTTATTGCTTCTGAAAATAAAAACTGCCTGCTAACTTGATACATTCGTTGTGCCGCAAACTCATATATATCCTTATTACATAATGCTAATTTGACAGCGTCACGGAAATCCTTCTCTGTAACAGCATATAACGGGTAATCTTCGCCAAAAAGCTTCATATGCATTTTGGTTGGATTCATTATTACAGCCTTTCTTAAAATCCCATACTCCAATAGCTTTGTAGACAGTTCCAGACTGCTGTCCATTTCCTCACTTCTCCAGGTTATCCCAATATCACTGTTCACGATTAATTGTTGGGCATTCTCCCTTGTCAAAGCACCGTACCATGTAAGCCCATCCGTATTTTTAAGGAGGTATGCCGCTTCTTCCTTAAACTGAGAATCATCTTTAACCCATTTGAATTTATCCCCCGCCACATCAAGTGATAGATTCGGGATCTCACGTTTTAATTCTTTAAAAGCAGTAATAATAGGAATGGTCTTCCAATCCGGGTCGAATTTCCCTGTATATACAAGTTTGTTTTTTAACCGGGTCTGCCCTTCCGCTGATTCAACGTTTGGTATCATCGGGGTAAGCAGGGAAACTTTGTTTTTTTCTTTATTCAAATTAAGGATCTCAATGACAAATTCGCACATCTCTTCTGTTTGACATAAGAAATACGCACACTGATCATATATATTTTTGATGCTCTCGAATTTTTCTTCATTAACATCCTGACCTATGTGAGTCAATCCTGTAGCATAAACTAATGTATTCTTTATGATTTGCTTATGCTTTGCGATTTTTTCAACAGTCTCAATGCTTCTAACAAATAGCCAATCATAGTCATTTTGACTCCAATAATGAGAAATGAGCATTTCTGCTACATCGAAATCAATGACTCCTTTTTTTACCCATTCATCACCGGCGGCATTAAAAAAAGGATCGACAAAAGGATTGAGAATGGTTATATTATCAAATTTCTCAAGTGGCTGAAGTAAGATATCACGTTTGACCGGGCTAGCTAAAAGTAAATCAACTTCGATGTTGGAATCTAACGCAATGGTCGATGCTAAGGAAGATAAAAATACTGCAGATCCATCCATTGAATTCATGTCAATAAAGCCAAATAGAAGTACCTTCATTTTTCTGTTTTCAACTAGTTCATGTGAATTCAAAGTTTTCACTCCAATGACTGAAATCTGATATGAATTTATTTCTTTATTTGTTCTTTAATAGATGATTTAAGCGCAAGATATTTTAATGTGAATTTCCCTGCATATGTAACGTTGAATTTATGTTCTAACAACTTAAGTCTTCGTATTTCTTTGTTAAGCTTAATATTTTCGATTTGGGCCATCTTACTTTTTTCTACTTCTTCTCGCAGCCTATTATTTTCTTTTGTAACGTTCTCAATGGTTTTTTGTTTTTCCATGCCATTGCTCTCTATGAGCTCCAATGTCATGCACATCATGTCTTTCATTTGTAATTCGAGTTCCTCATACATCGTTTTCCAATATTCGTTTCGTTCTTCCATATTGAAAAAACTCCCCTCCATTAACCTTGGATGATCTCCAATTCTCTTTTTATAACAACATCTACAGCGCATTTTTCCCGAATCGACTGAGAAGCTTGTTTTGACACTCTTAAAAATACGTCCGAGTTGTAATATAAGCGCTCTATTGCATCGGCAATATCGGTAGGAGACTCAGGTTTTGTTAGAAGGCCAGAAACGTCATGTTTAACAAATTCCGGAATTGCCGTAATATCTGTTGAAATCGGCACTAGTCCGCTCGACATTGCCTCACACATGGAAACCCCTTGAGAATCCAAACGGGTCGGGCAAAGGAAAATTCCATACTCCTTATGTAATGCAGCGATTTTCTCCTGAGATAGGAAACCTTTATGAATCGTTACATTCTCAAAATCCCGGATTGGCTCAACGGTTTGATCGAACAATTTTCCATCGCCATAAAATGCAAATTCCAACTTATCGAAGTATGGTCGCTTCGATAGTTCCAGCACTGCTTTCACCGATAGGTCATTGGCGTATTTTCGTGAAGCGTATGGCCTGATTGAAAGGACTTTTGTCCGCATTTCAGCTGGCTTTTCAATAAAGGTAAACAGATTGTCATCTATGACATTAGGAATGATTATTGAATTTTTCGATTCTGCTCTTGCATCACATTCCGCTATATGCTCTTTGAACCATTTGGAAATATGAACAAAGGTTGTATCCAATTCATTCGTTTGATAAAACCAATTCATAAAAGAAAGCTGTGATACATAATAGTCGTCCGACATTTCAAGTATCTTCCTCAAGCTTTCAGGGCTTTCAAGAAAATTAAACCATCTTCTATGCCATGCCTCCGTTTCAAATCCATGTATCCAGGTTATAATCGGTAAATCCATGTTCGTTTCTTTTATCGCTTGTACCATTTTTGGATTAACAAAATGAATGAGCGCTTTTTTATGTATTTTATGATTTAAGAAAATGCGCAAATGCTGTTCAGTTCCTCGATAAACAGGCACATCTTCATACGTATACTTTTCCGCTTTTTTATAGGCAGGATGCAAAACAAAGACATCCACCTTCAAACCCTCATCCAGATAAGCCTTGACTCTTCGGTGGATAAACCCATTCCGATATAGCTGATCTTCATGTGGATAAGCATTCGTAATGATCACATATCTATCTTTTTCACTAAATGTAAGCTCATATAGATTTATAGATTCCTTCATTTTTGTTCACTCCTACTATTCAGTCATCTTCAATCAGCCTGCTACTTATCTGTAAATGAAGGATTTTTAAAAGACCCTTTTCCAACCACTTTTAAAACCGTCAATCGATTATAACAAACATGTATTACTGAATATTGACATCAATGTGAGAATTCTGTAAATAAAAGTAAAGTTTTCATGAAATTTTATATGTTTTTGTAAAGTTTAAGTATGTATATACAAGCAAAATAAAGAAGGACGATCCAGTTACCGGAATCGCCATCTTATATATTTCCCCAAAGCTTAGACTTGATTATTTTTATATCCATAATGGGGTTATAGGTTTAGTTACCAGTCAGTTGACTTTTTTCTACCTTCCAGAAATATTCAAGCATGTTTTTGTAAGAATAGAATAGAATCGAAAAAAGACCAATTTGCTGAAGAGAGTGATATAGATGGAAGCAATTACCTTTAAAGCATGTGCAATTACTAATGAAATCGATTTGAACAAAATCGCCATTCATTGCGGCATCCCCAAAAAATTCACCTGGGAAGAGCCTTTAATTCTTAAAGGCGATATTCTACGTTCCATCCTTTATAAAAATGTGGACGAATCGCAGCAGGTGCTGGTTTTTTCCTTTGGCAGCATCGTCTTCATCAATTACTCACATGAGGATGAGATCAAGGCATTTTCCTCCTTTATCCAATCATTCGAGCCGGACATTGATCTCGTCAATGTAGATAGATATACGGATGATTACAGCCTTCACTTCAGTGAAACTGAAAACATCAATTTGACAGACGAATATGTAGTTGTTCCTAAATATGAATTTTTCTACCCTGAATTAATTTCCACCATTCTTGCCAAATCGGTGGCACTTGAAAAGACTGAGGAACAACTAGGAAAAATCCACGACAAGCTTGAAGCCATGATTGACCGACTGGAAAAAGGCAAGCTCAGAATCGGTAACAAGGAACTAGCGAGGACGACGGCAAAAATCGTACGTCACGAGTACAATACCCTGGCATATATCATGATTCTGGATAAACCTGATATTACATGGACAAGCAGCATTGCCGGCGAATTTTATGACAGAATGCTTGAATTTTTTGAATTGAATGATCGGTATAAAATCCTGAAAAGTAAAACCGAAATTTTATATAACATTATGGATGGGTTTTCTAACATCAGCCATTCGATCAGGGGACTATTCGTTGAATGGATCATTGTAATTCTCATTGTCTTTGAGATTCTTCTGACGATTCTAGAAATTGTAGGATGGATTCCATGAATTCTTAATCATATCGTAAGGAATACTTTCCAAAAAAATAAGCATCGTTTTGATGCTTATTTTGCGTTTAACCACTTCATCATATTTAAGCTGACTGTATACTGTCGTTTAATTACATGCTTTTTCCTATCGGGTCGAAGCATTCCGGAAGTTATCTATATTCCCCTTAATCCAGAGCAAAGTGGAAAATGAATTCCTCCCCTTCTTCTCCATTAAATCTGTATCCTTTGTCAATGAATCCAGCTTTTTTATATAAATTTATCGCTGGGACATTCGAATGATGCACCGTTAGAATAATCTCATCTTTATCTGGATGACTTAGTTTGATCATATCAGGCAACACTTTTAACGTCTTAAAAGCTAGCCCTTTTTTTTGATGGCGCAAATCCAAGGAGAATGATTTAAGAAGAATCGCATTCTCATTACTTGTATATTGATTTCCCGCTTTATCCGTATATAAGGCAAAACAACCAATCAAATCCTTATCTAAATAAATGACCATGGGGAGGTTATATTTATCCTTCCTGAAGTCTTCGATAACTTTTAAAGGTAAAGAAGTATAGATTGCTTGTTCTATAGGTAAACAATAATTGCTCAGCGCCTCATGGTCAGTTTCCATAAAAGGTCTAATAATTAATCCAGCCATCATACTTGCACCCCATTTTCACATTTCTGATAAAGCTATATTAACAGAAACTAAAGTTTTACACTCCACTGTAAAGTAATTTTCAAGAAAATTCATTCACAAAAAAAGGAATGGTTTTGTTTACCATTCCTTCAGACTGTGGACAAACTCAATGAAAATCAAGTTTGCCTGCATTTTTCATTTTGAATAGTTCAGTTGATTCAGAGATTCACACCCTTTCCGCCGACTTTCTGCCAAGCCATATCAAAGCAAGCGCCTCCGGGTTCTTGGTTAGCCAGTTATTCGGCAGGAGTGTCGCAAATCTCTTCAATCCAATGAGGCTTATAGAAAATAAACATAAGGATAATCTAATCTTGTTTTAATTTCATGGTTCGGGGTGGGACCAATCCGAACTCCCTTTTGTCAAAAAATTGATGGAACAGCCAGACTGTAGACGAATTGGAAAGGAGCCAGTTTCCCTACAATATTTCTTTTATAAAATTCCAGTTGATTGGAACGGAAGGTACGAGACTCCTGCGGGAAAAGCGTGGCCAGGGAGTCCCCGCAGGCGAGCGCCGAGGGCGGACCGCCCGCGGTAAGCGAGTGCCTGGAGTGGAAATCATTACACATACCCCTTTCAGAAATCCGCTCCCTTTCCGCCGACTTTCTGCCAAGCCATATCAAAGCAAGCGCCTCCGGGTTCTTGGTTAGCCAGTTATTTGGCAGTCGCAATTTCTTCAATCCCATAAGGATTATAGAAAATAAACATAAGGATAATCTAATCTTGTTTTAATTTCATGGTTTGGGATGGGACCAATCCGAACTCCCTTTTGTCAAAAAATTGATGGAACAGCCAAACTGTAAACCAATTGGAAAAGAGCCTGTTTCCCTACAATATTTCTTTTATAAAATTCCAGTTGATTGGAACGGAAGGTACGAGACTCCTGCGGGAAAAGCGTGGCCAGGGAGACCCCGCAGGCGAGCGCCAAGGGCGGACCGCCCGCGGAAAGCGAGTGCCAGGGGTGGAAATCATTACACATACCCCTTTCAGAAATCCGCTCCCTTTCCGCCGACTTTCTGCCAAGCCATATCAAAGCAAGCGCCTCCGGGGTCTTGGTTAGCCAGTTATTCGGCAGGAGTGTCGCAACTCTCTTCAATCCAATGAGGCTTACAGTAAAAAACATCAATGATCATCTAGTCTTGTTTGAATATTATGGTTCTGGATGAGCTATTCCAAATCCACTTTTGTCACAAACTGAAGGAGTTTCCAATCCTATTTTCTTCTGTTTTTGAACTCATGATGTTAAATCATTTAGACGCTGATAATTCGCTTTCGGTTACCCATTTATGGTTCTTCACTTTTTCTCCACCCGTAGTCGGTGTGAAATCGACCATATAAACAGTCGTTTTTTCGGCAGATTCAACTTCAGCGACTGCCCCGTTCATCCCTTCCATATGAGAAGCATTTACTGTGACCTCCGCTCCGGGTTCATACGTCACTTCACCTGCATCTTTGATTTCTTCGTGAATGATCCATTTATGATTTTCCACTTTTTCTCCGCCGGTTGCAGGCGTATACGAAATTGCATAAGCAGTCGTATCAAAGGCACCCACTATTGTTGCTTCCGCCCCTTTCATGCTTTCCATATGACCTGATTCGATAATCGCTTGACTTCCAACTTCATAAGTTGGATTTTCTGCCGCTTTTAATCCCTCCGGAACATCACCCGAGCTAGAATGGTTCATGTCCATTTCACTATGTTCCTTATGTTCATTTTCTTCCTTCTCTTCTTTGCTTTTATCATCGCTGTTGGAACATGCTCCAAGGACTAAAAACAGGGCTGCAAATAGGGATAAGATGGTAGGCAATTTTGTTCTTTTTTTCATATTGAATAAAACCTCCTTTATGATTACACCCATCTTACCAATTAAATATGCAGAAAATATGGAGTACACTCGTGACTGAATTTAACCTGATGGCGTTCTGGATAAAAGTGAAAAGCCATCGAGCGTGGTTTAACGAGGAAAAAGAATGGTTTAGTGATAGTGGTTATTTGAGGTATCCAATCCTGGCGGGTGCTTGGAAATCAAGCAAGAAGGACTTGGTCAAAAGTCCTTCCTCTGTCTAGTCTTCCAAAGTTGATTGTTCGATTTTTTGCATGATATGTGAAAGGTTCATGGAGGCATGTTTTTTATAATCCCTGCCTATGGATTTGAATAACCCTTTTGCTATATCTATTAACATGATTTTCGTATGTCCATCCGAAATAATGGACTTATTAGGGAAACTTGATTCAGCATGTGCACCACCAATTTTATTAGCTGTTTCCTTAATAAAATCAATGACTTTAATTTCCTGGGTTTTTCCTTCGATATCGATTTTATAGATAATTTGATTTCTCCAAAGCTTTAGCTCAATCCTTTGTTTAGTATAATCGAAGAGTTCTTCCGATATATGATCATTGCTCATTTGATTGGAGTCTTTAATGGGATACAATTTCGGGTTAGGATTGATTTTCTTTATTAAGGATTGGTCAATTGTGACCTTTTCCCGTTTTATTCGCGTATTTTTCGTTTCACATAGAATCAGTCTTAACTGTCCGGCAATTATATTGTTGAATTCTTGTAATCCAAAGAATTCAACAAGCATTACACTATATTCCAAAATGGTGATGGCTTCATCGAATTTTCGTTTAGCAGCTGCATTCGACCTAGTAAAAACCAATCGGTTCTTCTTCTCCATATCCTTCTCACCCCACTGAATTCGAATCTATTGAATAAATAGTAAAACATCCATAATGGATGTTTCAGATTGTAGCAAATTCGTAGAAAGCCAGTTTGCCTACAGTTTTCAAGTGTTCTCAGAAATTCGCTCTCTTTCCGCCAAACAGCATTCAGCGGGTTCTCGACTTGCCAGCTATTCGGCAGGATTTTCGCAAATTTCTTCATTATAGTAATAGTTTTCTATGTCTTGCATATCAATGACATCCCATGGAATGATCATACAATTCATAAAAAAACTGTCAAGAATGGACAATCTTTCGATAAGGATGCCTTTGATATTCAGATCTTTTTCCACTATCTATCGAAGTGCTGTTTCAGTAACTCTTTAAATCGTGCTCCATCTATTTCTTCTTTCGTCACTTTTCCATTTTCCCACTGTGTAAAGGAAGTATCGGTTAAAGTGATGTTCCCGCTGTTTGTCAAACGGGTGATTAATGGATGCTTATTGAATGGTGATTGGGGATTTTCCCTGATGATCGTTTGGACCTCATTAAGTTCCGCTACATTTCCCACGGGTTGTGAAGAATCGAAAGCATAGCCTATTCTCCAATCGCGATCTTTATGTTTCAGTTTTAATTCAAGGATATGATCTCCATGGTCGGTACTTTCTTTTTTTATCCTGAATTCGCCATTTCGGGAAACGACCGTTTCTCCGTTCAACGGAACTGGTTTTAATGGCAGATTCCCGCCAAAACCCGTATCGATCAAATAGGTTTGGCCCTCATGGTTCAATAGAATGGTGACATGTGTCCTTCCTATGGTCATCCACCCCTGATTATAGATGACACCACGAGCCAAAGATACATCAAAGTCATTTTCCATCAGGAAAAAATAAAGGGCTGAATTCAATTCATAGCATAATCCCCCCTCATTCCTCACGAGGACTTTGTTCATGATATTCGCTTTATCGATATCACTCAGATGGGATGCCATGATTGATAAGTTTTCAAAAGGAATGGTTTTCGCTGTCTTATCCAGAATTTCGTCTAATTTCTCAAATGTCAGTTTCACATCTTCCTGGAGCCCTATTCTTTTCCTGAATAATGCATTCAGTTCATTCATTAAGATTCCCCCTTAGACAGATACCGGCGAAGCGTATCTTGACTTTGTATATATTCATTATACTTTGTCCATATTTCTTCCTTCAATCAATCTGCCATCAGCTCCACCTTTTCCTCATCACCTGAAAAGAGGTCGCCCAATCAAGTCTTAATCCTGGGCAACCTCCCCCATTCATGCACCGAGGCAGTTTTTCTTTAATCATTCATTAATCTGTAAGATGATTTTACCTACATTCTTATTGGCTTCCATATGTTCATGCCCTCTTTGTACCTCTTCAAAAGGGAAGACATGGTCCACGATTGCCTTGATTTCATTTTTGCGGAACAACGGCATTGCCTTTTTAACGAATTCTTCCGTTAACTCTTTTTTATATTCATCACTCCGAGGAGTTAGTAGAGTGCCTTTTAATTGAACTCTTTTTAAGAGAAGTTCCATCAGGTTCACCTTCTCGACTACCGTTCCGCCTAGAATGCCTATCAATACCCATCGTCCATCAGTTTTTATGCTTTTAAGGTTTTTCTCCCAGTAAGAAGCACCGATGAAATCCAGGATAACATCCACTCCTTGATTATTTGTAGCTTTCAGGATTTCCTCATCAAAAGATTGTTCTTTATAGTTGATACAGATATCCGCTCCTAGTGAGTGACAGAAATCCAATTTTTCCTTTGAGCCGGCTGTAGTGATGATTTTCGCTTTTGTCAGTTTTTTTGCCAGTTGGATAGCTGCAGTGCCTACACCGCTTCCGCCAGCATGAATCAATACCGTTTCTTGATCCGTCAATTCACCTAACCAAAACAAGGTTTGGTACGCAGTCAAGAATACCTCAGGTATCGCTGCCGCTTCTTCAAATGACAGGTTATCCGGAATCTTCATTGCACGATCAGCCGGCATCAAGGCATATTGAGCATAACCGCCGCCGTTTACCAGGCCCATCACCCTCGTCCCCGTTTGTATATTTGCACCTTCCCCAGTTTCCACCACTTCCCCAGAAACTTCAATCCCCAATATTGGATTGACCATATAACCGGATTTTCCTTCCCGGGAAACAATATCCGTTCTATTTATCGCAGAGGCTTTAACCTTTATTAATATTTCCCCTTTACCGGGCACGGGCTTTGAAAAATCTTTTAATAGTAATTGTTCTGCACCACCCGGTTCTTTAACCACTACCCGCTTTCATTTGCCCCACTCCTTACCATTAAATTAGTGACCATCTTTTTAAAATGGTTTGACTTGAAGATTGAAACTATCCTACTCCAAAAAATATCCACAAGCAAATAATTAGGTTTTGCAAACAAGATAGAATAAAAAAAGCCGATGTCCCCTTCAGGGCCATCGAGCTTTTTTTGAAAAGTTTTTATTACCTTTTATTAAGCGATTGACTTCTATCCAGGTCATGATGCAATTGTGCTGCCGGAACCTTAGGGTTAGGAATCTGTCCTTTTGCAACTGGTTCAGCTACATAAACAAAATCTCCCGTACCATCTGGGGCGCTTCCTGTTGCCCACAGGCCATCTGCCGATTCATTACCTTCCGACAAGTTCCAGAATTCGTACGCTTCCGGTTGAGATTCCATTTCCGCTTCCGGTGGGAATGATGCGGGAACAACCACGCCATTTTTTCCTTCAAGTTCTGCAACGGCCGCCATCCATTGATATTGGTGGTAACGATCACGGGCTAACATTTTACGGAAGGTAGCACGTACCCCTTCATCTTTGGTCATATGATATAAACGGGCCACTTGAAGGCGTCCTTGGCTTTCAGCATGCAGATTGGATCGCATGTCCGCTAATAAATTTCCGCTGGCTACGATATAAGATCCGTTCCAAGGCACCCCATTCGAGTTGGTTGGCAGTCCGCCAAGACCGCTTACGAGCAAATGCTGGGGATTGATACCACCCATGATCGCTGCTGTAGCAGGATCTTTTGCGGCTTCTGCTTGATCTTCCGGAGAAGCGCCATCAAGCAATTGACTAATGAGTGAACAAAGCATCTCTACATGTCCAATTTCCTCTGTACCGATATCCATCAGCATATCTTTGTATTTTTCTTCTCCACGGCAGTTAAATCCCTGAAAAAGATATTGCATCATGACAGTCATTTCCCCAAACTGTCCACCTAACACTTCCTGAATTTGACGGGCAAGCATCGGATCTGGTCGATCTACCTTAACTTCAAATTGCAATTCTTTTTGATGGCGAAACATATTAACTCCTCCTTTTTTTATATGATGTACGGTTTTTTATTACCCGCCTGTACATGCTTAAAACCCTAATTCAGTTATAATGAACAATAATTAGAAGAAATTTACATACCATTAACATTGATGCCTGAACTAAAAAGCCAAGGATTTTCTTTGTGCTATGAATCGCTCAATAAATAAGATATATAAAAGGTCCATTTACTTGTCTATAACTTTAAAATACAGGGTAAAGTAGAAAGAACCATATATAGGAAAAAGGAGGATGGAAAATGGATTTCAAGCCTCGAAATCAAAGAGATCAATCCATTTCAGAATTACGTTATACTTATTCCGCTCGTAACCTATGGTCCGGTTTTCTATTCGGGATCGGATTGGTTGCATTCATCGATGAAGCCATCTTTCATCAACTATTACATTGGCACCATTTCTATGACAAGTCCACAACCAGTATCGGGCTTGTCTCGGATGGTTTATTTCATGCCCTAAGCTGGTTCGCAACGGTCGGGTCGTTATTCATGTTCGCTGACCTTCGCCGTCGAAAGGGATTATGGCTGAAAAGGTGGATTGGGGGAGTTTTGCTCGGGGCAGGTTCTTTCCAGTTATATGACGGAATCATCCAGCACAAGCTCATGCGCCTCCATCAAATCCGTTACAATGTCGATATTTTCCCATACGACTTGACTTGGAACATTGCCGCCACAATCATGATCTTGATCGGCATTACCCTCGTCATTCAAACAAGGCGCAGCTTACTTAAAATGAAAGAAGACGCCAGCAATGCACAGTAATGGACATATTCATGATAATGGAACTGGTTTTGAACCGATTTTATTGATGCTAATCATGCTGGTTATAGTGATTTATATCGCAGCTGTCTTCATTTCGAACCGCCGCTATAAAAAATGGCCATTATACCGTACCTTCTTTTGGATTCTTGGCACTCTCTGTGCAGCCTCTGCAATCATAGGCCCAATAGCCAATCGCGCGCATATGGACTTCACGGCGCATATGGTTGGTCATTTACTGCTTGGAATGATTGCACCCATCCTGCTCGTGCTTGCTGCACCCATTACGCTTGCACTGCGAACACTTGATGTACAATCAGCAAGACGCCTTTCAAAGGTGTTGAAAAGTTGGCCGCTGCGATTTTTAAGCAATCCAATCACTGCCTCTGCGCTTAATATTGGAGGGCTTTGGATCCTTTATACGACTGGTCTGTACGGGTTGATGCATCAGAATGCCCTTCTGCATGCATTAGTGCATTTTCACGTGTTCATAGCGGGCTATCTATTCACTGCGTCTATGATTTATATGGACCCTGCACCCCACAGGTTCAGCTTCATGTTTCGAGCTATCGTATTTACAGTTTCACTGGCCGGCCATGATATCCTTTCTAAATATATTTTTGCCCACCCGCCAAGCGGAGTCACCAAGGTACAAGCGGAAAATGGCGGAATGTTAATGTACTATGCCGGTGATGCGATTGACGTTGCACTTATATGCATCCTTTGCTATCAATGGTTCAAAGCCACCCGGCCCAAGGGGTCACTAGCCTTGTAGGAAGGCGGTTCCATGATTACTTCGGTAAACTCCTGCGTTTCTGTTTAATCGTCCAACATTTAGCTCATACTAATTTTTGATGAAAAAATTTTGGATGGAGCTGAATGAAAAATGGAATATGAAGCGAATAATTCTACTGAAAATGCTCTTCGTGATTATAAAGCTGGAATCGGTGTCTTTACGCATAAAATGCCAGATCTTGCTGAGAAATTCAATTCGTTTACGGAAGAGTGTTTTAAAGAAGGTCAATTGTCCAAGAAAGAAAAACAGCTTATCGCACTAGGAATAAGCTTATATTCACAAGATGAATACTGTATTATCTATCACACAAAAGGATGTCTTGATCAAGGCTGTTCCGAACAAGAAATTCTTGAAGCAATTGGTGTGACCGCGGCATTTGGCGGAGGAGCAACCATGAGTCAGGCTGTTACCCTCGTCCAGGAATGCATTCAGGAAATAAATCATATGAAACAATGATAAAGAAGGGATAGGAGAATCAGTCCTATCCCTTCTTTATGTTCCTTGTGCGGGGGCATACGAATTCATCATTTGCTGCATATCCTGCTGTGCAAGCTGAGGAACTTGGTAATAATGATGTTTGTTTTGATATATCGAAATCTCATAAGCCATTTCAATGCAGTTCGGAACGGAATCTGCAAATACGCGGCGAACCACCGGATTCGTTATTTCAAGCGCTGCCATCGCCTTCATGGATGCTGCAGACTTAACAGCTCCAAGCATCAAGCCTGAAATGCATTCATCCGTAATTTCCGATACGGATTGCAAAGGTTTCTTTGGCTGAGTTGGTGTCAATCCATATATAAAATCGTTACCTTGATTCATTTTGTAGCTCTGAGTCCGTTTAGAAGGATCCTGGCCCGATTGGAAGCACTCCAGTGAAATATTATATTCATCTTGGATGAACTGATATTGACGATTCAGAATGTCGAGTAATTCCTGATCTTGGACATGCTGACGCAAAAGAGTATACGTGTTTAAAGTACCAATCGCTCCCGACAGCACTTCATGTACATCGAATAGTTCGTGACCACCGTGATTCATTTGTGGGGGAATGGCACCCGTTTGCATGTTCTGGTGTACTTGACCTTGTTGATATTGGTTTTGCATTGTATTTCCCTCCTCGTTTTATCAATGATGCGAACACGTTTAGTATGTTAAACCCCAACTGGATTATTCAATCAAAACTCTTCCAAGATGACCAATAAGCTGCTACATCATGTTTTTTGTATAAAAAAAACGTGGCGTTTTAAACTATAAACACTTTATATGTTTGGGAGGATTTCCAATGACACATCAATGCTTCTATTGTAGTGATGTCACGGAAGAAAAAAAAATCCATGTCGTAACATTTCAAGTTACTGACACGGATAGAAATGAAATGCTCTGTGATGAATGTTATCAAGAATGGCTGCAAGGAATAAAAGGGTAAGCATTAAAAGCCCTCTAACCTTTCCCAAACATCAACGATGCATGCTTGGATGAATTCAGGGTAACTTAAATGCGTTAATGAATTTCAAGGAGGATGGTTATGGGAATTTTAAGCGGAAATCCGAAAGATGAGCCTATGCATTACGGAGAGGTATTTGGAACATGGGCATTTCTAACCAATACAAAAGGGTTGATTGCCTGTCATCAAACCATGCTTAAAATACTGGCGACAAGGACCTGCATAAATTGCTTGTTGAAGTTATCAATCAAGGAAAACAGGAACATGACCAACTTGAATCGTTATTAAAAGAAAATAACGTAGGACTGCCTCCCTCACCTCCTGAAAGGCCTAAAGCTAATTTGGAGGATATTCCCGTCGGGGCACGTCTTCAAGATCCTGAAATCTCCGCTTCAGTATCAATCGATATTAATGCAGGATTAGTTGCTTATAGCCAAATGATGGGTCAATGCATCCGCGAGGATATTGCACAGATGTTTGCGCAATTCCATACCAACAAAGCTGCATTGGGTGCTGACTTCCTTAGATTGAATAAGGAAAAAGGATGGCTTGTCCCTCCTCCTCTTCATATTAATAAAACAAGTATGTAAATAGTAATGAAAGATCCCCTTAATCATGTTTTGTGATCGAATGTCCAACATGATTAAGGGAGTCATTCCATAAGGACGATTATGGAATCATTACCATTGCAGACTTTCGATCAAATGGCACTTTGTACATTGTTGACTATAATCATTTTTCACAAATTCATGGTTACAATTCTCCCGAAAAATGTTCAGCTCCCTTTTCAGCTGCTCCAATTGAGTTTCCAACCGTTTCATTTCAACTTTTATCTGGATTACCCGATTCATCGAATTCTCCCTCTCGTCGGAATCATTGATAGATTTCCCCATCCGTTTTCCTAAATTCATTCGCTTTTTCTTTAAGCCCTTCATCGATTACCGACTCAAAACCCAGACCCTTTTCCTTCGCCAAATCACGGATGTCCTGAGAGATTCTCATACTGCAGAATTTCGGTCCGCACATTGAACAGAAATGGGCTGTTTTGGCCCCTTCTGCCGGAAGAGTTTCATCGTGATATTCAACCGCCCTTTCAGGATCAAGGGAAAGATTGAATTGATCTCTCCAACGGAATTCGAATCTAGCCTTCGAAAGGGCATCATCCCGTTTTCTTGCCTGCGGATGGCCTTTTGCAAGATCAGCTGCGTGTGCTGCAATTTTATAAGTAATGACCCCTACCCGAACATCCTCTTTATTCGGAAGTCCCAAATGCTCTTTCGGTGTCACATAGCAAAGCATGGCCGTTCCAAACCATCCAATCATGGCAGCACCAATCGCAGAAGTGATATGGTCGTATCCAGGAGCTATATCCGTCGTCAATGGTCCCAGGGTATAGAATGGTGCTTCTTGACAGACTTCCAGCTGCTTATCCATATTTTCTTTAATCAAATGCATCGGTACGTGACCGGGTCCCTCCACCATGACTTGAACGTCGTGCTTCCAAGCAATCTTCGTCAATTCCCCAAGTGTTTCCAATTCCGCAAATTGTGCCTCATCGTTTGCATCTGCAATGGATCCCGGACGGAGACCGTCACCTAATGAGAAAGAAACATCATACGTCTTCATGATTTCACAAATCTCTTCAAAGTGTGTATAGAGAAAACTTTCTTGGTGGTGGGCCAAGCACCATTGTGCCATGATGGAGCCTCCCCGGGAAACAATACCCGTAACTCGCTTTGCTGTCATGGGGATGTATCGCAAAAGTACACCAGCGTGTATGGTGAAGTAATCGACACCTTGCTCAGCCTGCTCGATTAATGTATCCCGGAAAACTTCCCAATTTAAATCTTCCGCGACCCCATTCACTTTTTCCAATGCTTGATATATCGGAACCGTCCCAACCGGCACAGGTGAATTCCTGATAATCCATTCCCGCGTCGTGTGAATATTCTTTCCTGTGGAAAGATCCATTATGTTGTCTGCACCCCATCGTGTGGCCCAAGTCATTTTCTCCACTTCAGCTTCGATCGATGAACTGACAGCTGAATTTCCTATATTCGCATTTATCTTCACGTGAAAATTACGTCCGATGATCATGGGCTCACTTTCAGGATGGTTAATATTTGCCGGAATGATTGCCCGCCCGCTAGCTACCTCTTCCCTTACAAACTCAGGGGCTACATTTTCCCTGATCGAAATGAACTCCATTTCTGGAGTAATGATCCCTTTGCGGGCATAATGGAGCTGGGTTACGTTTTTTCCTTTCACCGCACGCAATGGTTTTCTTTTCAATCCCGGAAAAACTTCGGCATTGGATTGTGACTCCACTTTTCTATATCCGTTATCTTCGGGCTTTATTTCACGCCCTTCATACTCTTCAACATCTTCCCGTTCCAGAACCCAGCTGCGTCTAATCGGGGCAAGGCCTTTATGAATATCAATCGGATATTCTGAATCCGTATAGAAGCCGCTTGTATCATATACACGTAAAGGCGGATTCTCCTCTTCACCGAATGCCCCTGTCGTCGGACTTAGCTCAATTTCACGCATAGGTACTTTAATATCGGGTCTAGATCCCTCAACATACACTTTTTTACTCCCGGCAAAACTGGACATAATTGAAACGTTCATGTCATTTACTGAATTACTCTTCATGATTTCATTTCTCCTTTTTAAGTTCATTTAAAAAGGACAAAATCCAATCCATTTCGCACGAAAAAGCCAGGTCTCATATTTAAGACCCGGCTAACGTTAGTATGACTACAGAAATGACCAATTGAAATGTCATCGTTTAGTAGATTCTAACTTCCCCACGCTGGTATGAACCAGATCAGGTCCTGAGGGTTAAGAAGCTTAAGCGCTTCTCTCTCAGCCCAACTTTTATTGGACACCCCTAGTCTGAATAATTTAATTGATTACAGGGTAACTATATCTCACCCTTTTCATTCTGTAAATAATTTGAAAGACCTAATATTTTATTGCAACTCTCCAAAATTTGTTATTTGGAGGAGGACCGCCAATTAATTCCCCAGGCTCTCAAGGATAGGGAAAAGCTCCTCTAAATGCGTGATTTCATAGGTTGGAAGCACTTCATTCCGTTTCTTATCATGGCGATTTATCCAAACCGACTTTATACCTACCCGTGATGCTCCAAGGATATCGGTCATTAAATTATCGCCGACCATCAATACTTCATCCTTATCAAGCTCCATGATTTGCAAAGCATGCTCAAAAATGGAGGCATCCGGTTTACCTCGACCAAATGCACCTGAAATCACGATTTGGTCGAAATAAGGAACCAGTTCAGGCGTTATTTCAAGTTTGGTATTTTGCAGTTCAGGAGATCCGTTCGTTAGCAATAGCAATTTGTACTTCCCTTTTAATTCATCCAGAACACGGAATGTTTCTTCATAGATAAATGGCTTTTTGCGTCTTTCGGCCGGGAAACGTTCTGCCAGTTCAAGCCCAAATTCCGGGTCATCGATCCCTAATGCCTTCAAGCCCCTCGTCCACGCTTCTTTCCGATAAGCCGGTACAATCCCGGCCATCTTCCGGAATTCATCATGATCATCCTGAAAATTCCCCCATAGTCCCTCAAATGGATTGATTCCGATCATTTGAGTGAATGCATATGTATCGTAAGAAGAATAAAGATCACGCGCTTCCTTCCGCACCGCTTCTTCAAACTCGTCGACATTCAGACCATATTTCTCCTTGGCAACTTCACATGTGGCCACAAAAGCCTCTTTTACACTTTTCTGATCCCATAGTAATGTATCATCTAAATCAAAAAAAACTGCCTTCAGCAAAATGTCCACCCCTCTTTCCCAATATTGAATTCGTAAAAATTACACTATTACAATAATAAACCACAACCAATAAAAAAAGAATAACTATTCGGAAAATGCATGCCTCTTTCTTCGCAAAATGGCTTACCTTTTCCGGTGGGGAACCATATATTCATTTCCCTTTTCCGCTTTCAAATACATACAATTTTCCATTACTGGCAATCTTGAACTTTGGACCGGTGAACCCCCGTCGGATCAGCTCTTTCCTCATATATACCATGAGGGCGGCATGACTCACGATCAGAACATTCCTTTCCCCCTTTGCAAAGACTTCATCCAATACATTATTGATCCTTTGCTCTGCAATCTTAATTTCCGCCCTTGTCTGCTTGTTGATCACCGAGCAGCAGCGAATCCAGATGGCCCAAAGGATGAACGGCAGCTTAATCCTTCCTCTCAGAGGGGGAGAAGGTATTTCCCGCAGCTCCTCCATCCGGTGAACTGTGCCTGGAAAGATGTGTTCCGCTGTCTTGACGGCTCTCGACATATCACTGCAATAACATTCCTGCCATTCCTCCACGCCAAATAAAGTCGTTCCATAAATAATATCCGCTGCATCATAGTCCACAAACCATTGCTTCATATCATCCGCCGTCACAGATTTCCCAGTAGGAAATTCATGTGCCACCTTAAAATGCCGTACCAAACCAATTTTCATATATTCTCCTTTTTATCTTTTAAAATATACGTTTCTTTTTCTTGTAAAAAGCCCTTATCAATATATTATCCTATGTAAAACTATAAAAAAAAGTATGTTGAAACCATTAAAACCTTACTGAACTCTCCTTGACACTGTGTATATGTTTAAAAATTCTTAAAGATCCAGCGTTTAATTATGATAGCACCGAAAAAAGAGAACGCATTTCGCATTCTCCATTTATCGTTTAATCTATGAATTGTAGTTCTGTTATCGTACATCTTTTCCTGAATTTATATTTTCCGCTCAAATCACTGAATTGATAATCATTGAGAGATTTCCCCAGTTGTTCCCTCAGCTTATCCACAGTGATGGATTCCTTAACTGTCTCTTTCCAATTTTCATTTCCCATTATCTCTTCGAACGGAATGGTAGTCAGGACTTCATCATATATCTGGATGCTTTGATCGATGCCGAAGCTGCCATAGATACTGCCATTTTCATCGGCAAAGATATGCTCTGATTCCAATTCTTCCACCAATACTTCCAGATATCCCTTTGCCTTAACAGGCTTGATGGCAATCTCCGCTTCTGCCTTTACAGGTCCCAATCTCTTATCGATGATCTCTATCGTCAATTTAACGTGAACGGGCGGATAACCAAACCCTTCACAAAGTTCTGCTGCCGAGTTATATACCATCTGAACATCCTCCTTTTGTCACTATCATTATATAATATAAATCCTCCATTTCATTACCCAAAACCCTTATTCAAGTTCACTTGGCAATGCATCTCTCCTTCATCATCGGAAGGGTCAATCGTCACATTCCCGGAATCCCCTTTAAAAGCATCATAGTAAAAAAAACAGTGTACCCCTGATTTCCTCAGTTCACGGGTATGATGAGCATTTATCCCGCGTCATTTATACGTTTATCGATCATGCACCATACACTTTTATCTATTTACGAACTTAACTAAAAAATCCAATGCAGCTCAGGGGCATTGGATTTTTATAGCTTCACATTATGGCTTTAGCACCACTTTAATACATTCATCTTCATGATCGTTAAAGATTTGATAAGCCTCACTCGCTTTTTCGAGAGGGACTTTATGGGATATGATTTCCGTAGGATCGAACTCTCCAGCCGTGATTTTATCAAAAAGCTTGGGCATGTAGTGAATGACCGGTGCTTGTCCCATTTTCAGGTTAATGTTCCGCTCAAATAAATTGCCTAATGGGAACATATTATATTTCGATCCGTATACGCCAGTCAATTGGATCGTGCCGAATTTACGTACGGCGTTAAGGGCAATCTCGATCGCACTTAACGTTCCGCCCTGAAGTTTCAGCTTTTGCTCAATCGCCTCGAACGTCGATTTCTTGCCATCCATTCCCACACAATCTATGACTACATCGGCCCCGCCAGAAGTGATTTCCTTAATGTAGCTGCCCATATCGTTATACTGATCGAAGTTATACGCCTCTACCTTATTCATCTGTTTAGCCTTATTGAGTCGATAAGGAAGATTATCGATGGCAATGACCCTTTTTGCTCCTTTCATCCAAGCGAACTTCTGAGCCATCAAGCCAATCGGCCCACAGCCCAATACCGCTACCGTATCATCTTTATTGACGCCAGCGTTCTCTACACTCCAATATGCGGTAGGCAGCACATCGGACATGAACAAAAGCGCCTCATCTTCTAGTTCACATGACTCTGGGATGACAAACGGCATGAAGTTTCCATATGGTACCCTTAAATATTCTGCCTGCCCGCCTGGATAGTTCCCATATCGTTCCGTAAAACCAAAGTACCCGCCTGTATCCACCGCTTCATTAGGGTTGGAATTATCACATTGACTCTCCATATCATGTTCACAATAATAACAGTGCCCGCAAGAAATGTTGAAAGGCAGGACAACCCTGTCCCCTTTTTTCACCTTTGTCACTTCCGGACCCACTTCTTCGACGATGCCCATCGGTTCATGGCCAATGACATAATCTTTATGCGTCGGCAAAGCACCCTGATATATATGGAGGTCGGACCCGCATATAGCTGTTGAAGTCACCCGGACGATGATATCATCCTTTTGCTGAAGTTTCGGATCTTCAACTTGTTTTACTTGTATATCTTTTGCTCCTTGAAAAGTTACAGCCTTCATAATCTACCTCCTAAAATATTCTTGATTTATTTTATATACCCATCCGAAAGACCACTAAGCCTATGGACATCTAATTTCCCCAAGAATTAATCGCCCATTATGCTGCACCAGGATGACAAAAAAAAGCCCCGGAAACCGGAACTCACATTTGAAACCATTTATTTAGTAACTTTATTTCCATTATCTTTGTGCTTATACTCACTTAGTACCTCGTTGAACACATCGGGATAATTCGTAAACAGCCCCGTTGCACCCCATTCAAGCGCCTTTTTCATATCGGCTCTTTCATTTACTGTATATGGATGGAATTGGAGGTCATGGTTTCGAACCATCTTCACATATTGTCCGTCAACTTTACTGAAGTTCGGGCCAACGCCAACTGCATATTCCTTTATGGATTCCAATTCTTCATCGGAAATGGTTGCTTGGGTCTTGTAAGAAAAAAGTTGCACAAGAGGTAACTTTGGATTCAAGTCATGAACCTTCATAAGGCTTTCTTTACTGAACGATTGTATTAATACATTCTTTGTACGGCCCTTCGAATCCACCATTTTATATTCTTCCAGAACCTGCAGGAGTTCTTCTTCCATTCCTGGATACACATCAGGGGACTTTGTTTCGATATAGTAATTGGCCTTCTTTCCAAACTTCTTAAAGACTTCTTCAAGAGTAGGAACCTTTAACCCTTCATATACCTCTTTTGCCAATTGCGGATATTTTTCATTGAACCAAGTACCGGCGTCCAGTTTCTTGATTTCTGCCAGCGTTAAATCCTTCACAAGGCCAGTACCATTCGTTGTACGATCCACTTTTTCATCATGCATTGCTACCAATCTACCATCCTTGGTCATTTGAAGATCGATTTCTATGTAGTCGCCTTTCATTTGTTCTCCCATTTGATAAGCGGGAATGGTATGTTCAGGTGCATAACCAGAAGCTCCCCTATGTGCGACATTCACAATTTTCTTCTCATAAATAGATGAATTGGAATGATTTCCATTTGCAGCGGAGGCCCCCATTGAAGTAGCCTGCAATATAAAGGCCGCACTCATCATACAAAAACCGAATTTCTTTAGATTCATTTTCATTTCCCTCTCTCCCTCCTATTATTACCATTATTTTAAAAGGGGAATGTGAATCTACAGCGAATATAATGTAAAGAAATAATATAGTAGTTAAAATGGTTAAAATAACCTATCAAAAACAGGGCATTCATGCAGTTCGTTCTACCCAACCAAAAAGTTGAATGAAAACTTTATTGTTTGATTAATGATAAGAAGCCTCCTAAAAGCCTCTTTTTCTAAAAAAATCGTAAATGAATAATGTGCTATATATGGATACTGGTAATCCAAGAAAATATAAAATGTTTCTTGGCATGTACATATTGAAGTGGTAGAAAAAAATGGTCATCCAAATGAATATAACTAAATATTTCCAAACTCTCCGCATTTCTTAACTCCTTACTCCGCTTTTATGCAAGTCATGCTTCTTATTCAAACAATTTAAGTCTTCCATACCTATAATAAACCAGACTTCCAGATGATAAATTCCATATATTAGATAGGATACACCAATGTTGACATACCTTTGAGGCCCGGACAGGATGTTTTCCTTTAACCCTTTTCCTTTCCATAATATAGATAGAAAGGTTATCGATGACAAAATCTATTTTTTTCTGATTTACAAAAAACTAGTATCATATTACTATTAAGCAAACAGAATATTAATACTAAGGGGAATTATGTTAAAAAATTATCAATATTATCAAAACAAACACCGATTTATACTGAAGGCTTTCATGGCAATGATATCCTTTTTACTATTAGTTGGGATTTCTGTATCACCTATAAGTTGGAAAGATAATCCTTACGAGATGACATTACAGGTCATTTTAATATCGGGGATGATAATTTCTCTGTTATTTTTCTTAAAAACAGAAGTCAATTTTTATAAAACCCTATTCATTTTCTTAATTACTGTTTATTTTTATAGCAAATTTTGGATATTCCCGGATACTGCCATCATGCTGGCCTTATTTGCTATAGCACCCTTGTTTCCCATTTTTCTCTTTGATAAAATCGGTTTTTATATTGTGGCCACTTTAAATATCATATTAGGTCCCGCTTCCATCTTGATCATTTCAAAAACGGATCTTCAACACACTTATGAATATGTCGCTTTGGATAGTTTCGGCAACACGCTTAATTTCATCGCTATACAAATCATATTGGTATTCGTATTCATAGGAACCAATAATAGGATGGAATCCAATAATGCATTTCATAAGGAAATACAGCAGGCCAAGCAATTGAACTCAGTCGGACAGCTAGCTGCCACCATTGCACATGAGATACGTAATCCGATTACAGTCGTTAAAGGGTTTGCCCAGCTATTAGATCAAGAGAAGGAACTGAATGAAACGGAAAAATTTTATGTACAGACCATGCTTACGGAACTTGAATATACACAAGTGATTATCAATGACTATTTGTCTTTAGCAAAACCGCAAACGGATAATGTACAGGTCATTCCTTTAAATGATGAAATCCAAAAGATTTCCGACCTATTAACCAGTTTTGCCAATAATCGCAACATCGGCTTTCTTCTCGATTTCCGTGACGACCTGCACATTAACATGAATCCCATCGAGCTTAAACAGATACTGGTCAATATCATGAAAAATGGTATTGAGTCAATGAACAAACCCGGATTCATCAAGGTGGAAACAGAGCAGGAACGCACTATGGCAAAAATACGAATAACGGATACAGGAATAGGCCTATCAAAAGAACAGCTTGAAATACTCGGCACCCCATTTTACTCGCTTAAAGATAGGGGAACCGGTATCGGTCTGACCGTTTGTTATTCCATCGTTCAAAAATACAAAGGGAAAATCGTGGTACAGAGCGAAGTGAACAAAGGAACATCGTTCACCATTTATTTGCCCTTATATAAAGAAATAGATTAAACATACATACCTAATAAGAAAAAGGATGACCACCCATCACCGGGCGGTCATCCTTTTTCAATTAGGCTTTAAAGCTATCTTGCCATTTCAGCAAATGATTTTCTAAAAGGCGGACAAACGAGTCTGAGATTTTACCAGCGAGGGCAAAAATGATGATGCCTACGAATACGACGTCCGTTTGCATGAATGAACGGGCATCCTGGATCATGAAGCCCACCCCTCTATCCGCACCAAGCAATTCAGCGACGACCAGGCACATCCAAGCCGCACTTAAGGCTAAACGGATACCAAGTAATATGTTAGGCAATGCTGCCGGAATCATGAGCTTCGTTATTTGTTCCCGACGGCTAAACTCCAAGATTAGGGCAACATCGTACAGTTTTTTATCCACATTCCGAAGACCCAAAAAAGTTTGTAGATATAGAGGAAAAAAAGCACCTAAAGCAATAAGCAGCACTTTGGATAGTTCACCAAACCCGAACCACATAATGAATAAAGGCGTAATCGCGAGTAAAGGAACCGTTCGTAACATTTGAATGCTTGGGTTAAGATACTCTTCGGATTTTTTTTGCATCCCAACGATGACCCCTAGCAATAAGCCTAAAAAACCACCTAAGGCAAAGCCAAGAAAAGCCCGCGTTAAACTGATTTGTAAATGCATGCCCATTTCCCCCGACTGGACGAGATCAATGAACGTCATGACGATCAATAAAGGGGATGAGAACAATTGGGCAGGCAGGATGCCAACCGAACCTAATGCTTGCCATGCAATCAACACGACAACGGGAAGGACCGAACCCCGCAATGCCGATTTGGCAAGTTTGGATTGTTTTGTCGTTTCCCTTATGACAAGGTGCTTGTTTTGTGCAACGGTCTGTGTAGACATAATTTTCATCCTTCCTTTTTCAAAAATTCAATTAAATGCTCCAATCTTCCACCTCTACTGGATGATGTTCAAGTTGGGTTAATATGATGGACCTGAATTCCTGGAACGCTTTGCTTGTTCGGGTTCTTGGGTATGACAAATCAATTGGAACGATAGCTTTAATCCGTCCAGGCTTTGCATCCATGACGACCACCTTCCTCGATAAAAAGATGGATTCATCAATATCATGGGTGACAAGCACCATCGTTGTCTTATTCTTCTCCCATATTTCTAGTAAAGCCTCTTGAAGATGCGTTCGCGTGAATGCATCCAATGCACCGAATGGCTCATCCAGCAATAAAACTTCAGGATTACGCAATAAGGCCCTGGCAATGGCAACACGCTGCGACATTCCTCCGGATAATTGGCGTGGATACGCCTTCTCAAAACCTTTTAGTTTAACAAGTGAAATCAAATCATCCACCCTTTTTCGAATGTCCGTTTTCTTTAATGGAAGGTTACCTGCAATATTCTTCTCCACGTTTAGCCATGGAAATAAGCGATGCTCCTGAAAAATGAAACCACGGTCTTTAGAAGGTCCGCTAACCGTAAGATCCCCTGCCATGATCGTGCCATCAAAGTCTGAATCAAGTCCTGCGATCAACTTTAATAATGTGCTTTTCCCGCAGCCGCTCGGACCAATGATGGTGACGAACTCACCATTGTTGACGGTCAGATTTAAATGATCCAAAACATGGACACTTTCATTCTCATTCTTAAATGTTTTGCTTACTTGATTAATTTCTAATGTTGCAACCAATCCCCTCACCCTTTCTCAAATAAAAAAAATAGAGATCCAGCAATAAGGCACATATTGTCCCTTTGCTGAATCTCTAGTTAACTAGTCGATTCAATATTTCATTTTATATTAACTTATCGATTATTTATAATCAACACTTAATACCAATTTATTTTATCGGATTAATAGTAAAAAAATAATTGACAGATAATTCTAACAGCTGTTAAGATGCATTCATACACAAATCCGCTTCACACTGGAGCCAATTAAATAAAGGTCATGTGAATCAACTGGACTACCGGAGATTCAATGAAGAGTAACCAAGCAAACTAACTCTTCGTTGAATCTCTTTTTTGTCATTAATCTGACTATCCAGATGTGTATAGCTGTAAAAAAGGAGGGAATTCATGAAGGAATATCGTAAACATCTAACCGCAGTACTACTTGCCATCATTAGCATCGCTGTATTGGCAGGCTGTAATTCCGATGCCAGCAAAGCTTCCGGGAAAAGTGATCCACTGAAAGTTCATATTGCCTTAAATGGCAAAATGGGACCATTGGTCATTGCAAAGGAAAAGGGATTGTTCAACGAAGAGTTTTCTAAACTGGATGCCCAAATCGAGTGGAGTGAATTCCAGAGTGGTCCCCCGCTTTTGGAATCCCTTGCTTCCAATCGGGTTGATCTGTCTTTTTTAGGGGATGGTGCACTGATTGCCGGCATTGATAAGAATCTGCCATTCGAAGTGATTGCCCAAACAGGCCGGGGTGAGTCATCTGTTCGGATTCTGGCTCAAGCGAATGGTAACATAAAGCAGATTGAAGACTTAAAGGGGAAAACGGTCGGTGTTGCTTCGGGGACAACGGGGCATGTGTATTTAATCAAGGCGTTGAAAGCCCATGGTTTAACGACTGATGACATTAAACTCATCAATTTGCAACCAGATGATGCTCAAGCGGCTTTTGAAACCAAAAAATTGGACGCCTGGGCAATATGGAACCCCTATTACCTTAATAATATTGAAAAAGGGAATGCTGTCGCACTTAAAGTAAAAGGAAAAATATTAGCTCCTGGTGCAATCATTGCACGTAACGGCTTTGCCGAAGAGCATCCTGAAATTGTCGAGGCCTATTTAAAGGTTTATAAAAAAGCTGCCGATTGGCAAATTGAGAATCCAGATGAAGCATCTGAAATTTATTCCAAAGAAACTAAATTGCCTGTGAGCACGGTAAAGACAATAATAACGGCCGAAAAACCAAATATCTTCTTTACCGGAGATGCCATCAAAGCACAACAAGAATCCATCGATACTTTAGCTGGTGTGGGTTATATCAAGAAATCATTTAATTTTAAAAATCACATCAACAATGAATACATTGATGAAGCCTTTAAAAAATAAAAAACTAACCTTACAGGAGGAGATTGATTATGACGGAAACTAAAACACAACAATTGAAAGTGGTACCGGTAGCAGGAAGGATTGGAGCGGAAATTCAAGGAGTGCAATTAAGCGGGGACTTGGATTTAACTATTTTCAATGAAATCAAACAAGCGTTAAACGATCATAAAGTCATATTCTTCAAAGGTCAAAATCATTTGGACGATGCCAGCCAAGAAGCATTTGCCAAACTATTGGGTGAACCTTATGCACATCCTACAGTACCGGTCAAAGACCATACTAATTATATTTTCGAGCTTGACTCCGAACGCGGTGCTAAAGCAAACCATTGGCACACTGATGTCACTTTCGTTCCAGAGGTTCCTAAATACTCTGTTTTAAGAGGGATAACCATCCCTGATGTCGGCGGAGATACAGTTTGGGCCAATACGAATGAAGCATATGAGGACCTGCCGGATGGATTGAAGAAATTAGCGGACGGACTATGGGCAATCCATACAAATGAATATGATTATGCTCAATTCAAACCAGCCGAAAACATTGATGATGAGGTTAAAAAGAAGTATCGTGATATATTCGAATCGACCATTTATAAAACAAGGCACCCAGTCGTTCACGTACACGCCGAAACCGGAAAAAGGCATTTGTTATTAGGTGGCTTTGCTGGTAGAGTGGAAGGCTATACAACAAGTGAATCCGAAAGATTATTAAGCATCTTCGATTCATACGTCACGCGCTTAGAAAATACCGTGCGTTGGCAATGGAGTGAAGGCGACGTGGCCATTTGGGATAACCTAGCCACGCAGCATTACGCTATTGCCGATTACGGGGACCAGCACCGCGTCGTTCGCAGGGTCACAGTAGGAAAAGACGTTCCCGTAAACAAGGAGAACGAGTCCAGCAGACTAATTATTAAGAAATAAAACTCCTGTATCGAAGGTAAGCTTCCATTACTTGACTGCCCCATAAGCGAATGAAAACATTCAAACGGCCTTATTGCAGGAAGTTTGAGTGTTTTCTTTATTGAGCAGGACTAGCCAACTCGCCCTTTGGTCTTTTCAATACTTTCCCCTCATTTAAAATTAACTTCAATGAATTCAACCTCTTCTGCGCGACTTAATGTTCCATGGGCTTTTCCAACGGTGCCTTCTTTGTCTTCCCAAAAGAAGTTATGGTCCTGAACGATCGTGCTAAAATCAAAGTCTCGCCACCGGGCAGCAATGGACAGCAATCTATTTCTATGCTGAAAATCACTTGAATCCACTATTTTATAAACTTCTTCTATAATCTTCGGGGACATCGGTATAGCTCCCCATTTATCTTGCGAGCGAACCTTTTGATGAGTCATTTTATGCATGACGTCCATGACTTCCGTTTCGGTTGAGCCTTCATCAAGTCCTGTTTCAAATTCAATCCCATCATATATCGCTGTTTTCGCTTCAAGTTCTGCAGCTTTAGCTTTCGCTTCCCTTTTGGCTTCGATTTTTTCATCATCTCTTTCTCTTTCAATTTGTTCTTTGGCTTCCCTGGCTTCCATTACCAGTTGAGCTTTTTCGTACTCATTGGAGTTCTCCATGATTTTAAAGGAAGCAACCCCCACCCCGAATAATGCAACAGCAGAGATTCCACTAATAAGTAAAACCTTTTGCGTTTTCTTCATAAAAACTTCCTCCAAGATTGATAATGTCAGATAATATTTATTTTAACATATTGAATGGATGGACTATCCAGAAAAGGAACACATCCCCCTCTCATCCCTTCAATAAAAATTACATAGTTTCAGATATCGATAATTACCCAACATACCATTCTATTTTTTCAAGAAGATTCATTCGTCACTTATTCCATACTGGATGACACATATAATGCAGCAACAGTAGACAAGAAAAATTGATAATACCGGGTGCCGGGCATTGTTAAGCTGAGGTAGTGGATTGGAATAGTATTTGGAACAAGGTATGGGGTTTTGTGGATGTAAAAAGGTAAAAAAGAAACTGCCAATCTAATATCGGCAGTTTCTTTTCGTTTTCGTACAGCCGGCGTCTTTATCAGAATTAATTATCCTGAACGATTATTTCATCGATTATACCGTAATCCTTCGCCTCATTTGCACTTAAGAAGTAATCGCGATCTGTGTCCTTCGCCACCTTTTCGATAGGCTGACCGGTCCTTTCGGAGATGATTTGATTGATATGATCCTTTAGCTTCAAAATCCTTCGGGCAGAAATTTCGATTTCCGTTGCTTGCCCCCTCGCCCCACCAAGCGGTTGATGAAGCATGATTTCACTATTTGGCAAAGCGCACCTTTTCCCTTTCGTACCCGCCAATAAAAGCATGGCACCGAATGATGCGGCCATCCCCGTACATACAGTCCGGATATCAGGCTTAATATATTGCATCGTATCATAAATGGCGAAACCGGCACTGGTCGATCCCCCCGGACTGTTTATGAAGATGGTAATTTCTTTATCAGGTGCATCTGCTGCCAAGAATAACAATTGGGCTACCACACTATTGGCTAAATGATCGGTGATCTCTTCCCCAATCATGATGATACGGTCTTTTAGAAGTCTGGAATAAATATCGTACGAGCGCTCACCTTTGCTGGATTGCTCAATTACATATGGAATGGTGGTCATATCTCTTCTTCCTCCTAACAATAATATTGGCTATGCAGCCATTGAGAGTGTGTTTGAAGGAGTGAAGCTTGATTTGGAAAGATTCGAACGATTCATCAGTTTAGGAATCATCGACTCACTGTTCAGGGATTTGAAAGATGGGATGCTTCTAATGAGGATATCAGGATTTTGGGCTTTTAAAGCCTGTGTCATCAGGGACATGAGCCGCTGCTCCTCCTCATCCTGCCAATCTTCCGCGCAAGACAACCTACGATCTTCAACGTCATTCTCAAAACGCTTCTTCACACGGTTCAAGATTGCCTTTACAGCCGTTTCCGTGGTGTTCAAGTAATCTGAGATTTCTTTTGACCGGTAGAGGAATCCTTCCTTTAATATGAACACTACAGCTTGTTTGGGGGTAAGGGATTTTATTATATATTCAACCGTTTCAAAGACATTTCCCCCAACTGCCCCCAGTTGTTCGGTATCCAACAGATCGTCTAATGATTCTTTTTTCCTTTTTCGTATCGTATCAATCCAGGAATGTCGGGCTATCGTCTTCAATAAAGCTGTTGTTATCACCGTTTTCTTCCCATAGCCCTGCATTGCCTTCAATATCGTTTCCTGAGCCAAATCATCCCCATCCCAATTATTTTGGGTCAGGAATCGGCAAAACCGAATCAATTCAGGATAAACTTCACGCAAAATTGCACCGTTATCCTTTTCTTCAGCAATATCTTCCCTCAACTTATTTATCATTTTTCTCACTCCTTCAACACCCTCTATCCTCTAAACGTTTCAGAAAGAGAAAAAGATATGGGGGTGAAAAATTTTCCTTCCCATGCTTCATTATATTCTATTCCATTTTTTCCATTGGATTTCCTTTCATACTAAAAACCTGTTTGGTTAGGATCCAAACAGGCTAATATATGGCCTCCCCCGCTGTGTACCGGTTCGTCACCAATCATTTCAGTGTAGACCTTATCTTCCAAAACAATTATTATTCCCCGTGCATTCCGCTCCATTCCAATAAGCCAGCCAGACGCTTGGATGTGACGTACCTGATGTCCTTGGTGTGAATCCTGAATTCGATCCATAGGAACTCTGCTGCTATTCCAAGTGTTCAATGCATTCGACCGTGTATTCGCTAGGTTCCATTTCATTTACTTCCATACCAAACCAACTGGAGGAGCGACTCTCATTAGCGCTATCTTTACAATAGTTCACCATAGAACCTGCTGGATTTTCTTCAGACTCTTGATCGCTCATCTCTTCAAAATTCACCGACCGCTCGTTATGACGCTCGCTGTCTGACTTTTCATTATCCAGGTCTGCGAACATGAACATGCAGTAAAAAACCAAAACCATAATTGCCATGGTAATCAACCTTGACATTATAGGCAGTAATTTTTTCAAAATAGCCAAAACTCTCTTCA
Organism: Peribacillus sp. TE19612; assembly: GCF_056279465.1. Lineage (NCBI taxonomy): Bacteria > Bacillati > Bacillota > Bacilli > Caryophanales > Bacillaceae > Peribacillus > Peribacillus sp. TE19612. The sequence goes on along the minus strand of NZ_JBWCCL010000003.1, from coordinate 21,427 downwards.
TGGTGGTTTCCCCAATCCTGCTAAAGCATATAAATTCAGAATGAATTAATTCATCTATTAAATATCCATCAATAACACTAGTTTAGAAAAATATTACTATTTTCATTATATCAAGTTCCAGAAGTTTTTTATTGCTTTTATCCAATAAACAACTAAAAATACACCGAACCCTTTATAAAATGGACAGTCCAAAAAATATCAGTATACTCCTCAAATTGACTTCCGGCCTTTTTCAGTGTTACTCTTAAAAGTATACATTCAAAATACTGATTCCATTAGTGTGAATTAAGGGTGAACACATTTGCCGAAAGAACATTTAATAGACGTTCAACCAATTAGATCATTGGAAAAATTAGATGATATGAAATGGTCATTGAAAAGACATTGCAGCGAGAGAGACTACATATTGTTCTTGTTAGGCATCAATACCGGCTTGCGTGTAACTGATTTATTATCGCTGAAGATAAAGGACATTAAAGGCAAGATGGAGGTAATCATCAAGGAAGGGAAAACAAAAAAGCCAAGAATGATACAGCTTAACAATGTATGTAATGAATTGGCAGACTATATAGCCACCATTGATGGTGAATGGCTATTCCCCTCACGCAAGGGCGATAAGCCAATAAGTAAGATCCAAGCTTACAGACAGCTTAATAAAGCAGCGGACATGGTGGACATCGTGGGCGTCGGTACCCATACCATGCGGAAAACCTTCGGGTACTGGCACTATAAACGAAGTAAGAACCTTGCTGAGCTACAAATGATCCTTAACCATTCACATCCTGTAATTACACTTAAGTACATTGGGATTGCTGATGAAGGGACAGAGGGCAGCTTAAATGACTTTACACTATGGGAGGACGGAAGAAATGTCATTGACTGAATACAATGCAAAATATGAATCTATCATTCGCAGCAATATTTCCGACAGACAAAAGGCATTGAAGTTAGCTGATCTAATGACCGATATTGAAGGCCAGCTAAAAAATGAAATCGGGGAACATCGAAATAAAGAGGTAAATGCTTTATATAAAAAAGTATCTCTTTTCTCCAACTTGTTATGAAATAGTCCTAAGACCTTTGCCCTTATGTGCAGAGGTCTTTTTTTTTGCCTTGAAAGTAAATGATTTGTTTCCTTAAGGCTTTACACTGAACTCAATTAACATCCGACGGTACTGGTTTCAATGTTTACAAATTAAACATACTTAAGGAATACTTTTTCGCCATCATTTCCAAGATTTTTATCCCGGCAACGCTGTTCCCCTTCTCATCCAGCGCTGCACCATAAATTCCAATCCCGCATTTTCCGGGGACGGCCCCCATGATTCCCCCTGACACCCCGCTTTTAGCCGGTATGCCAACATTAATGGCAAATTCACCTGATGCGTTATACATGCCGCAGGTAACCATGAATGTCTTGCAAATACGGGCAATGTCCCCTGGGATGATTTGCTTTCCCGTCAGTAAATCTTTCCCATTCATGGCCAGCACACAGCCTATCCTCGCTAAATCCTGACTGTCCATTTCAATGGCACACTGCTTCGAATACAATTCGATTAAATCCTCCACATCCTCATTTATTACTTGATGCTGCTTTAAAAAATAACTTAACGACCTATTCAAGTCTGCTGTATTATATTCTGACCGGGCAACATCTTCATTAAAGCCGATATTCGGATTTTGCGTCAACTCCCGGATAAAATGTAAAATACGCTGAAATCGCTCGGTTACACTGGCACCCTCAATCATGTGAGTTACAGTCAATGCTCCTGCATTGATCATGGGGTTTAACGGTTTGGATGGCTTGTTTGTCTCTAGCTTGGCAATCGAATTAAAAGGATCGCCAGTGGGTTCCTTTCCTACATAGGAAAAGACATAATCCTCCCCTTTTTCCATTAATACAAGAGCAAGTGTCAAAACTTTTGATATGCTTTGAAGGGTCATTTTACCGCTTACATCCCCCGCACAATATCCTTTCCCGTCAGGATAGTAAATAGCAACAGACAAATCCCCAGGATTCGCCTTTTCAAGAGCCGGTATATAGTCTGCCACTGTTCCGTTACTCGTATATTTTTTTGCCTCATCAACCAGTTGCTGTAATTCGTCATTGGACCTGCATTGACATCCCATATTGTTCACAATTTTCCGCCCCTTAGAAAATATGTTTTGTGAAGTGTTCCTAGATAGTGTTTTTTTATTTATTGCCATATTTCATCGATATTATTTATAAAACTGCGAAGCGGCTACTTTCCTGGTCTTGGTTTTCTTAAATAATAATTCTTTATAGAAATTTTTAAATGCTTCTTATTGATACTAATTAGCCCTTTGTAAGGTACAACCATACTTCCCTAATCTGGTTCTGAATTTTTTTCGTCGTGTTTAAGATAAAGAAAAAAGACCTCACACTATCGTTGAGATCTTGATTTTAATGCTTCGGTGGAATCAAATAGGGTTCATCTTTTTTTGTTATGTGTATATATTCTAAGTTAATCATCCAATTCTTCAACTCTTAAACCTTCAATACCTATAATTTTTGAAGCTTCGGTTTCATTCTCAGGGAAAATGAAGCATTGTTTTTCATGCTAATGAGAAGCGAATCAACATGGGCTAGTACAACTCTTGGTGATAATCAAACTGCAAATGTTTATTATTTTTATGCTGATGGGAATGCAAAATCAATAATAAAAATGATTGCAAAATCTCTTTTTCAGTGGGAAATGCCTAATTTGCCTGAGGATTTGTCTTTTTTTAAACAAGGAAAGGTCTGGCTGGCTACTTCTTCTGATGATAACGGGAGTAATGCATCATGTCTCATATGAATTTTCTATCCTCACAATAATGTACTCCTACGCAGATCGTGATTCAGAATTACTTTGATCTTGAAAAACAACAACATATATAACAAAGGTCAAGCTGTAAGACAGGTGGGCTAACGCCTTGTAAAAAAACAGGGGCAACCTTCTCTGTTCTTTAAAGATTTAATTGAAAAAAGAAGGAATTAGAAGCGATAAGACGGAAATATAGAACATACGAATATTATCGCATAAGCTTTGATATGTATTTCACACTTGATGGAAAGTAGGAAAGGTCATGGGAAAATCAAAAAGTTTACAAGAAATCTATAACGCCAACCGTCCAGAAAATAATGAACTTTTCCGAGCGATACAACAGCAGCTACAACTGAAGCATCCAGACAAACGAATGACAACTACGAGAACAATGCAAATAATTGTGGCTGATAGTGTTTCATCTGGAGAGCTGCGGAATGTGGAAGCCCGCCTTCTTTACAGTTTATAAGGATCTGCTGTTTCATAAACCGTTTAAAAGTTTCGAACACAGAAACGAATTCATCATTGAAAGAATTTCTGAAAAAAATGGCCCATTTGTTGAATAAAGTAAATGGATGAAGTATATAATCCAATTGGTTATGATCGAGCCTGAGACCTAACGATCGAGCTTGAATCAAAATGGTACATATAATTTGGTTCGTTTCGTAAACAAACTTCATTCTTTCGCCTACTTCGTGCGCACTGTGCAATGATTTTTGCCTTTGGAAAAGTCTCAGATATTTTATTACTCAATTTCAATATATACCTACTTTCAACTCTTTCAACTGGTGAGTAAAAATGCTCAAAAGATAAAGATTGACAACATTTTTAGAGTGACTCATACTAGTAATGACTCGGGTGACAGAATATTATGAATAGTGGAGGGGTAATTATGAATAAGATTTTCGTTCCTAACGCAATCGCCACTTTAACAAGACTTTTCTACAGTTCGACTACAACGAATGAGTATTTAGCGATGAGAACCGCTCAATTCTACATTGAAGACCTGAAGTTACTGCAAGACGTGGAGGCTGTTGCCTTGGCAATCGAAAATCAAAATGCTTTCGCATTAATGTCTAAATTCAAATTATTTGATTATAAGGCTGCTGAAAAAATTGAAATCGCACTCTCCGCTTCTGGCTATACGGAAGCAGACTTGAATGCTATGAATATTGAAATCTAAATCAATTAACAAAGTTTACGAAACGAATGGCAGAGTTCATACTCTTTGACCCATTCGTTTTTTCTTTTTAATTGTAAGAACAAACGTTGATAAAATAAACGATTTCAGTGCTTAAGATTCTATCACCTTTTAAACTCCGATAAGCTGCCAATTGTTTGATTCGATTTTGTTTGCTCCTTGGTTTCAATTCCCTTCATTCTGGAGTGATTAAAAACCATTGCATAATGCCCCCGCACATTATTTGTACATGTTCTGTAGTGCGTCATGAACACAAAAAAGCTTCACACAATTAAGTGTGAAGCTTTATGTAATAGCGATTCTTCGCTATTGGTGATACCGGTGGCCGGGGTCGAACCGGCACTCCAGAGGAACACGATTTTGAGTCCCGTAAAAATTTAAAATGCTTATTAAACCTACAGCCCCAACCAATGTCGGACTATGGTATTATTTGTGTTAACACGACTACTGACAATTATGCCTGTGGTCTTCAAAAACGTCAAGTGTAATTTACCTTCTTATTAAACTTTGCTTGTCCAAGCTGCTTATAATACTTTATAAGGTTTACTTCATAATCTCTTGCCACACCTTCATTTTCATACTCAGAAATGATGTTATATATTATCTTCTCTTCCTTCATTAACTGCTTATGCTCCGAGTTCCTTCTATTAGTATATCTTCTGCATCTGTACCATAGCCCACTACCCACATAAACAACTTCCCCATCAAGCCAATGTTCATAAACAATGTAATGATTATCTTTCCTAAGTTCTTTAGGTTTTAAGTCGTACTTTTTTATAAGCTGCTGGACTTTTTGAAAGGTTGTTCCGTAAATCTTTGCAATGTCTTGATTTGTCATTTTATCCAATAAATGTTCTATAAGCTGTTCTTTAGTTGGTAGCATATAAAAAATCACCTCGATACTTTATATCTGGTGAATAAAAATTGTAAAATATAATCCGTAATAAAAATAAAAAGGAGTGTTAAAATGAAAACATTTGAACAGATTAAAGACGACATTAGAAAAATGGATAGTACTGAACGGTATAAGCTTGTACAGGATGTACTTGAGTTTACTAAAAAACCTAATGACAACCAAAGTGAATTTTTAATTGAAATTATTGACGAACTTGCAAAAGTAAAACAAGACATTGAATTTTTGTCAGGAAAGATTGGAGTACATGACCTGTATTTAAATCGTATTAAGAAAAAGAAAGAATAATCATATAAGCAAAAAATCACCTTGAACAAAACTTCAAGGTGATTTTTTATGAAATAAAATTGATATTTTATTTTTTACTGTTTTTTTGATAAGAGTCTTTGACTTTTATGTAAGGACCTTCCTCTCTTAAAGTCAGAGAATTCTTTAGGATATTTCCTTAGTCCTGTAGTTAAAATAATTTGAAACTTATTGTCGTCAGACTTACCGTCAATTGTTGTTAATTTAGATATGGATTTTTCTAAGTTATCTTTATCTATTCCTAAACTTTCTGGGGTATCAATTAACAAAAACCTTGGAAAAGGGATTTCTGGATCTTGAATTGACATTTTTAACAATGTTAAAAAATACATTAATCTAATAGGCACGTCAACACTGGCCTCTTTATATTCCCCTTCATTTATTATTGGCATGTAGTTTCCTTCATCAATCTTAGCTTTATTAATATCCTCTTTTATATCAACTAATAAATTATTATAAATCTCATTAAACTTTGATATTTGAAGCTTTATTTCTTTTTTAGCATCATTTTCTTTAACTCTTAAATTTTTATTAATCCTTCCTATTGAGTTTTCAACTAAAGAAAGTTTCTTTGCAATTTCATCGAAATTTTTCTTTACTTTGGAATATTGTTGTAAGGAGATTATATCTTCTTTAAGAGTGAATTTTTTCTGCTGCACTTCTTTTATGACGGCAACATTAGTATTCCTTTCTGCATCCTTTTTACTTTCATTAATCAATTTAAGCGAGTTTTGTTTTTGTTTTTTATTGTCCTCTAACTCTTTATTTAGTGATGCTAAGTCATCATTACAGGATTGTATTGCAGTATCTAGGGTTTGAACGGATTTTTGTTTTGATTTTAATATAGCTAAATATTCATCAGTGGAGTAGAAAAACTTTTCGTATTCACTTTCTGACACTTCTTTACCACATATACAGTGCCCTTCTTCCCTTTCCACTTTATTTAAACAATATGGACATGTGTCTGGAGAAAATAAGTTAAGTTCTTCGTGAATTAGGATTATTTTTTTTATTTGAGTTACTTCCAAAATAGTATTTTCTTTTAATGTTTTTATATTATTTATTTCTTTATACAATCTGTTAATTTTGTTTAAGGTTTCCTCTATACTAAGTTCGATATCAATTAATTCTCTTTTGAAAGATCTAACCTTTTCTATACTTTCAGAAGGTTTTTGATCGACCATATGTAACTCTTCTTCATAAATATCCAATCTTTCGAGTTGTATTTGTTTTTCATCTATTAAATTTTTGATTTCACTTATATTATCCTTATGTAAGTTCCCGTAGCCAAACTCGTTAGCAATATCAATAAAACCTTCTTCTCTTGCCTTTAAATTAATTTTGTCTCTTTTAGCCTTATTGAATTCCCCAATTAATTGATAAAACTCAGAAAACTCATGTCCCATTAACATTTGAAATATAACTTTTCTCATGAATTCTGAATCAGAAACAAAATTCCCATCATTTCTTGATTCTTTATAAATTTTTTCAGGGACAGTCTTTTGATCATAATAAATTAATCTAAATAAATCAGAAAAATTTAATTTAGATTGAGCTGTTCCTTGATAAAATTCTACAACAGGAATTCCCATATTTTCGAGCAACCAATCAGAAAAAATTTTAATATCACTTTGAGGTCTATGGATTAAATAATCCTGAATTTCCCCTTTTTCTTGCACAAAAATTTTATTGTCGTTAAAAAATCTCTTTAATTTATATCTTTTCTCATCTATTGAAATAACTACCAATACATAATTGTTTTTATCATTAACAATTTCAGTATGTTTCTTTGTTTCTCTTTTATCAAATTCCTTGACATAATTACCTAAAGAAAAGCTTAATAAATTAGAAAAAGTACTTTTTCCAGATCCATTCTCACCTTCAATAATATTAATGCCATCTTCAAAATCCGGTGATTCATAATAATATTTATCACCTTCATAGAAGAGCTTTTCTATTTTTAAACGTCCCATATTATCACCCCCTTCTCTTTAAAAAGTTTTTCAATCAAATTTTCTAGGCTTAAAACTGTCAGTCTTTGATAGTAAGATTTAAAAATAGTAATATTACCAGATTCCATTTTAAAAATATCTGAGTTTAAAAAGTCCTTAGAAATTGAATTTTTAATAAGCTTTAAATCTATGCTTTTTCTATTTTTATTTTTCTCCATTGTTATATATCCTTTTTTCTCTAACGTAAATAAAATAGATTTTAGTATTGGTTCACGCAACTTAGCATTTATATATGTATCTTCCAAAATTTTTATTTCTTCTTCCCTAAGAGAAGCTTCCTTTGTAACGATTCGTAAAAGGTCCTCGTCGGCTATAAATGGCAAAATATAAATTAATTTTCTATAGTCAGAAAAATTCGATTTACCTTCATAGCATTTTAAATTATCTAGTATCAATAATGAATTATAAGTAATAAAGTAATAATCACTATCTTTACTAAACATTATTCTTTTTTTTATTTGTTCATTATATGTTTCCATTGTAAAAACCTTTCTCATCGAATGATAGAAAACAACTATCTATTAATTCTAAAATAACCTTTTTAATTGCATCATCACTCTGAATAGCATAAGAGTAGTCTTTAGATTTATCTTCTAAATGCTTTTTTGATTCCTTAAATAACTCGTCTAACCAATTATCCACATCCACTGTTAAATTTTTATCAAGTAATTCATTTAGTTTTCTTTGACATGCTTCAAAGACTCTGTATCTATATGAGCCTTTCTCTTTATCAGTAAGTTGATTAAATTCCTCTTTAATAGCTGCTACGTCCCTTGCTTTTAAACCTAACTTTCTCTTCTTGTATTCTGGTTCAACATCAATTATTTTATCTTCTAAGTTTCTGTTATCTGCAGGGGCTTCTAACGAATTCCAATAATTATAAACTGGATCGCTTTCCTTTTTTACAACATCCTTAGAGATTCTTAATAAAATATTCTCTACATGAATAGATGTTACATGTTTAGACATTGGGTCTGTGTATTGTTCTCTAGCTGAAAGCTGACTTTCAAGTAAGTCAATAATAAGATCCTCTTTACTCGAAACATCAATATTAGTTAAAAATGACCGGTTTTTTAATTTTTCTAATAGCACTTTTTGTAATTCTTTATCATCATATTGGCCGAATTTCCAACTTATTCTAGAAAGGAACTTTTTCCATTGTGAATTATTAAATTTTTTTATTACTTCTAGATAACCATTTCCATCTTTACGTGAATACTGTTGTTCATATTCATATAGCAATCGCTTTTTTATGCATTCTACTACAACATCGTTAAAATCATTTGTTGTCAAATAGTCTAAAATGGGATTCTTAGGTAAAATAATTCCTAATTTCTTAATAATCTCGGTTTTATCTTTTTCAAACGTATAATGTATATTCGTATAAAAGCAATAATATAATGTTTTGCTCATATCACAATTTAACCAATTGTCTAAAAAAATGATTAGGCTATTTGTCACTTCTTTAGCCATAAAAGAAAATCTTTTGGTATCATCATAATTTTTATCACCTTCAGTATAGGTAATAATACCTTCAGGAGACACCGTTTTAATATATACATCGTCTAGATACTCAGTGGAGGCAAACACGGAAATTTTGTCATTATTTTTTTCCATTTGGTCTAAAAGTAAGCTTATTGCTCTAAGTCTTTGCAGTCTAAACCCTTTTGATTTATCTCCTGCATCTCTATTAATGGTTTTTACCATATTATAAATCCCCTTAATTTATATACTCATAAACATTCTACAAAATAATCCAAAATATTAATATACTTTTTGCAAAATACCTACACATTTTGAAATTAATGGAACGAGTTATACGATCCCCATGTCCTTTTCAACTCCATTTGGGTCATTTGGTACCGTCGTAAAAAGTGACACTCCCACTGTTATTAAACGTATATTACTGTTTTTGTTCTAGAGGGTAGGCGGTACTTCTCATCCTATATAAATTTTTCACTCAAACCATCGCCTTATGAAACCATAAGAGACTTCGGAATTACCCATTGACCTTAAGGATAAATTCACACGATCCAATAGGTTTGTTCGTGGCATATCCTTACCTTTGTTCTTCATCTCATCTAGGTAGTGATCTATTAAGATTGTTGCAGCTGCAAACCTAAACTTATCTTCATCTATGATTCCTCGTACTATTTGTAAATGATTTAGTTTTTCTTTCATTTGATGTACCCCATCCTCTCTTACTTAACTGTTGTTAATTGAGTGCTTAAACCTTGTAATGATATGGACCAAGTGCTTAACTCCTCATATTGAATATCATTGTCGAAAGTAGTTATTGTGCAGTTACCAAAGTGCTTCTCTCCAGATGGTAGGTCGATATATACATCAACGTTATTTCCTTGAACGTACTCTTCTCTTAATGTTGCATATGCCTCATCATCAGTAATGAATGCTTTATTACAGGCTATTGAGAATACTTCTGTATCAGTGCCTTCTACTGAATGACTTAAGGTAGCATTTCGTTGGGCAGCTAATGCTATATTTGTTCCTGCTTTATGGATGTAGACTTTGCTTTTCGTTCCTGGTCTTTTTGCCATTCTATATTTACCTTCTTTCAATTATAAAAAATAAAAAGAAGCCAGAATTAATCTGACTTCAACAACTTATAATCTTTACTTCGCTAGCAGATTATGGATCTCTTCTAATTTGCTGTTGTCTCCAACAAACTTAAACTGAGAGCCAGATTTAAAGTTAACAGTTATATTTCCTGCTACTTCATCCAATACTGAATTATCGATATCACTAAGTGGTAATTCGATTTTTTCAATAACACCATTAAAAATTACAAATCTTCCACCAGTTACTTGAATATGACTTTTTTCTTGTATTTCCATTTTAAGTCCCTCCTAAAAATTTTATAAGAGCCAGAAGTTAATCTGGCCTCTTGATTTGTAAGATATTTCACATAAACGATTATGCTGAAATTGTTCCTTTAGCAACAGCTTGGTAGTTATGAACTCCACCATTGCAATACATTTCGGCTGTAAATGCTACTGAACCACGAAGAACATTTTTCGTATCAACAAGATTTTTTACTTCAACATCTTTACTGATCGCTAGAGTATAGCAATTTGCAACATCAGCAAAAATTACTGGAACTTGTCCAATTGTATCGCCAACTTGAAGTCCATTTGAAACTTCAACTTGATGTCCCCAAATTGTTGAAATAACCTTTCCATCAATTCGTTCTGACTTCACTAAGTATGAACCGTCAGCTTCGGTTAGTAATGCGATTTTCTCGAAGAATCCTTCTGAAACATACCATTGAGCATTTGAACGATAATCAGAATGAACTGCTAAATATAAAGCTCGAAGCGAAGCACCGGTTGGAGCTATTGCGACATTTCTGGATGGAACTAAAACATCCTCAGAAATACCTTTTAGACCTTTTACTCCATCACCAGCTAATACTTCTTCTTCAATTTTTTTAGCAACTCGCTTAACTAGCATGTCTTTTGAATGTTGGTCAAGGCCATCTGCTTCATTGATAACTTGTTTCGAGAATGATTGAGAAATACCAACTCGTTTAGCTGAATCTAAGTCATGACTTGTAAGATTTAGAGTGATCTCCGGAATGTCTTCGCCTTCAATAACAAATTTTGCATCTTCTAGAGCTGTTTGATATGGAAGTTTCATTTTGCCAGCTTTCATTTCAACTTTACGAGCTTTTGCTACTACTGATGAAGTCGCTTCCATTAGTTTAGTAATTGGAGCTACTGATTGTCCAATTACTGATTGGCTGCCAGTTCCTTGCAGTGTACGTAACTCTTCAATTTCTTTCTTCAATTCGTTTATCATCCGTGATTCCTCCATTAATTCCTCTAGTGTATTTTCTGCCATATTAATCCTGCTGTCAGATATGTTGGCACCGTTTTTCTTCATGAAACGTAACGATTCAATGTGTCTCGATTGTTTCGCAATTTCGATTGGCAAATTTCTTTTTACTTCTCGAACTTCTTGTTTTTCTTCAATTTCTGGAATTTCAACTTCTTCTATGAGTTCAATACCACGGCTTGAAATAGTTGATTGGCTATATGCAGGATTTTTTACAACGCTGACTTCCATCAACTCAAGTTCTTCGATAGTACGTTCGTACAAATTCGATTCAATCTGTTTCCATGAATCCTTAATCGTACGAAACCCAAAGCTCATATTTCTAAGAATTCCAGAATTAATTAGTTCGTAATAATCCTTGCCCCAGCTTGTGGGAGTAACTTTCGCAGACATAAAAAGACCTTGTTCATCCTCGTTAAGTTGCAGTGAACCGTTTCGAGTTGAAGCAAGGATTAAATCTCCTTTGTGTTCTGCAAGAAATTCTATATCTTTCGTGGCAGATTGAATTGCCCTTGAAAAAGCTCCACGTGAGATCTTTTCTTTGAACCTCTTTGTAACGCCCAAAGTCTCACTCAGTTGACCAGTCTTATTTACATAACCAGAAACGGTTAGTGAACCATCTGAATTAGCATGTAATTCGGAATCTTGAACACGTAGTTCCATTTTCATATTTTCTACTCCCCTTCTAGTTCCTCAAAGCATTCAGCAGCTAAATCTTCTAGTATGGAATCTGTGATAAAGTTCCCATCGCAAGTTCGGTCTTCTGCTGTACGAAGAACTTTTCCTTCTGAATTTTCTAAGGTATATATCCGTCCGTTTTTAACCCATCTATAAGCATTTTCATCGTTGATTAAGTTCGACATGATATGTCTCCTTCGAATTGATATTTTGCTTTGAAAGCAAACTTAAAAAAACGTAAAAAAAATAGCCATACCTGTAAAGGTCTGACTTTTTTCGGACTGGCTTAGGGTCCTTATCAGCTATCTAATTTCTGCTTCTCATAATAAACAACATAGGTAGAACAACAAGTAAATCAGCTTTGAAGGAATCAATTTATGGGTAAGAAACCTATGTTGTTTATTATAAAAAGCAAATTAAAAATAGGAGGCTGAATGAATAATTAACCTTGCGGAAAAGGAGTTAACTAAACATTCAGCTTTGAATCTTTTTGAATTTAAAAACCTTAACAGAAAAAGTTTATCCGATGAGGACAAATCAAAGAAATTGAAGAAAGAGAAGAGGTGCAGGAGAAACGCCTCGCACTATAAATATATAAATCAACCGAGTTGTGTACGTATATTTGTAAAATAATTGCTTATAAAGCATTTTTTAACTCTCACATTCTTTATATATACAAAAGCTAGTTACTAGACACTTTATTACTTTTGACTGCAATTTTTTTTATGACAGCCATTAGGCCGCCTCGAAAAAGCTAAAATATGAAGAAAAAATCTCAAGTGCTTCTATGGTAGGAACTTTAGAAAGGGTCTTCATAGGAACGCCAGTGTAATTTCTTTTACAATCTTTATAAGCTGATTTTTTAGCTTCTTCTTTGTAGTCTTTTATTGCTTGAACTCTGTCCTCACTTGAATTCCCCTGCCTGTCCAATGCGGTCATAAAATAGGAAAGATACTCAGAATATTTTTCTTCAACGAACTTTCTCATTTCGAAGTATTCTTGCTCGCTCAATTCTTCTCGAAATTCGTCTTCTCTAGAAACGGAGTAATAAACGTATTTATTAGGATCATGAATTTTTGAGAATAATTCTCCTGTATCTTTATCAAAAGAATATCGTTTTTCTTTTGGCAATTTCGGAGGGAGAATATGATAATTTCTGAATAAATCAATGTACCTTCCGACTGTATGCCTTTCGAGAGTATCCGGTATTTCGTATCCTAAGTCTTCATAATCTAGAATCGTATAATCTTTTTGAAACAAAACTTTCAATATTTTTTCTGCTGTTCTTTCTTTAGGAAAATAGACTTCGGTACCAGCTATTTTTTCGCAAAGCCTAATGAACTTAGATTTCTCTTGCTCTTTATAACCTGTAACAGTATAAGCTTTGCTTCGTCCGACTTTAGTTTCTATATAATAATAGTCTTTCAGAAATTTTTCTTTATGAGATTTGAAAGAGGTCTGCTTTATATTAAGAGCTTCGCAGATTTCTTTAGTGGCATAGGTTTTTAGTTCAATCATTTTGAATGTCTCCTCAGTTTTCTTAGAATGTGTGAATAGGTAACATTAAAAGTTACCAATATATATATATAAATGTGTGGAACATTTCGATGTTACCTATCAGTTATTTTGCATAAATCTTCATGCAGCTGCAGGGATGATTTAAAAATATAAACCATGTAGCCTGGATTATATTTGTTCTTTTCAACTTTTAAAATCTTATGACCTCGCTCAGTTAGCTTGATAGCAAGTGATCTTTTGAATATACGTTTTTTTGATATTGGATTATTTGACATTGGATAGTTCCCCCTATTTGAATGTTCTTCTGTAATTTAAAAAACCTTCCAGCAGTAGGAAGGTCATTCTTCGATAATTTGAAAAATTGGTGATGAAGCATTTTGAATTTTGTCCTTTAAATATGAGTAAATTAATCCTCGTGATATCGAGATTTATTTAAATCATTCGATTTGCAGTAGCTAGAAAATTCTTCATATAGGAATTCTGGAATTGAGAAAGAAATGGTTTTAGTTTGCATCTTGGTAAGCCTCCGATAAATTGGATTTATTTTGTATAACTAATATATCCTGCTCACGCAAAACGTAAATCAAACGAAGAAACTTTTTTAGAATGAATTCTAGGGGACTTTTAAGAAGATTAATATATATCCATTAGTCAGATAATTAGAGTCCAGCACGGGTCAATTTGGAGCTTCTGAGGATAGGTATGAGGATTGATTAAAGATATATAAAATGAGAAATTTATTTACCTTATTGAAATATCAAGGCAGGATAGTTAAAGAAGCATTATATTATAATAGTTTAAGGAAACCACCGTAAAGGAAGTTGTTTTTTTATAATACTAAACACACTTTAGGCATACGTAACATAGGATAAGAAAGATTTAATTAGAAAGGAAGAAACACATGGCTAATTATAACTACTCATATCCTCAAAACTCAGGCCTACAAGCGATTTCTAGGGTAGCTCCTCAGTATACTCCTTATCCATATGTACCAACAAATTCTTTAGTAAATAATGTATATAGAGTTATTAACGGTTACGCTATTTATAAGCCAGGATTTGGCCCGGTTTATGGTTCAGACGTTCCTCCTATTCCTAAATATATGTTTTCTAGATTTGGTTGGAAAATTGCAAAACGCAACGGGATCAAATACTGGGACGCTATGGATGAAATGGATTATCGAAATGAAATAGGAAAAATGTTAGGCATGAATCCAGCAGAGTTGGATTTAACTTTTGTTCTATGTGGTTCTTCAGGGGATACTGGTTGTGATGGTGACTGCCCCCAAAATAGCTTTTGCTTGAAAATAGGGGGAGGTGATGGTACTTTTTGTATGTGTTCGGCAGCTTTAACAGAACTAAGACCCAGACATTGGCTAACACTTATTAATCATACAGATAGACAATTATATTTAAAGTGGGAGGGTTCTACCCACACTGGGGACTCGACTGAGTCTTATCTAAATCCCGGGGATCAGGACACAAAGAAATCTGAGAGAACTACTGATGCGAATTTCGAGGTGAAAATTTATCGATTAAAAAATGGCGAATGGCTTGAAACTGGTTTACTAACAGAACATGTAAGCGGTGATGTCAGCGGTCACGAAAACTATAATTTGATAACATATCGCTTTCCTAGTGATCCAGAAGATATTATTAGATTCGGAAAAGAACCAACTAATATGAACGCACCGGAGACAATTGAGATTTTCAAGAAAGATGAATGGTAAGTTAACTTAGAAAAACTATTAAGCATTTGCCGTTGTATTGTTATTAGTTGGAATAGAAAAAACAAGAAACCAGTACGATACAACGGGTGACTTTAGTTAAAATAGCTGAAAAAGGACCTTAACGTCCTTTTTGTTTTGATTAATAAAATATTGATTTTAAAATAAAAAGACCAAGCATTAAGCTCGATTTAAAGATACAAGTTCGAAGTCGTCGGTAAGTCTAAAGATTTCAGACATTGGATGTCGATTTGTTTTATATGTAAGTTTGCCTCCACAAAGAGCTTCCATAGCATGATAATGAGCGCGATCAGCTAATCCAGAAGATATCTGAAGTTCAATATAAGCTATTTCAGTAAGATAAGTATTAAAAGGTCCGTTATAAGAATTGTAATCAGTTTTCCCAATATAGTAGTCTTCAATATATAAATCAACTAATCGATTTGTAAGTTCAACCTCAGACATTGATTTGATTTGTTCGATAGTGAATTTTGGATTAGCCTTCCTCCACTGCTCCCATTCTAGCTCTTCTTTCTCTTTCTTTAATCTGGCTTCTTCCTCAGCCTTACGTTTCTCTTCCTCAGCTTTTCGTTTCTCTTCCTCAATTTTATTTAAGTCGTTGGTGGTCACAAATTTTATTACAGGCCGATTTTTAGCAACATCCTTTTTAAATAGTCGCTTAATCATTGTTTTAGCATGATACCAATTTTTATCAGTTGCCTTTTTATACTTTACTTTTTTATCGAAGCGATAAGTTAGAGCAAGAAACTCTTCGATACTGCTAATTTGAGCCTCGTAAACAAGCTCCTCCATAATGCTCCAGTCGTAGATAGAAATTTGAATAGTAGTTGTCATTATAAATACCTCCATAAGTGTGTTTTCTTCTTCATCTTACAGAGTAATTATATGGACGTTATTAAGAACGTAAAGCAAAATCAGAAAAAAGTTTAAAATATTTTTCAATACCAAATCAAAACCTTATTATAAAAGGTCTTAATTAATTTAAGAATTTTTAATTTTATGTTGAATTAACTTTACATTATTCATTTAGTGTTCCCAATAAAGAACAATCGAATAAAAGACCAAACATTAAGCTCGATCTTCATCTTCTTTATGAATTCGATTGAAGTACATATCATGTATTCCAATTTTTTTAGACATGTACTCGATGTCTTTCTCAAGATTAGAAAGTCGTTCTTCCAACTTTGGTTTGCTTCTTGTATTGTAATACTCATCATACATCATATCCAACAACTTCCAACGTTCTCCATTTTCCATACCTTCAATTAATTTTAATATCTCTTCTGCTTTCATTAAATCCTCTCCTTATTCTAAATTGCTCTGTGTTGAATTTTGAAGGAGTCTTATATATATCTTCATATAAGGAATTAAAGTTCAAGTACACGGGCCAACGTAGGACTTCTGGTGATAGGCATGGGGATTGGTTAAAGGAGTAATAAAATATTAATTTTAAAATAAAAAATAAGCCTCGATGGGCTCGTTTTTTGTTAAAAGTTATTATCGATAAATTCTGCCTCTTCATCTGAGTTAAGGATTCCGGTAGCTTTTCCAACAGTTCCATTTTGATAATCCCAAAAGTAGTTATGATCTTGAGCAACGTTGTCAAAGTTTCCTTCTTTCCAACCAGTTACGATATTTAACAAATCACTCTTAAGCATGAATTCGCTATCAACCACAATCTCGTAAACTGCATTGATGTTTTCGGAATTCATCTCAATTGCTCCCCATTTCTCTTCAGCAATAACTTTTTGATGAGTCATATGGTGCATAACATCCATAACTTCTTCTTGAGTTGAATTTTGGGTAAGGCCAGTTTCATCTTGAACTCCACCGATTTCTGAAGTTTGTTCGTTCATATCTTCATCTTTCTCAATATGTCCCGTAACGTCCATGACAGCAATATCGCCTTCATTTGGAACATTCTGCTTTGCTTCATACTCTTTAGCATTCTGATAAATTGTCACTACCACAGAGATAACTGCTGCAGCTGCTATAAGTCCAACCATTGCCCATTTAAATTTATTCATTAAAAGTTCCTCCGAGTCATAGTTCGATTATCACTCATTTCAGTTACATCCTTTTATGGATAAGCTAATCATTATTATATTAACATAAACTATTAACAAATAATCTTAAACTATTAAGTAACCATATAGATATAAAAATAAATTGAGCATAAGTTATTAATCCTCAAAATGCTCTAAATCTAAATTGATTAGATGGGATTAATAATCACTCTGTATTGGCCATTAAACTATTCCCTATATAATTCTATATAAAATTTATTGGAAACCAATACAGAGCATCCTGAGACTCCTGGGGTACTATATAAATCTTACCAGTTAATCAATTGAACATTGGAATCTTTTAATCTTTCATAAGGATCAATTTGTCCATGCTTCAATTGGCTTTTATATAAGGTATTTTCTAAGCAAGTTCTAAAGTAAGCTCCAAAGTTATCTATATCAGGATTTTCTTCTACCTCTTTTAAGACCCTATAACAAACTTCTTTACTCAATCCTTTTAATCGATATTCAGAAATTAATTTATTTATTATTTCATCGTTGTTAACCGATTCTTTGTTAACAAAATATTTATTAATATTTTTATATTGTTCTTTTTTATTTTTCTTTTTATAAGCTGGTAACTTTTGTACAGGCTTGGATTGCTCTTTTGTCATTGCTAGGGTAACACATTTGTCATAGCTCAAAAAATCTTCAGACTGTTTCTGCACTGAGGTTTCTTGTTCATTTTCCTCGTTTAGGTCTGCGCTTTTGTCAGAGCCGACAGCTACTTTTGGAAGTAACTGCTGCACTATTTTATCTGTGATATGAAAGTACTTCTTAGATGGTGAACCCATGATTACCGATTCGATATAGCCTGCATCTTCTAAATCCTTAATTGCTTTCAATTGCTGCCTGTATGATAAAGCTGTTTCTTCTTCCAAAACTCCACTAGTTAAATAGAAGTACTCTTTACCATCTCGTACAGTCAGCATTTTCTTACTTCCAAAACTTTCATAGCTTGAACATAACTGCCCGAAAATAATTGCTCCGTTGACTGATACTTCATGAGCTAGTTCTTTATTGAACATAACAAACGCATTGCCACCAAGTATGGATAATAAATTCATGTTCTTTTTCTCCTTTTGACACAGAAAAGGAAACTTGCTAAAATTTAATTAGAAGTTAATTCTTCTGTTTTTTGTGTAGAGATGGTAGAGCCGCCAAACTCAGTTGCCATCTCTTTTATTATTATAATACACCGAACACTAGTTCGTAAAATATAAGTTGGGATATATTACCTATATTTTCAATCCTTTTAATGCTCCGTGCAACTTA
Source organism: Peribacillus sp. TE19612 (assembly GCF_056279465.1). Classification (NCBI taxonomy): domain Bacteria; kingdom Bacillati; phylum Bacillota; class Bacilli; order Caryophanales; family Bacillaceae; genus Peribacillus; species Peribacillus sp. TE19612. The sequence continues at coordinate 3,028 of NZ_JBWCCL010000003.1, read as the reverse complement.
TGTTTTTGCTCCAGATCTTGTCCCCATAAATTCACATATCTTTTAGTAACAGTGATATCTGTATGACCAAGTAAATGCATTAAAGAGAATGCATCCACACCTGAAACAATCATCCTCTTAGCCATCGTATGTCTAAATGTATGAGGACTAACTCGCTTATTTATCATTGCTTTCTTCCCATACTTAGTAAGCCTAGTTTGAATGCTATGTCGATTTAATTCTTTATTATCCTGGCTTATAAACAGTTTGGTCGTCTCAACGTCTCCTCTTATCTTTATATATCTGCTTAGCTGCTCTTGTGTCGTTTCAGATAAGTAAACCGTTCTTTCAAAGAGATTCTTTGTTCTTCTAATAATGATAATGTTCCCTCTAACATCATCTACTTCAATGCCTACAAGTTCAGACAATCTGACTCCAGTATCTAGGAAAACAAGTATGATTACTTCATCTCTAAAGGATATAAACGTTTTTTCTTTTCTAATTGTCCTTATAAGTTTCTCAATTTCTTTATTGTCCAAAGTTTCAATTGTCTTTTGTCTATCCCTTAATAATTTGATGTTCCTCATTGGGTTCTTAACGATAAGTTTGCTCTTACATAAAAAGTTATAGAATGCTCTTAGAGCTCTCAACCGGGTATTAATAGTAGTAACTTTCATTAATTCCTTACTCTGGAGAATTAAGCTTTCTACGTCCTTTTCTACCCATTCAACGAGCTGCTTATTAATTATCTTCTTTGCTCCATGAAATTCATTTTTGTAGTATTCAATCGTCGCTGGTCTTAAGTTTCTTAAATAGCAGTCCTTAAAAAAGGCTTCATATGCTTCTTCATCTGAAATCTTCTTCTTAATAATTCTTAGTTCATCTTCCGTTAATTCTTTACGTCTTCTCATTACGACCTCCTACGCACACGATTCGCCGCACACGATTCTGGTTTATTTTTGTCGTATTAAAGACAAAGAAAAAAGGCCCCAACATTTAAGTTGAGACCTTGATTCTATAAGCATTTTTGATACCGGTGGCCGGGGTCGAACCGGCACTCCAGAGGAACACGATTTTGAGTCGGGCTAAAAAATGTTAAATTCCCCATTTGCGGAAACCGATATCCCTTAAAAACCATCATATTTCTCCCTCTTTTTGAACCGCGTAATGGGGAAACAAGCAAAAATTAGTCTTAGAACTATGAAAAACCACCAAAAAAACAGTAAATTCCTAATCAAATGGCAACCCCAAAGAGAACCACAAGCATAGAATTTCCAGATTCAGTGCCACTATGGTTTGATACTTATATCTTTCCGCTAAACTCCCACAGCCCAAGCTGCCCTTTTGCAGGAATATATTCATCGAGCATCCGCATGTCCTCAATTTCCCAGGCATAGCCGCCAACTCTGTAATCCCCTAAAAACAAGTCGTTCCCTGAAATAACCCGACTATCTTCTAAGACCGCCCAGTTTCCATTGTTTTCTTCTATTTTCAAACAGTTTTTCAGCTTGCAGACTCCAATTATCATTCCGGTCGGCAGATTATCTTCTGTATACCCATGCTTAGCCAGCAGCTCGGCAACTCCATCCAGTCTACAGGCGGGCTTATCTACTTTTTTGCTCGTATGAATAGCAAGAGGACCCCGATAATGCGTTCTCCAAGTCCTTGTTTCATATTCGGCTTCCCTAAGGACAAATAAGCTTGCCCAAGGCTGGATCATCGACAGTACTTTCATTATTAATCCCCCTGCTCCTGACATCATTAAGTTAATTGGTTATATAGTTCCCTTGAATAAGGATAATATAGACTGTATCTAGATTTAATATTCTCTTTTGCCATAAAAAAGACAGCTAACCAAAATGTACGCTGTCCTCGTGGTCCTAACTATATTTTGTTGCAACACTAAGTGCATGTAGACATAATAGATGCTAGTGCATTATTTTGGCAGTTCTACAGTAAACGGTTCTAACTTTTCACTGTCGATAAAGCTAGAAAAATCGAATTGTAGAACAGTTTTCTCCTGCTTAAAATCAGCTATTTTTTCCTTTGTTTTGTCTATTAACTTGTGCTTAACGGCAGCTCACAAGGGAATACCCTAAAAAAGGCAATACTAAAGACACCTTTCAACATCGAATCTTTACCATCTCGTACAGTTAGCATTTTCTTACTTCCAAAACTTTCATAGCTTGAACATAACTGTCCAAAAATAATTGCACCGTTCACAGATACTTCATGAGCTAGTTCTTTATTGAACATAACAAACGCATTGCCATCAAGTATGGATAATAAATTCATGTTCATTTTCCCCTTTTGACACAGAAAAAGAAACTTGCTAAAATTTAATTAGAAGTTAATCCTTCTGTTTTTTGTGTAGAGATGGTAGAGCCGCCAAACTCATTTGCCATCTCTTTTATTATTATATAATACCGAACATCCGTTCGTAAAATATATATATATTGGGATATATTACCTATATTTTCAATCCTTTTAATGCTCCGTGCAACTTATGCCTTTGCTCCAGATCTTGTCCCCATAAATTCACATACCGTTTAGTAACAGTGATATCTGTATGACCAAGTAAATGCATTAAAGAGAATGCATCCACACCTGAAACAATCATACATTTAGCCATCGTATGTCTAAATGTATGAGGACTAACTCGCTTATTTATCATTGCTTTCTTCCCATACTTAGTAAGCCTAGTTTGAATGCTATGTCGATTTAATTCTTTATTATCCTGGCTTATAAACAGTTTAGTCGTCTCAACGTCTCCTCTTATCTTTATATATCTGCTTAGCTGCTCTTGTGTCGTTTCAGATAAGTAAACCGTTCTTTCAAAGAGATTCTTTGTTCTTCTAATAATGATAAATGTTCCCTCTAACATCATCTACTTCAATGCCTACAAGTTCAGACAATCTGACTCCAGTATCTAGGAAAACAAGTATGATTACTTAATCTCTAAAGGATATAAACGTTTTTTCTTTTCTAATTGTCCTTATAAGTTTCTCAATTTCTTTATTGTCCAAAGTTTCAATTGTCTTTTGTCTAT